>JAZNUD010000105.1:0-12368 GCA_045592085.1 Acutalibacteraceae bacterium | reverse complement strand
CCGAAGCTTCGTGGTATAAGGCATCCTATTCCTTCAAGGCTGAGTTCAGATTCCAGTTTGAAGAAGCTCTTGTCACCTGGGAAAACGGCAAATTCATTATCCACTTTGAAGATGACAAAAAAATCGACCTTTCCCAGCAGGCAGAGGGCGACACCGGCAGCATCAACCTGCCCAAGAGCGACGCTTATGCAAATGAGCTCATTTATTTTGCAGACTGTGTAAAGAACAACAAGCCCGTTGAAAAGGTTAAACCCGAAGAGCTTGCCTGCGTTCTTTCCATTCTCAACAGTTTATAATCCCAAAAACGGTGCAAGGGCGACATTTCGCAAGGAATTTAAGCCTTAAAACAGGATATTTTGGCATATAACTGCGTTAAAAATGCTCGAAATCCGTCAAGGATTTCTGCGCTTTTTGCCTTGTTCTATACTCAAAACATCTCTGTTTAAGGTGCGAAGCAGTTTTTATCAGGTTATTTTTCGTTCAGACGAAATGACAAAAATCCCGCAATACTTTGTGTATTACGGGATTTTTTCGTAATGTATTAACGGAAAAGAAACGTTAAAAACCTTAACTTCCTTATGGCGTGCCGCCCAAGCGCTGCTTTGATTTTAATACCAGAGGAAGCCGAGAAGAAGGATTCGGATTATCATCTGCCACCAGGCATACGAAACGTTAACGCTGAAAGTTGCCGAAGCACCGTCGTATTCAACCGTCAGCTTCTGCAAACCGGTTTTCTTGGGATTGAAGCCCGTAACCTTCATCTTTGAAGTATCGGTAACGGTTTTCTTTTCTCCGTTTTCAGCGATGATTTCAAGCTCAAGTCCGCTGATGTCGAGGCTTTCTTTATAGAAATAATTTGTTTTTGCAGGGAGCGTTTTTATCTTCGCACCCGATTTCACGTAGATATCAAACGTGCCGAATTTATCTGCAGAGAATATGATTTTGCCGTCGGAAACGGTGAAATCAATCTTCTCGTTGCCGTTGCGTACAAGAACAAAATCCGTTCTTCCCGAATACTTTTCGGGAACGGGAATGCTGATTGTTGCCTTACCGTTTGAGGGGGTTACGGAAACGCCGTTATTTTTGAAGCCGATTTCGCAGCTTGCAATCTGCTTGTAGTTTTCGCCGTCGAAATCAACACCGCCCGACTCTGCCTTAAACTCCTTTGATTCTGCTTCAAAGGTGATGCCGTTTTCATTTTCACCGAAAATTCCGCCATCAAAATCTGCGGTTATTCCGCCCTCTGCATCGAAGTTATACTTTACAACTGCCGTAAAGCTGAGTGCTTTATCGGGCATAACTGCAGGAAGCTCGGTTTTGTTTCCGTTTTCATCGAGCCAATAAAGAATCTCGATTCCCTTGATATCGCTCAGGTCGGGCTCGGGAAGCTCCTTGCCGACGGTAACCTCAAAGGCGAACTCTTCGCCGCCGACGTAATATTTAAGCATATGGCTGTTGACAAGCCACATTGCGGTAAGCGAAACGTCCTTTGCAGGCATCGTAAACTGATGACCTGCTTTGTAAATCATTCCGCTTGTCATCCAGCCGACAAAATTGAAGCCTTCTCTTTCCGCTGCGGGAAGAATTACCGTTTCGCCCGTAAGAAGCTCCTGCGGTTCAATTGAAACGCCGCCATTTACGTTGAAGGTGAGAACGTGTGTTTTATAGTTATTGACCGTTGCTCCTTCGTTTAAGAAATCAACCTCATATTCGGAAAGCGATGCAACGTCGCCGACGTAACCGTCCTCCTCACCAACGGGAGCGTTTATCATTCCCTTGGGGTTTTCGGGGGTCATAAGTGCGCTGTCGAGAGCCTTGACGGTACATTCCTTTTCGGGAGCATCAGCCTTGACCTTAAGCTCAAATTCAGCAATCCATTCGTCGGCATCAAGAGCCGTGCAGCCTGCGCCTACAGGGAAATTATAACCGATTCTGACAAAGCTGTATTTCTCCGCATCATCCTGAGTGATGAAGCCATAGGTAATCATTCTGCCAACAGCCGCACTGTCCGAAGAATGGAAATTCGCAGTAATCTCCATACCCGAAAGTGAAGGATAAGCACTGTTGGAGGTTATTTTCAGGGCAGTATCCTTTGTGTATTCCGGCTCAAAGAAATCCGCATCGTAATACAGCACCAATCCTCCCGTATGGGTGGGATAATCTGTGCCTACGTACACTCTGACCTTAACCTTTTCTCCGTTTTCAACGTCAGCCGATTCGGTCCATACGCCGTCGGTCTCACGCAGAATTTCCGTTCTGATTGTCAGACTGCCTGCCTTGGGTGCGGCAAAAGCAACAGCCGCCACAGAAAGAAGCATCGCCGCCGCAATAACAAGCGACAAAATCTTTTTAACTGAAGTTTTCATATTTTTCTCCTTAACGAATTCAAATTCCGATATATTATAACACCACTTTCCGATAATTTCAATAGTTCAAAAAATCCCTTGACCTTGCTTTTATAATTTGTTATTATAAAGTGATATAATTTTATAAAGAGGAGGCTGATTATGGGATTAGGAAGCAAGATTAAAGAAATCACAGGCTTCGAAGGTGACGTCAAAGAAGCACTTCGCCCGATGTGCAATTACACCTGCGCAAACATCACAATCGGCGGTGCAGGCTATCCGATAAACCAATTCCACCAGCAATTCCTTGCCTTTGTTGAGGGTATGAAAACGGGTGCGGCAGGTAAAATCTCGCTCATCTCAGGTCTCTGGGATGCAATCAGCGACCCGATTATGGGCATAATCACCGACAGAACGAAATCGAAGCTCGGCAGACACCGCCCCTATCTGATTATTTCGGCAATCCCCTTTGCACTTGCCTATATTTTCAAATGGACTTCATTCGGTATTTCGGGTGCAGGCAACGACAGCGCAACCTGGTGGTGGTATCTTTTTTCCGCCCTTATGTACACCACCTTTATGACGATGATGAGCATTCCGCACACCGCAATGCTCCCCACCGTTGCACCGACGTATTTTGAGCGCTCGCAATACAGAATTGTCGAATACATGATGAACTCCGTCGGTCAGGTCACGTCTTACGTTTTCGCAGGTCTCGTGCTCAGCGGATTCAACGTCAAGACCGCACTCGTCGGTCTGCCCGAGCCAACGCCTGACGACCGTGCAAAATATACCCTAGTCGGTATTGTTCTTGCGGCGTGGTTTTTATGGGCACCGATTCTCAGCTTCTTCAAGACAAAGGAGCCTTCATCAATCGACCAGGTCAACGAAAAGTTTGACTGGAATCATTTCATCAGCGAATATAAGCTCGTTTTCAAGAGCAGAGCATTCAGACAGTATTTCATTATGTCGCTCTTCTTCTCGATGAGCCGTTATTTCTGCAGCTATGCAGACCAATATTTTATGATGAGCGTTACGGACACCTACAACCTTTTCATTTCAATGAACATCGTTTCAGGTATCTCCGAATTCTGCGGCTCACCGATTAACTACGTGCTTTCCCGTTACAAGGGCAAAACCGCAGGCGGCAAGCTGCTCGGACCGCTTATGGTTTTCGGCATCGCAATCAACGCTTTCATCAACTACACAACCCCGAAGCCGATAAGATATGCGGTTATTGTTCTTTCGTCAATCTGCTATAACATCGGTTTCTCGGGTCCCGGCTTTGCAATCGACATCATTCAGCCCGATATCACCGACGTTGACGAGCTGATTACGGGCAGACGCCGTGAGGGTGTTATCTCAACCTTCAGCACATTCTGCAAAAAGACCGTCAGCAGTATAATGGGCTATTCCGTCGGCACGGCGCTTGAATGGTTCGGCTATAATCCCGATATCAAAGCTCCCAACCTTCAGCCCAGACGCACGAATATCGGTCTGCGTGTCTGTTATTCGGTCATCCCTGCAATTCTCGCTCTCTTCTGTGTCATTTCGGTTTACAGATATTCAATGACGAAATCCGACCACGAGGAAATCAAGAGGGTTATCAAAGAAAAACACGAAACGGGCTCGTGCAGCATATCCGACAAAGACAAGAAGCGAATTGAAAAAATCGCAGGTCAGAAATGGGAGGATATGTGGATAGGCAAGGGCAACGTTGAAAGAAATATAGAACAATTAGTATAATAGGAGAATTACATTGGCTGTTTCAAAAGATAAAATCCGCAATTTCTGTATTATTGCGCACATCGACCACGGCAAATCAACCCTTGCCGACAGACTTCTTGAAAAAACAAAATCCGTTGCTCTGCGTGATATGACGGCTCAGCTTCTTGACAAAATGGACCTTGAAAGAGAAAGAGGCATCACCATCAAGGCACACGCCGTTAAGCTCAACTACGTTGCAGAGGACGGCGAGGAGTATATCCTCAATCTCATCGACACTCCCGGTCACGTTGACTTCAACTACGAGGTTTCACGCTCACTCGCCGCTTGCGAGGGTGCGGTGCTGATTGTTGACGCATCGCAGGGCGTTGAGGCACAGACGCTTGCCAACACCTACCTTGCACTCGACCACAACCTTGAAATCGTTCCCGTTATCAACAAAATCGACCTTCCCTCCGCAGAGCCCGACAGAGTTTCCGCAGAGGTCGAGGAGGTTATCGGTCTTGACTGCTCCGAGGCTCCGAGAGTTTCGGCAAAAACGGGCGTGAATATCGAGCAGGTACTTGAAAGCATCGTTAAAAACATTCCCGCTCCCGAAGCAAACGACGACCTTTCGCCCAGAGCTCTTATCTTCGACTCCGTATATGACAGCTACAAGGGCGTTATCGTTTACGTCAGAGTCAAGGAAGGCAAAATCAAGCCCGGCGATACAATGCGTATGATGGCAACGGGCGCTGAATTCACGATTGTTGAAACCGGCTATATGCGTGCCACCATCCCCGAGCCCTGCAGTGAGCTTACCGCAGGCGAGGTAGGTTACATCACCGCATCAATCAAAACCGTCAGCGATGCAAGAGTCGGTGACACGGTCACGATTGCCGAAAATCCCGCTTCCGAGCCGCTTCCCGGTTACAGAAAGGTTAACCCGATGGTATTCTGCGGCGTTTACCCTGCAGACGGTGCGGATTACGAAAATCTTCGTGATGCACTCGAAAAGCTCCAGCTCAACGATGCCGCTCTGACCTACGAGCCCGAAACCTCGGGAGCTCTCGGATTCGGCTTCCGCTGCGGATTCCTCGGTCTGCTTCACCTTGAAATCATTCAGGAAAGACTTGAGAGAGAATACGACCTTGACCTTGTAACAACCGTTCCGAGCGTTATTTATAAGATTTACCTCAATGACGGCTCAATGGTCGAAATCGATAACCCCACACATTACCCCGACCCCGCTCATATCAATTACTGCGAGGAGCCCTTCACCGATGCGCATATCTATTCCCCTGCGGAATACGTCGGCGCAATTATGGACCTTTGCCAGGAACGCAGAGGCATTTTCAAGAATATGGACTATATCACTCCCGACAGAGTTGATATCCACTATGAGCTTCCGCTGAACGAAATAATCTACGATTTCTTCGATTCGCTTAAGTCAAGAACAAGAGGCTACGCTTCGTTTGACTATGAAATTTCCGATTACCGCCGTTCAAATCTCGTTAAGCTCGACGTGCTTCTCAACGGCGACCTCATTGACGCACTTTCATTCATCATTCACGTTGACAAGGCAAGAGGCAAATCCAGAAAGATTGCCGAAAGACTCAAGGACAACATTCCGAGACAGATGTTTGAAATCCCGATTCAGGTTGCAATCGGCGGCAAGGTTATCGCAAGAGAAACCGTCAAGGCTATGCGTAAGGACGTTCTTGCCAAGTGCTACGGCGGTGACATCACACGAAAGAAAAAGCTGCTTGAAAAGCAGAAGGAAGGCAAAAAGAGAATGCGCCACTTCGGTACGGTTGAAGTTCCGCAGGAAGCATTTATGGCTGTTCTCAAGCTCGATGACAATGACTGATAAATCATCAAAACCTATCGGACTTTATCTTCATATTCCGTTCTGCAGGGGCAAATGCCCTTACTGCGATTTCTATTCCGTAGCTCCCCAAAAGGGAGTTACGGATTCTTACGTTGCGGCTCTTTGCAGAAAAATCAGCGAAGAAAACCGCATATATGACACCGTCTATTTCGGCGGCGGCACACCGTCGCTGCTCGGTGCGGATAACGTTGCTCTTATTCTTTCGCATATCCGTATGACCGAAAACTGCGAAGTCACGCTTGAATGCAACCCCTCGGATACGGGAGGAGAAAACTCCGTTTTCGACTTTGCAAAAGCGGCGGAAGCAGGAGTCAACCGCATTTCTCTCGGACTGCAGAGTGCCGTTGATACCGAAAGAAAAGCTCTCGGCAGGAGAGGCGGATGCGAGGACGTTACGAGGGCAATTGCAAGAGCAAAAGCGGCAGGAATAACGAATATTTCGCTCGACCTTATGCTCGGAATTCCGAACCAGACGAAGAAAAGTCTGCTTGAATCCGTTGAATTCTGCAAAAACAGCGGTGCAACCCACGTAAGTGCATATATCCTCAAAATCGAGGAGGGCACGTTTTTTCACAAGAAAAAGGACAGCCTGATTCTTCCCGATGAGGACGAAACAAGCGAGCTTTATCTTGAGGCGGTCAGGGCACTTGAAGCCGCAGGCTTTGCGCAGTACGAAATATCCAATTTTTCAAAAGAAGGCTTTGAAAGCCGTCACAATCTGAAATACTGGCGATGCGAGGAATATCTCGGCATAGGTGCGGCGGCACATTCGTTTGCCGACGGAAAGCGTTTCTACTACGAGCGCAGTATTGCCGATTTCATTGATGGCAAACCGCCCGTTGACGATGGCGATGGCGGCAGCGAGGAAGAATATATTATGCTTGCCTTACGCCTGACGGAGGGTCTTGTTTTTGCAGACTATGAATCACGTTTCGGCAAAAAGCCATCCGACGGTATTATTTCAGAAGCAAGGCTCCT
This sequence comes from Acutalibacteraceae bacterium, assembly GCA_045592085.1. Classification (GTDB taxonomy): domain Bacteria; phylum Bacillota; class Clostridia; order Oscillospirales; family Acutalibacteraceae; genus CAG-177. The sequence goes on along the minus strand of JAZNUD010000105.1, from coordinate 5,450 downwards.
TGAAAAGCACGGACTTCTGACGGTTGACGGCGAAAAAATTGCACTCACAAAGCAGGGTTTCCTGCTCTCAAATGCAGTTATCTGCCGTCTGCTTGAAAAAAATATATAAATATGTTATAATTTGTATATCGGGTGATACAATCCTCAAAAACACTTCGCCCGACAGCTTCTTTAAAAAGGAGCAAATTATAAAACGGAGGTAACAAAAATGAAAAGATTTTTAAGCATTTTACTTGCGGCAGTTATGATGATGACGTCGGTTTTCTGCATCGGAGCTTTTGCCGCAGAAACACCCAAGGCAGATGCTCTGCTTGACAGACTCGAAACCGAGGACGAGGTGCTCGTTACAATCAATTCGGGCAGAACAATGCTTTTCGGATTCCTGCCCTCTGATATTCAGAATACCGTTGCCGTTAAGGGCAACAGCATTGCCTACGAATATACAGCAGGCTTCCTGAAGGTCAGGGTTATCGCTTCGGAGGAAGGCATTTACGCTTTCGTGCCCACTCTCCCCTTCTTCTACGTTAAGCTTGACCGCAACCCTCTTGAGGGTGCCGATATCTGGCAGCTTGTCAAGGATGCCGCAAACCTCACTCAGGGCTTCATTCAGTATATCGAAAGCTACAACGAAACGGTTGACGGCAAGGAATACTACGTTGAAGAATATAACGACAGAGAGTTTGTGACAAGCAAATTCTATTTCGACGGCGACGAGCTCGTTATGCTCAAGGTTGAGGATTCATCAACACATTCCGTTCAGTATACTTATTTTGATGACATTTCATTTGACGTTGATGATAATTTCTTCAAGGTACCTTCAGGTGCATTCGACCTCTCACCCATTCTTACGGGTCTGATTCTCGCAATCATTTCAGCAGCATAAAATAATTATAAAAAAGCAAAGGCAGAGAGTATCAAAACTCTCTGCCTTTATTTTTTCCTCGGATACGGCTCTTTTTCATCCGTCAATTCTGCAAGATAATCCATACTTGTGTCAAGCGCAACGGCGATTCTCTTGCACTGCTCAAAGGTGAAATATCTTTTGCCGTTTTCAATTTTTGAATAGTCACTTTGGTCTATGCCTGTGAGGTGCTGCATCTGAATCTGCGTAAGACCTTTTTCTTTTCTCAAGGCTTTCAATCTGCTCATATTTATCACCTGTTTATAATTATGGCAGAATGACCTGAGAAAATTAGGGTTAAATTGACCTATAAGAAAGTAAAAAAATATAATTAAAACCATAAGAAAAATTCGGTTAAAGAGGCTGAAAAATCAGCCTCTTTACCTTTTTGTTTTTGCAGGAGTTTTACACAGCCTTCATCTGAAGTTTGAGGTTGTCGCTTATCATTGCGATGAATTCGCTGTTGGTCGGCTTGCCGCGCTCATTCTGAATCGTGTAGCCAAAATATGAGCTGAGCACGTCAACGTCTCCTCTGTCCCACGCAACCTCAATAGCGTGACGGATTGCCCTCTCAACTCTCGAAGGCGTTGTTTTGAAGGTTTTTGCAACTGTCGGATAGAGAATCTTCGTCACTGAGCTTATCATCTCACTGTTATTGACAGAAAGTATAATCGCCTCACGCAGATACTGATAGCCTCTGATGTGGGCAGGCACGCCTATCTGATGCATTATGCGGCTGACCACAACCTCAAGGTCCTTGACTCCGTTACTGCAGGAAGATGAATTATGAATGCTTGCAAACTGGATAATCCTCTCCGCAAGCATCGTCGGATTATATGGCTTTAAAAAATAATAATCCGCCCCGTTTGAGAGAATTTCGCTCTCGATTCTTTCGTTATCCGCCGAAGAAAGCACCATAACCATCGGTCTTTTCTCAAGCCGCATCGATTCAATCTCACGCAAAACTCCCAGAGCATCAAGCCCTGACATAAATCCGTCGATGAGCAGAACGTCGGGTCTCTCGCCCGATTTCAGCCTTTCGATAACCTGCGTTCCGTTTTTGAAAACGGTGGAAACCTCGCAGTTATTTGAGCGCAGAATTCCCGCAAGCTCGTGCAAGGTTTCACTCCCGTCCTCTGTGAGCATAACTTTCAATACTTTTCTCATGGTTTTACCTCCGTATTTTACATGGCAGGAGCTGAACAGAATATCATTGAAAGTTCGACTCTTGTCACGCTTTGTTCACGAAGATGTTACCATAAGCAATAAAAATTGTCAATAATTCCCAATTATTATTTTACCAATTTTTGCCACTTTTCATCGCACTATCCGACATACTGCCCTTCATAATTTAAAAATACCGACATTATCTGCCGCATTCACGCCGCTTCTTGGTTTGTTGCGCCGATAAGAGCATCCGCTGTTTCAAGCATTCTCTGTGCAAAAATTCCGTAGCCCTGAGTCGGGTCATTGACAAAGACGTGAGTCACCGCACCGACGAGCATCGAATTCTGGACTATCGGACTGCCTGACATTCCCTGAAGAATGCCGCCCGTTTTTTCAAGAAGCTCTTTATCCGTGATTTTTACAATCAGATTGCGCTCCTCGTTGCCTGATGCGGGATAGATTTTGGTTATCTGCGCATCATAATAACGCGGCTCTTTGCCGTCGAGAGTTGCAACTATCTGCGCCGCGCCCTCCTGCACCTCGGCTTCAAGAGCAACGGGCATCTGCTTTGCGGAAATTTTTTCGTTAAGCTCACCGAAAACGCCCGTCGCCGAATTAACACGAAGGCCGCCTAACACCGATTCCGAAAAAACACCGCAAAGCTCACCGGGGTCGCCGGGACTGCTTTTATAGAAGCCGTTTACCGTTGCCCTGACCGCTTCGCCGCCCGAAAGAGGCATAATTTTACCCGTATCAACGTCGCACACTCCGTGACCGAGACCTGCAAAAAGCATATTTTCGCTGTCATAAAAGGTCACCGTGCCGATTCCTGCCGAGCTGTCCCTTACCCAGAGACCTGCTCTGTAGCCTCCGCTTTCCGATGGATTGGGCCTGATTTTAAGATTCAGTGTGTTTCCGTCCCTTTCAACGGTCAGCGAAAGCTCCCTTCCGCCCGAATTTCTGATGAAAGAAATAAAATCATCGGCATTGACGATAACCGAGCCGTCAACGTGGGTTATGCAGTCGCCGCATTTTATTCCTGCAAGCTGCGCAGGACTCTGCACTCCCGTCGTTACGTCAACGGAATCGATTTTGACAGCCATAACACCTTTTGTATACAGCTTGATACCGAAAACCTCGCCGCCGATGCCGACGTATCTTCGCTTGACGGCATTCACGCTGACCTCTTTAACGGGAAACAAATCAAACGCCATAAGCTGCGCTTTGTATTCGCTGTCCGAATTTGTAAAGCCCGATGCCTTTACAGCGTTTTCGTTTCCTATTGACAGAAATTCAGCGCCGATGCCCGTTTTACCGTTTACGCTTTCAAGAGAATCGGAAACGGTAGCATTTCCGTAAATAATAACGGAAAAAACAAGAACAGATGCCGCAGTCAGCACTGCGCTCAGGGACCTGAAAAAATGCTTCATTTTTCACCTCCGTGCCGTTATTTGCTCCGATGCAATCCGCATCGAAGCACTAATAATTTACCCTCGACGGCAATAAAAAAACGGCGGATAAATCCGCCGTAAATCATTTTCAAAAATTCAATTTTATGCTGATTTTTCAATGCCGTAAAACTCAAGAAGAGCGGGCATAATGACAGTATCGGTCTGCTCAAAGCAGGTGCTGTGTCCGCCGCCGATAACCATAAGCTCCTTTGCGTTTTCAATTGATTTGGTTATTTTTTTGGAATGCCAGCGCTGAATCATATCATGCTCGCCGTAAATATTGAAAAACGGCACCTTGATGGCAGAAATATCCTTAAATGTAAGGCTCGGCTGACCGACCATCATACCTTTTATATCACGGCGGATTTTCGTTGCATCGTCACCCTTCAGCCAGGCTTCAATCACAAGCACGATGTACTGATAAGTAATCTGAATCTGGTCGAAGGTGTTTGTGCCAAGAGTGTTGATGTTTGAGCCCATAACCGTAAGAGAATGTACTCTCTCCTGATATTTAAGCGTGAAAACAAAGCCGAGGTTGCCGCCGTCGCTGAAGCCGAAAATATGAGTTTTTTCGATTTTGAGATAGTCGAGCACCTTTGCAACGTCATCGGCAAAGGTTTCAAAATTCATTGTGCCGTCAACCCAGCCCGATTTGCCGGTTCCTCTGGGCGAAACGGTTACAACCTTGAAATGCTTGGACATTTCGGGGAGAATCGTATCGTCAAGGCTGTGCATATCTCCGCCGTTGGGAGGCAGAAGCAAAAGAGCTTCGCCGTCAGCCTTTCCGTAAACGCCGTATTCGATTTTAACGTCACCGCAATCTACAAAGCCATATTCAGTCATCTCGGGTTTCTCACCTTCTTCGGCAAAGCACATCGGAATTGCACCGAATGCAATGCAAAAAGCAATAATTAATGCAATGATTTTTTTCATATCAAGCTCTCCTTATATTCACTTGCCGCTTTGCAAACGGCATGATAAAGATTTTCTCTGCAACGGGGAAGAATTTCGGCAAGGGGTTTCTCGCTCTCCTCGGAGAAATACATACGTGAAACTCCGCATTCAAGAATTTTTTCAGCACCCTCTCCCCTGCATCCGCAAACGGCAATCACCTTTTTGCCGAGGCTTTGCGCTCTTTTTGCGATGCCTGAGATGACCTTTCCGTCGGCTGACTGAAAATCGAGTCTGCCCTCACCCGTTACCACAAGGTCACAATCCTTTGCGGCGGAATCAAAGCCCGATTCATCGAGGATAATATCGATGCCTTTTTTCAGCGTTGCATTCAGGAAAGCGAGTGCACCTGCACCCATTCCGCCTGCGGCACCTGCACCCTTTTCATATGAAACGTCTTTCCCGACGTCCTTTTTTATTATTTCAGCGATGCTGCGAAGCCCTGAATCAAGGCGGATGACGGCATCTTTATCCGCACCCTTCTGCGGTGCAAAAACGTATGCCGCGCCCGTTTCACCAAAAAGCGGATTTTCAACGTCGCAAGCCGCAGTGACGGGCAAACCAAACGGTTTTTCGGGCGGAATAATTTTTATTATTTCCGAAAGATTCTTTCCGCAGGGAGTAACTGCATTACCCTTGCCGTCAAGAAATCTCCATCCGAGTGCCGTTGCCATTCCGATTCCGCAATCGTTTGTTGCACTTCCGCCAAGACCGAGCAGAATTGCACTTGCACCGTTTGCTTTTGCGTGAAGCATCAGCTCTCCGACACCGAGAGTTGTTGTTTTTTCGGGGTCTTTTTTATCACCTGCAAGGACAAGACCTGCACACGAAGCGGTTTCGATAACCGCCGTACCGTTTTCAAGCATAAAATACTCTGCGGTCATCTTCTCTCCGAAAACGCCCGAAACCTGCGCCTGAATCCGTTTCCCTTTTGCGAAGCCTTCAAAGCAGGCACAAAGCCCCTCGCCGCCATCGGCAGC
>JAZNUD010000104.1:0-8207 GCA_045592085.1 Acutalibacteraceae bacterium | reverse complement strand
TATTATATACCATAAATTACTGATTATCAATATCATTTGCAACAGTTTGCAGAAAAAATAAAATATTTTTATTGAAAAAAAAGGAACAAAAGATTATAATAACTTTGTATATTTCGAAAGGAGATTTTTTATGAAAAAGATCATCTCAATCATTCTGTCCGTTGCAATGCTTTTCGGATTTGCAGCAATGCCTGCATCGGCAGAAACAGACAAAACCCTTAAGTTCGGCGAAGACGGCAAATTCAGAATTCTTCAGTTTGCCGATATTCAGGACAACGCATTCCTTGAATACGCAACCTATCAGTTCATCAGGGATTCGGTAGAAGCAACTCAGCCTGACCTCATCGTTCTTACTGGCGATAACATTTCGGGCGGCGGCTCACCCACAAAGGGCCTTGCAAAGCTTGCAATCTGGAGATATATGAGCATCTTTGAAAAAGCAGGTGTTCCCGTTGCCGCAGTATTCGGCAACCATGACAGCGAAGGCCCTGCAACCAAAGAGGACCAGATGGCTATGTACGAGAGTTTTGATTGCTTTGTCGGCTGCGAGGGCGAGGACCTTACGGGCTGCGGCAACTATAATCTCCCCATCTACAGTGCGGACGGTGAGAAAATGCTCTATAACCTCTGGATGATTGATTCGCTTACCTATAACAGACATCCCGAGGACGAGAAGGACGTTGCATATTATGAAAACGACCTTGAAGGCTATGCCTGCGTTCACAAGGACCAGATTGACTGGTACGTCAAGAAGTCAAACGAGCTTAAAGCGGCAAACGGCGGCGAGCCCGTTCCTTCAATGGTATTCCAGCACATTATTGTTCCCGAAATCTATGACGTTCTTGCAAAAGATAAGGACGGCAAATGGATTCTCCCCGAAGGCAATGACGGTGAGCTCTGGGAAGATCCCTGTCCGCCTCATTATTCAAACGGCGAATTTGACGCAATGGTAAATCAGGGCGACGTTGTTGCAATGTTCTTCGGTCACGACCATAAGAATAGTTTCATCGTTCCTCACAAGGGCATCGACCTTGTCAACACACCCGGTGTCGGTTTCTCATCATACGGCGATGAAAACAGAGGCGCAAGAGTCATCGACCTCGACGTAAAAGACCTCAGCACATATGAAACAGAGGTTGTTGAGTGGCTTGATTTCTACGATGCAGAGAACAACACAACCGCAATGTATACCTTCATTATCCACGGCAACGAGTATCCCTTCGGCGAGAAGCTTCTTGCATTCGTAAAGCTCACCGCAGAATTTCTTGCCCCCATCGTTAAAAAAGCAATTGAAACGGTAGTTTCTCTTATTTGATTTTAAACGTAAAGGAGAGTATCTATGAGCGGCGCATTACTTGTAATTCTCAAAAAGGTTCTTGCACTTATTCTCTCGCTTATCACACCCCTGTTTTTCGGCATTCATTGGGAGCCCCTTGCAAAGTATGACAAGGAATGTCAGGCTGTTGAGGAAAAAATCGGCGGCTTTATGAAGGGCGTATGCCACGCTGACCCCGACTATGAAACCATCAAGGATGCAAATATTGAATGGACACGCAAGGATATTCCCTTCCCTTACAATGCAGACGGTACAGTCAGACAGCGTTATATTGACTGGAAAGCAGAAATGAAGGGCTATGCCGACAACGGAATCAAGGTTTTTGCAATTACACCTTATCCCGATGACTATATCGAATACGGTCTCGACCCCAGAGACCCTGCTTCGAGAGAGGGTATTCAGGAGATTGCAAAATTCTATCTCAAGGACCTTGAAGGCATTGTCGGTGCAATTCAGGTTACAAACGAAATGGGCATCGACCGTTTCACAAAGCCTCTTACTCTTGATGAGGCTGCCGAGTTTATCGGTATGCAGCTTGAGGCAATGTATCCCGTCAGAGGAGATATCATCATCGGCTATAACCTAGGCGGTCTTTCGGTTGTGACTCTTCCTTTCAAAATGCAGAAATATCACAAGTACTGCGACTACGTAGGTCTTGATATGTATCTCGGCTCCTTCGAGGATATTTCTCACGATATCAACCATTATCTCGTTATTCTCGGTTTCGTCAGAAAGGTGACGGGCAAGCCCATCATTATGTGCGAATTCGGCTATATCGGCTACGGTGAGCCCAAGTCCGAGGCGGAAAAGAAGGCTGTCCTCCAGAAATACGGCTTTGATAGCGAGGAGGAGGCAACTGCCGATATGGATACTTTTATCAGCAGACTTCCCGAGGATATGAAGGAAGAAATTCTTGAGCTCTATCCCGATTACACCGCCGAAGAATATGCACAGATACTTTTCGAAGGCGAATATAAGAATCATCTTTATACTTCACTTCCCGACGGCTACGGCCTCAACGGCTACACACATACCCCCGAGGGTCAGGCAAAATTCTATAAGGACCTCATTCCCAAGATTATGGCAAAGGATTATTGCGTAGGCGCAGTAATTTACTGCTGGGGCGACAGCGAGGACTGCTATGTCTGCGGTCAGGAGGAATGTCCCGTTGAAACAGGCTGGGGTCTCGTTGATAACGACGGCAACCCCAAGCCCGCATATTATGCAGTCAAAGAGGCTTTTGCCGAATAATTAAAAGTAAGGAGTAAGACTTTATGTGGCTTACGATTAAATCAGCGATAACTCTTATCGTTTCTCTTCTCTTAACAGTATTTCCCAACAGCGAGCTTCTCAAGGGAATGGATATTCTTCAGTTTGCAACGGAGAGAGAGGAATGCCTTCTCAATGCATCCATCGTTTCCGACGTGCATATCGACGTTGACTGGCCGATAGGCGAGTGGATATGGGCAAACGGTCTCAACGACCTCAACCGCTCTGTTGACACAATCGATGCTCTCATCGTTTCGGGCGACCTCACAAACTACGGCGACGGCCCCTCGATGGAAAGCTTCTTCAATATTATCGGTGAAAAGCAGCCTGCCGAAAACATTGTTATTGCAATGGGCAACCATGATGTCGGTCACGTTGAGGATACGACACAGGAAGGTGCAAGGCAGCGTTTTGTTGAGTGCTTCAACGCAACCAACCCGACCTTTGATATCGAAAAGGCATATTATAAAACGGATATCAACGGCTACCGCTTTGTTGTTCTTGTTGATGACGGTGAGGATACCTGGGACCATCCCGATATGGCTGAAGAGCAGTATCAGTTCCTTGACGATGCTCTTGCAGAGGCGGCGGACAGAGGACTTCCGATGTTCGTTATCTGCCACGTTCCCGTTGAGGGTGTAAACGGTCAGGATAAAATCTGGGAGGACGGCGGTCTCGGCGATTGCAGTGACAGAGTTCAGCAGATTCTTGAAAAATACGATAACGTCTTCTTCATCAGCGGTCACGTTCATACGGGTATCAACGGCCCTCTCGTTGAGAACGTTTTCGGCTTTTCCTGCGTTGAAACTATCAACGGCGTCAACTATATCAACCTTCCCACATATATGATTATCAACCGCTACGGTGTGCCGTGGGGCGGTATGGGCTTCCAGATGGAGGTTTATGAGGACGAGGTTCTCTTCAGAGCAAGAAACTTCGGTTCATCCAAATGGTATCCCGTTTATGACCACAGTGTATCTCTTGTATAAATGAAAAGTGCCTGCAGACAAAAAATCTGCAGGCACTTTTGTAAAAACTTGGATAAATTATTGACCTTTTGTATAAAATGTGAGAAAATAGAGCCAAAGGAGGCTGATTTTATGAAAAAGATAATCAGTATTTTGTTAACAGCAGTTATTTTTTCACTTTCGTTTCTTTGTGTCGGTGCATCTGCCGAAGAAGCAACAAAGACCGAAGCACTGCTCAACGATATCGCCACAACAAAATCAATCAAAATTGATTTCGAAGACGATGCTTTTGAAAATGATATCATAAACATCAAAAACGTTGAGGTTTCGGCAAAGATTACCGAAACAGACGGCGTTGAAGACGTCAAGATTGCCGCAAGCGCAAAGGTTCTGTTCTTCAAGGTGAAGCTTCTTATTACAGAAGGCAAGGTTTATGCCTATATTCCTCTTGTTCGCATCAAGATTGATATTACCGCCATTCTCGGCGAAGATATTGAGCTTCTCGAACCTGCAAAAGAGCTTATGGCATTCCTTGAATCCGATTTCCTTGAGTATCTTGTTCTCACAGACTCAGGTGAAAAGGAGATTGAAGGCTACGGCAAGGTTTACACCGAAGAATTCAAGGTTGATATCGAAGGCATTATCAAGGCTCTTGTCGAAGACGGCACTCTTGAGGTTCCCGAGGATATGGATATCAGCAATATGACCCTTGAAGAAATTCTTGCTCTTATGGATGATGCCGAGGAATTTGCCAAGGTTATCAAAGCGGCTGAAAGCTTCAGAGGCGTATTCATTTATAAAGACGATGCTCTTGTTAATGCAGTAATCAACACCGTTGACGAAAACGGCGAAGATGTTGAAACAGACGTTGCAGAGGTATTTCCCTTTGCCATCGAGTCAATCACGTCCGATGTTGATGAAAGTGTATTCAAAGAACCTGTTCTCTATTTCAATTTCACAAGCCTTTTCTCGGGTCTTGTAGGTAAGCTGGCAGGAGCATTCTGATTTTTTGTTACGGTTAATCGGTCAATAAAGTGAAAAAAGGCTTGCAGAGGCATATCACCTTTGCAAGCCTTTAAAATTTTCCGGTTATTTCAGGGCAAAAAAATAACCACCCTATTGGGTGGTTAAATGAGTGTCGGCGTCGACCTATCTTCCCGGGCCGCTTCCAGCCAAGTATTTTCGGCACTGTTGAGCTTAACTACCGTGTTCGGGATGGGAACGGGTGGACCCTCAACGTCATCAACACCGACTAAAAAACGCAACGGCGTTTCTTGAATGCTTGATGATTATACCCCCGAAAGGCGTATTTGTCAACCCTTTTTTCAAATTTTTTTGAAAAAATTTTTTATCCGAGGAATTTCGGCATTTCCGGACATAATATCAATGAAATAATTACACCGCAAAAAAATAAATCAAAAAAGTTTAAAAAAGCTCTTGACAATTGCGAATCCGTTTGATATAATCCCTTTTGCAGTTGCGGATGTAGCTCATCTGGTAGAGCGCCACCTTGCCAAGGTGGAGGTAGCGAGTTCGAGCCTCGTCATCCGCTCCATAAAAACCACTTGCTCAGCAGGTGGTTTTTCCATTTTGTGGGGAGGTATTCCGATGCAGAGATATTATGCAGGTGAAAACATCATCAATTGCCGTGACCTCGGCGGATACGCCTGCGACGGCGGCGTAACAAAATACGGTGTTGCTCTGCGTGCGGGAGTTATGAGAGATCCCGACGAAAAGGACCTTGCAATTCTTGAGAAATTCGGAGTAAAAACGGTTATCGACCTGCGCGGAATTGAGGAAGCGGAGGATATGCCGTCATATTTCAAGGATAATTCCGAATATAATTATTATCATTATCCGCTTCTTGAGGCAAACCCTGCAATGGCGAGAAGCGATGCTCCGATGACCGAGCTTTATGAGGACTGCCTGAGCAATTACAGCGCAAACGTTGCAGCAGTGATGAAGGTGATTGCAGCGCTTGACGGGCCTTTTATGTTTCATTGCTTCTGCGGCAAGGACAGAACGGGGATGGTAGCGGCGCTTCTGCTGAGTGCGGCAGGTGTCTGCAAGGAAGATATCGTTGCCGATTACGAGGTTTCGTATACCTATATCAAGCCGTATATCCACAGAGAAATCGAAAACAACAGCGGACTTATCTGGGACGGAGCGTACGAGAGATTTTATTCTCACGGCGAAAATATGGAGCATATTCTCGATTTTATCGATGAAAAATTCGGCGGTGCGCTCGGATATTTTAGAAAAATCGGGCTTTCCGAAGACGAAATCGAAGCCCTTCGCCACAAACTGATTTAAATAATTATTGACTTTACGTCAAAAATATCATAAAATACAACTGCACAATTTATCGGGGTGTGGTGGCTCGGACATTGCCGCCGCCGGTGGCGGAAGAAGGCAATGACAGAGCAGGAAGAAACACAGAGCAAAAAACATAAATAATATCGGGGTGTAGCGCAGCTGGTAGCGCGCCTGCTTTGGGAGCAGGATGCCGGGGGTTCAAGTCCCTCCACTCCGACCAAAAGATGATAATCCGAACCCTCTCTTCAAAGTAGGAGATGCGTTCGGATTTTTCATTTCTTATAGTCTTATAGAATGAGAAAACGGGGATGATGATTCATCCCCGCCGAATTAAGATTTATATTAATCTGTACTTCGTTCTCTTTCGGCTTTCCACTTTTCAAAAGCTTCTTTGCCTTCTTCGCTTTCGTAAAACGCCCTGATTTCCGGAAGTAAAGCTCTTGCTAAAGACTCCATCACATCATTGGGTATTCCTGTGCCGAAATCATTTTCTTTTTTAGTGTTTGCCATGCGAAATATTCGCTTTTCTCCTTTCTGAGTTTTGTCAGATAGGAGGTTCCTTATGAAAGATCATTTACTCATCTATATTTTAATCCTATTTTAAATTTTTGTCAAACTTTTTTCACCGTTGCAAATCGACTGATTTTTTACAACTTGAAATTCAGCCATTAGAACAATAGAACCGCAAAATTGAGGTTACAGGTCAAACTATACGCACCCCTGAATTACCGCTCTCTGAGACCGTTGATATGCAACGGTTTCAGAAGCTCTATTTGGTTAATTTTTAACTGTAACGAAAGTGCTTTTTTATTACTTGATTATAATTCATTATGTGGAAAAAGTAAACGCAAAATCGGGGCAACAGGTCAAACTATACGTACCCCTCGATTACCGCACTTTCAAACCCTTATATATCAACGATTCCAGAGCCTACTTTTCCTACGTTTTTCAAAATATTAAAAGGAGTTTTTTATTTATGATTAATAACATTATTTCTTGTGAATTTAATATCGATACTGCCTGTGTTGAAGTCAAACTCACTGACGGCTCAGTGGTGTCAATCGACTGCATTGCCGTTGAAAACGAATACGTAAACAATATGTACGAAACATCAGAACTTGACTTTCTTATCTACAACGAACCTATGAGTTATGTCAGATTACTGCTCAGCGGTAAGATGGAAGAGTTTCTGCGAAACAATACAGATTATACTACGTTGTCAGATATGAGATAAAATTAAGCAGGTAACACCACGCAAGGATGTTATCTGCTTATCTTATACCTATTACTTATTTAACCGAAACGGTATATCCCACATCCTCTATTTCAACAAAACGAGGTTTTTCAGAGCCCTGTTTATTCGGGGAATGGAACGTAAGATAAAGTTTATCGTCATCGGCAAAAATCATACCGTGTCCGCCGTCATCATCAATAAGAGGTTCGAGATGAGTGAAGGCTGTGCCGATTTCTCCGCCATCGAATCTCACAAGACATTCGGCATATTTGCCTTTGATAAAGGTAGACCACAACATTAAAAGTTCATCGGTTTTGGTACGGTACATGAAAGGACCGTCGGTTATTCTGTGTTCATTTTCATCCTTGCTTTTGTCAGCCCAATAAGGCTCCGATGCTTTGAACAGAGTTACAGCATCGCCGATTTTTTCTTTCAGGTCATCACTTAAAGGAGCATAACAGATTGTGCCGTCAATAATCTGAGTGTGCTCATGGCAGAAAACAATATAAGGTTTGCCCTCACGATTTATGTAAAGTGTGCCGTCGAGACATTCCCAATCTTCGGGAGTTACGGCACCGTTGCTATGCGGAACAAACGGACCAAGCGGACTGTCTGCTTTGAGAATAAAAGTGCCTCTTAAGCCGTTGCTTTCTCTTGTGAAGGTAGCAAACATATAATATGAATCTTTGTACTTATACACTTCAGGTGCCCAGTTAACATGATAATTCAGATTATATTTTTCAGAATCAAAACACTCAATGGGCTCACTCCAGTTTTCAAGATCTTCAGAAACATACACATCAAAGCCCTTAGTTTTCTTACCGAAATTATTTGCTCTTGTACCGTACATATAATATTTTCCGTTCTCATACAGAACAAATGGGTCACGGATATTTATGTCATTATTTTTCATTTCAACACCCCAAATATTCTTTCTTACTGTCTGCAGTTTTCAGTATACATTACTGAAACAGTTTTCTCAATAACTGAATGCAACTTTTTATTTGTAGCTTGTTTGATACTGATTAATTTGTTATAATATTTAATCACAAAGCAATAAAAATCAAATGAAACAATTCAACCG
>JAZNUD010000103.1:0-11127 GCA_045592085.1 Acutalibacteraceae bacterium | reverse complement strand
TCAAATCTTTCAACAAGAGCATTGACCGTCTGAGGAACGTCGGTAATAAGTCCGTCAACGCCGTACTTAAGAAGCCTGATTGCAACTTCAGGCTTGTCAACCGTCCAGACGTTTACTTTTATACCGTTCTTATGAAGGTTTTTGACGTATGATTTTGTAACAGCAAAATAATGAGGATGAAGATAATCAGCCTTGATTTTCTTGGCAAACTTTACGTAGCCGAAAAGCATCTGCTTATAGAAAAACAGTTTGTTCGGAGCATAAAGAAAACCAGTTTTGCAATTCGGGTCAATTCTTTTGCACTCAACAAGAACGTTGGGATCAAAGCTGGAAATAAGAAGCTTATCAAAAAGTCCCTTTGCCTTAACAGCTTCAATCGTTTTGCCCACGATTTCCATATTGCCGTCAAGAGGCGGCTTGATTTCGATATTCATAATCTCAATATCGCCCCTTGCACTGATATCAAGAAACTCGTCGAGCATCGGTAATTTTGTGCCTGCAAATTCCTCGCTGAAATATGATCCGAAATCATAGCTGCGAAGCTCTTCAAGCGTTTTACTTCCGACTTCGCCGCTTCCGTTTGAGGTTTCGTCAATAGTATAATTGTGGCAGATTACGGGATGACCGTCAGCCGTAAGATGGATATCGGTTTCAAATCCGTCGCAACCGATTTCAAGCGATTTTTCAAATGCGGGTATAGTATTCTGCGGAGCGACTCTGTTAGCTCCTCTGTGAGAAATAACTTTACATTTTGCCATATTAGCCCTCTCCTCTTTTTAATCCTTGGATTTATAATATAACATACAGTGGCAGTAGCCTTCAAAATCAGGGTCGGCAATCTGCGCCTTGAATTCTTCGCACACACATTTATATTCTTCTTTGATTTCAAGCCTGCAGGGGCAATAGCCGCCCTTCCTTTTTAATCCTTCACGGATTGCCGCAACAATTTCTTTATCTTCATTCAGTCTTACTGCCATATTTAATCTCCTTTCAAACCGATACGGGATTGGAAGCGTTTCCCGCAGCATCAAATGAGGTTACGGTATAAACGTCATCAGCTTTACCGTCCGAATCAATAACGTATAAATCGCTTTCACCGTAACACATTTCAACTCTTGAAAGAAACTTTCCGTTTTTTTCAATACGATAATATGCAACTCCGATATTATCTGTTGACTCATTCCACGAAATAACCGTACCGTCTGCCGTTTCGTTCTTTTCAAGCTCGGTAACATCGGACGGTGCAGAATCCTCAAGTACGTAACCGTTCTCAATATAATCAAGATACGTTTCGAGATAAATCGGCGAAACGGCATCGGGAGAATAATAATGATTATATGAGAAAGAGATTATATTCTCGCAATACTTTGAAGCAATTTGCATCTGACCGACGAAGCGGTCAAGCGTTGAGGGTACGGATTCTTTATTTTCGGTTACGGGTCTTGTTGCAATACCGGGCAGAATCGATGAATTAATTGCAAGATTGAAATTCTCACAGTTTGCCCAGAGCTTAAGGTCAGCGTCACAGGTTTTTACTGCCGCAGAGTAAAGTTTCCAGTTTCTTTCAAGCTTATTATATGATACCCAGCCTGCACCGACGGCATCTTGTGGGGCAAAAATATCACCGTCACGGAAATTAATGCCGTTAATAAGTCTTACCAGATTAACAAGAGTGGTAACGGGACCCGCAGCAAGATACTGTGCATAAAACGGGCTCATAAGCAACGGTAAGTCTTTTTTCGTAGCATTGATGGAATCAATAATTTTATTGACGCCCCTGCTCATACCTGAAATATTAATCTGGCACATCAGCACGTTATTGAATTCGGGAGTGAAATACCATCCGTAAAAGCAATCTGAATAATCGGCATAATATTTATCATAAATCTCTTCAACCATTTCCGAAGCAACGGCACACATTTCGGAATATTGCGAGGTAATCGCGCCCTCCGTCCAGAAATCGTCAAACATAGCAAGACCGATAAACACCTTGATTCCGCTTCCGTTAAGATTGCGCAGAGCAGCGTCAATCACGTCGGGATATACTGTGGCGTTTTCAAAAACCTCAAGCTCGGAATCGTAATAAACGCTCCATTCGCCGCCTGATGCTTTATAGCCTTTATTGGCTACGTCCTGAAGAATAAGATACTCAACACCTGCATCCTTCATATTCTGAACTTCTTTTTGCCAGCGTTCATCATCCCACGTTGAGCTTAGCCAGGACTGCAGAAAAGTACCGTTAAATTCAGGGCTGCATTTCGGCGTTGAATTACTGCTTCCAAACGGAAGAACCGTTATAACAAATGCAATAACTGCGGAAATAATCTTTTTAATCACAAACATTTTTTCACCTCTCGGATATTATAGCATAATAAGTAAAATTTGTATAGTAATGAAAATAATTAATTTAAAATATTTACTTTATATTTAAGCGATGATATAATGTAAAAAAACGTTAAGGTAAGGTGATTTCAATGAAACTCGGTATTATCAACGGATGGAGCGAAGGCTGCATCAGCTACGTTCGTGACAAAGGTCTTGATGCAGTTGAATTCTGCGTTAACTATAATTACGATTCATCTGATTTCCTTTCAAAAGCTGATGAAATCAGAGGTTACAGTGAAAAATATAACGTTGCTGTCGGTGCTATCGGCAGATGGGGTATGCAAAGAATTGACGATAACGGCGAAATTATACCCGAAGCTTTACAGAATGATAAAAATCTGATTGAAGCAGCAGGAATCATCGGCTGCCCTGTTTATAACTGCGGTGTTAACTATACCGAATCCAAATCATTCTTTGAAAACTGCGAAATCGCAATCAATTATTTCAGAATTCTTGTAGATTTTGCAAAGGATAAAAACGTCAGAATCGCCGCTTATAACTGCAGATGGGAAAACTTTGTTGTTGAACCCGAGGCATGGAGAGTTATTCTTTCAGCCGTACCCGAAATGGGAATTAAATATGATCCTTCACACAGCATCGGTGACGGCGGAAATTATCTTAAAGAAATCCTTGAATTCGGTGACAGGATTTTCCACTTTCATCTTAAAGGTACCGTCGAAATCAACGGTGAGCATTATGACGACGCTCCTGCGGGAATGGACCAGACAGACTGGAAAACAATTATGGATTTACTTTATACCAAGGATTACGACGGTATGCTTTCAATCGAGCCTCATTCAAGCTATTGGGAAGGCAAAAAAGGTCAATGGGCAATTGATTTCACTGCCAATTATTTCCGTCCTTATATAATGCCTGAAAACTACGAATACAGCGAAAATCCCTATATGCCCTAAAATGTAACAGCTCCGATGATGAATCGGAGCTGTTTTTTTATCTGTAATATCTGTTTGTCTTTTTCAGGTAATCAATAAGCATCATGGTCCAGTCGGTCTGGATAAAGTCAAATCCTTTATCGGCGAGCCAACCCCAGCCGAAATCTTCCGAAACGGTCAATGCAGAATCATCACTGTGACCGCCTGAAAGCTGACTCTTATAGTTATATATTATTGAATTAACCCAGACAAGCTTGCCGTCTTTATGCATCATATCAATGAATTCGTCACTTGCAAGCGCAGACGTTTCCTCCTTGAAAAGTACCTCTGCACCAAGATAATTGATGTTCTTTTTCATCAGTTCTTCGTGCATCGGATGTGTTTCGGATACAATCGGAATAAACGAAAGCTCAGGACAAAGTGTTTCAAGCACAGAAAGAACGGGCTTTGAAAGCTTGCTCTTGACAAGAATCTGATCAAGCATACCGTGACGCTTGACAGCCTCATATATTTTTTCGGGATTATCCCAGAATTTATCAATATTAATAAAGCACCTTCCCTTGAATTGCTCAAGGAAATCATCAAAGCTGTCGATTCCGAATTGGGTCGGAGTATTATCGAAATTAACGTATTTTATCTTCTTGATTGAACTGAATTTTTTCAACTTCAAAGAAGTCAGTTTGTTAAGATGGGCGTGCTCCATACCCGGATGAAAGAGAAAAAGCTTTCCGTCTCTGCTGCAGCTGACGTCGGCTTCAATCATATCCGCACCCTGCTTGAGCGCAATTTCATAAGCCGCCATTGTGTTGCAGGGTATGTTGCCGCCTGCCGCACCGCGGTGAGCAACGATTATGATATTTTCTTTGGACTTTTCAATTAAATTCATATTATCACCTAAAAAGCAGGAACACCGTAAGATGCTCCTGCTGCATATTTTTATTGAGGATTTCTGCGAAGGTCCTCTTCGCCTGCAGTCTGTCCCTTCTTCTGGGCAAGAGCTTTATACATAACGTCAAGCTTACCCATATCAAGGTTATATCCGAATTTGAAAATAAGGAAAACAAGAGTATAAACGATTGCAGGGATAATGGTGCAAACGGTAAGAATTCCTTCACCGACGCCGGGGATATAACCTGCATCTGCCATAGTTTCGCCGTTATAGCCTGCAATTTTGCTGAGCAAAGTAATTCCGCCCGTATCAGCGAGAGTCTGACCGAGGTTACGGCAGAAGGTGTAAACGGCATAAACTGCGCTTTCGCTTCTGATGCCCGTCTTATACTCCTGATAATCTATAACGTCGGTAATAATTGCCCAGTTTGTGATTGAAACAAACGAATAGCCGAAACCGATAATAAAGGTAAAGAGCATAAATACAACAGGACCGCTTGAAAGTCTGTCGCAATGAGGAACAACAAAATACATAAGAATTGCGGCAAGAGCCGAGAAAAACGTACCGAATCCGCAAAGCTCTTTTTTGCCGTATTTCTTTACAAGCTTGGGCATAAAGAAAATCATAACAGCCATCGGAAGGTAGTTTGCAATTGTACCGATTGCGCCGAGACCCGTGTTTTCGAAATAGTTCTTATAAAGATACTGATTAAGTGAGCCGAACTGAAGCTGTCCGCTGATGAGAATACCCGAAAGAGCCGCCATAATGAAAGGTCTGCTCTTAAGCATTCCCTTATACATACCCTTCATATCAACCCGAGGCTCTTCCTCAGAGGGAACTCTCTCTTTCGTCATAAAGAAACAAGCGTAAAACGCGACGATTGAAAGCGCACCCATAATGATACCGAATATCATCATGCCGTTGGGGTCTGCTGCTTCAATTTCGTTACCTGCCGCATTATACTGACCTGTTCCGCTGTAAATAATTGAAGGAGCAATCAGAAGAGGTGCGGCGCCGCCGACACCGGCACCGATAGTACGGAAGGTTGAAAGAAGCGTTCTTCCGTGAGGGTCGTCGGTAATAACCGATGCAAGTGAGCCGTAGGGAATGTTGATGGTTGTATACATCATACCGAATGATATATACGTAATATATGCCAACGCAAGAACAAGTGCAGGGTTGCTTGTGAATCTTGTAAAATCAATATAGCAAAGCATCGCCGCAATGCCGAGGGGAATTGCAAACCATTTGATAAAGGGTCTGAATTTACCGTCCTTGGTAGGTCTTTTTTTAGCAATCAGACCGCCCCAGAGAGGGTCATTGATTGCGTCCCAGAGTCTGGCAATAAGAAAAAGAATGGTTATTTTCTTTTCGCCGAGCTTGAGAACGTCGGTATAGAAAACTTTGAGATATGACGATACGTATGTAAGAATAAAAAGGTTGCCGGCATCACCGAGCGCATAGCCGACGCCGTCTTTCAATCCCATTCTGTTAGGATGCTGATTTTCCGCAGCAACATCCTTTGGTTTTTTACCCATAGCATTACCTCCTTAATCTTTATTAAAATAACATTAATAAATAAAAAATGCAAGTAAAAAATCAAAAAACACACTCAAAAAAGAGTGTGTTTTTTTGATCAACTGAATTTTCTTACAAGATTATCAACCATAGTATAAACAAAACCGAGACCTTCAATAATCTTGTAGGTCATTTTTCTGAAGAATTTGCCGACGGTTTTATCGTTATGCTCAACGGTTTTTTCGATAATAATGCTGTCGAGAAGCTCGTTGTTATCGCCTCTTCTTGTTTCAAGAATAAGCTCGTCACCCTTGAATTCAAGCGTTGTATACGTTGTAACCTCATTTTCAACGAGTTTATACGCAAGATGCTCTGCATCAAAATCATCGTCATAAACGTCACAAACTACGTTTGAATTAAGATATACGATACCCTCGGGATTGGTGAATTTACCGCCGCTCGGAGCTTCCGCTTTGATTTTGCCGCTGTGCATAAAATGAGAGCGACCCTGAGAATGAGTGTGACCCGTGATAACAAGGTCAAGATCATAAATCTGGAAAATCGGAGCAAAAATATTTCTGAGAAGAAGCTCGGTTTCGGCATCACCGATTGCATCACCTGCACCGTAAATACCGTGATGAACAACGCCGATTCTCCATTTTGCATCCTGATTCTTTTCAACAGCTTCCTTGGCAAACTTCATATGGTCGGGAGCATTGCCCGAGGTTGAATCAAAGAAAAGATAGAGCACGTCACCGTATCTGAACCAAAAATCACGGTCAAGACCTCTGAAGAACCTGCCGTAATATTCATTCGGCATATTGGTGAAATAGTTGTAGGTCATACCCTTTTTATCGTGGTTACCGATAGCAAGAGCCATAGGCAACGATCTGAGCGATTCGGGCATAAGCAGAGTCTGCCATTCAGCATCGGTGCTTCCCGTCGAGGTGTTGTCACCGGGAGAAACAAGATAGCTGATATCGGGGTTTGCCGAAAGTGCCGTATCAAGGAAATTATTCCAGAAATAACCTACTCTTGACTGAGCTGAGTAATCATTTTCATCGTATACTTCGGTAATCTGAATATCGCCAACAACCATAACCTTATGGTCGCCAAAAGACTTTGTTTCATACTTATAAGCCTTACTCCAGCCGTTATCGGTATACCACTGATAATAATAAGTTGAATTCTCAACAAGATTATCAATAATAACCCTGCAAACTACCTGCGAAGAATTTTCAGCAGGAGTTTTAACGCCTTCAAAGGTAACTGCACTATTCATTTCGGCATTATCGGCAACTCTTACCTGAGCAATCGCAGTTTCAGCATCAGCGTGCCAGCAAAGGCTTACTTCGGTTTCGTCAACACCTACGTTAAGCGTAGGAAGAGTGTTTTCATCAGAAAGAGAAGAATATACTGTATCCCATTCTTCTTTTGTTAATTTCGTCGGTTCAAAACCGGCAAATGAATATAAAGCAGTGTTCATTAACATAATTAAAACTATTATAACAGAAAGAAATTTTTTCATTATTTATCACACCGTTAAACTTATTCAGCCGGAACTTCGGGTGAAGGTGCGGTCTGAGGAGGAGCTTGCATAATCTGAATAAGGGTAATGAATTTTGAGAAGATAAGCTTTATAAAAGGAGGCATTGAGGAATCAATAAGTGTATGAAGTACGCCTACAAGACCTTCTGCATTGCTGTAAGGAGGATGAGCATAACCGACCATTACAGCTCTTGAGCCGTTGACGGGTCTTGTTTTTTCCGTTACGTATTCGGAACCAACGTAGTTGAGGTTAGAAGTATTGCCGCCGATGCACTTGATTTTCGGATTGCTTTTTGAGCCGAAAAAGCCGCTTTCGGTGATTATTTCAACGTGATGAACGTTATCGGAACCGTCAAGCTCTGTGTTCATAAATACGATATCGCCCTTCTGAGGAACGTAATCGCTTGTTGCAGGATAATAGTTTCCCCTCTTGATATACCACTGTCTCATACCGTCAACAGTTGATCTCTTGGGGACTGCAGAACCCGTTGCACCTGCCTGAGCACCACACCAGGAAACAAATATCGTGCACCAGTATGCGTCTGTGGGATAACCGTAGTACCATTCGGTAAACTTGTTTGCATTGCTTTCATACATTCCGATCTGAGCTCTTGCAATTTCAACGATTTTATCTTCTATTGATGCCTCTTCCGTAATTTCTTCAGCAGGATTCGTCTTACCGAACGCGAAAGACGGAGATACTACGCAAAAAACAGTAGCAAGAGCAAGAACAAGTGAAATCAATCTGAGAAAAATGTGTTTTGCATTCATACCAAAGACCTCTTTCCAAAATTTATTAATATATAATAACACTTTCAAAAAAATTCTTCAATACAAAAAAGGAAATTAATACAAAATATTAAGCCTGCAAACAAATCTGCAGGCTTAAACGTTAATTATTTTGCAACGGGAACGTTTATTTCAAGATCGGTAAGAGCATATGAACAGCAGGGATGAATGCAGCCGAATTTATAGTCGGCAAGTCTGCGGTATTCAAGATGCTTCGGAACGTAAACCTTACCTGAAATGAGATGTGAATGGCAGAATCCGCATTCACCGCTTCTGCATCTTGAGGGAACAGCAATTTTGTTCTTTTCAAGAATCTGCATAACCGAATCGGCCGATGAGCCTTCAACGGTATAAGTGTTATCCTGAATTGTAACCTTGATTTTAACTGTTTCGGGTACTTCGGAAGGATAATCGGGCTGTGAAGCAGGATTATGGAATTCACCGAACATCTCATGGCGGATATATTTCTTCTCAAGATTAAGCTTTTCAAGCTCCTTATCAAGGAAAGCATACATCTGCTGAGGACCGCAAATGAAAACCGAATAAGGCTCGTTTTCAGGAGCATACTTCTTGATAAGCTCTGCTGTGATGAATCCCTTCTCGCAGTTTTCGGGAATATCTTCATCATCGCTGAGAACGTGAACAACCTTGATTTTATCGCATTCACAAGCAAGCTTATCAAGCTCTTCACGGAAAAGAATTGCATCTGCATTTCTGCTGCCGTAAAGAAGTGTCATTTCAAAATCTTCATCGCCGTCATTGATAGCGTTAGCCATTGAAATAAACGGAGTGATACCGCTGCCGCCTGCAAGACAAATAACCTTTGCGGCATCACGCAGAGGCTGATATTCAAAGTTACCTGCAGGAGCAGAAACTTCGACCTGTGTGCCGACCTCCCACGTATCGAAAATATAACGTGACATAAGTCCGCCTTCAACGAGTTTTATCGTGAGGACATATTTATTATCAAGTGAATCTTTGGGTGAAGATGAAATTGAATATGCTCTTGTAACAGGCATACCTTCAATTGTTTCAAAAACAGTCAGATATTTACCTGCGCCGAAATAAGCAAGTGAGGTTGTTCCTCTTTCTGTATCAGGCACAAGAACGAAACTTTTGCAGTCTCCTGCTCTTTCGATAATCGATTCAACCTTAAGGTATTGCTTTTTAGGATGCAAAGCCTTGGCAAGCACTGAAGCGTTATCGGAAAACGAAGGAAATTCAGCTTTTGCCGAATCAAATCTTGACTGACGTGCAGAGAGCATCGGAACGAATTTAAGTGCACTGAGTTTTTTGATTGTTCTTGCCATTTTATTTGCCCTCCTTCAATGAATTTATAACAATACCTGCAGCTTTTTCGCCTGTATAATATGCACAGCCGTAGCCGTCGCCTCTTTCCTGGCTTGCACCGCAGAAATAGAAATTATCAAACGGCTGGTCAGCCAGATACTGAATTGTTCTGGGAAGCATGCTGTCCCATTTTTCAAGCATATAACCGTAGGGTGTACCCTGCGGAGTGTTAAGATAACGCACAAAGGTGGGAGGCAATGCGATTTCAATCTCTTCAATGTAAGGAGTAATTGAAATATTAAGAGCCTTTTCGCAGGTTTCAATCATGTTCTTTGCTACCTTTGTCTTGAACTTCTTATAATCCTGAGGTCTGACATCCTTCATAGCATCGCCAAACGTCATAGTGGTCAGGAAAAGCATACTTGTACCTTCGGGAGTACAATCGGGAATAATTTCGTTAAGGCAGTTAATAATGCAGAAACCGCTGAAGAAATTCTGTGCCGCATCATACTGCTTATCGGAATCGGAATCGGGAGCAACAAATACGGAATAATCCTTGATTCCGAGTTCTTCCTTTGTCTTATTCATACCGAGATAAACCGTTGTGAGTGCGCAAGCGGTTTTTCTGGAGTTGAGCATCTTAAGCTGCTTCTCGGGAATGTCATTTTCTTCAAACAAATCCTTGAATACTGCATAAGGATATGAGTTGGAAATGAAATACTTGCCGTAAACTTCCTTTTCGCCGTTGATAACAACGCCTGCAGGCTTTCCGTCCTTGACAATTACCTTTGTAACCTCGGAATTGTACCAGATATCTCCGCCTGCATCGCGGATAACTTTGTCAATAGCAAGGCTCATTTCATGGCTGCGGAGATGAGGCACAATTGTGCCGCTTTTAACGTAATCGTGAATAACGCACATATAATAAAGGAAATCGAACTGCGATGCGGGAGAGCCCATATAGCACCAGTATGTATTAAAGATATCCTGAGCTTTTTTAGGCATACCGAGAGCATCGAGCGTTTCTTTCATTGTGTGAGAAACCATTCGTAAAATATCAGGAAAATCCTTGAGGCTACCGGGAAGCTTTGACATATCATCAAGGCAATCGAATGCCTTGAACATTCTTGTTGAAAGATCAAATGCCTTAAGACAGCTTTCATATGAACCGGGTACGAGTTCATCAAGCTTTCTTGCAAAGCTTTCAAAACCGACGGGCATACGTGCATCAACGGTTACCATTACGCCGTCCTCATTCAAAAACGCATCCTCATCACCTTCTTTTGCAGGGACAACAAGTCTGAACGTTGAATCATGTCTGCACCAATCTACGTCTGCACCAAAACGGTTAAACATCTGTCCGATTGAGCCGTAGCCGTCACCGTCAAAAACGCCTGAAAGTTCATGAAGAGAAGGCTCAAACTCAAATCTGCCTCTGACAAATGAAGATGCAGAGCCGCCGGGAATATTGTGTCTTTCAAGCAAAAGTGTTGAAAGACCAGCCTTAGCACAGTTGGCAGCCGCCGCAAGACCGCCGTTACCAGCGCCGATAATAATTACGTCATAATTTTTCATTATTCAGCCTCCGTGTAAATAGTTGTTCTCCGAACAAAGAAAACAATTCTATATCAATATGTATAATAATATAACAAAACCAATAAATTATCAACATAAAAAGTAAAAATTTCACCCCCGGATTAATGGGGGTGAAAAAGAATTAATTACTGTTTTGCACCTGCGTCAAACATTTCAAGCATCTTGACGCTTGCGGCAAAGCAATTTGCAATGCCCTCTGCGTTCATATTATCATATGAA
>JAZNUD010000102.1:0-42694 GCA_045592085.1 Acutalibacteraceae bacterium | reverse complement strand
AACGCATATCGATATATTAGTCGGTGTTGATGACGTTGAGGGTCCACCCGTTCCCATCCCGAACACGGTAGTTAAGCTCAACAGTGCCGAAAATACTTGGCTGGAAGCGGCCCGGGAAGATAGGTCGACGCCGACATTTTTTTAATTTGCCCTAATAGCTCAGTCGGTAGAGCACAAGGCTTTAACTGAATCAAGGACTTGACCGTCCGGCGGACGAAAAGTCAAGTCATTGATTAGGAAGAAACACAGAGCAGTGCGAAGCGCTCCAAGCGAGCAATGCGACAATGTTTCTGACCGAGGTGTCACTGACACCGCTGCACAGAGCCTTATAAAACCGGATATGCCCTAATAGCTCAGTCGGTAGAGCACGCGGCTGTTAACCGCGGTGTCACAGGTTCGAGTCCTGTTTGGGGCGCCAAAGAAAAAGCACTCACGCAACAGCGTGGGTGCTTTTCTTTTACTCTCAGATACATTGCTCAGACTTTTGTCACCGTGTTTCGGCAGACGTGTTGCGGCTGTTAACCGGCTCGGGTGCCGCCGCTTCCTGCGGAAGATTAAGGCGGCGCCTGAGCAGGAAGAAATACAGAGCGATACGAGCGCTCAAAGCGAAGTAGCGCGACAATATTTCTGACCGTTGGTGTCACAGGTTCGAGTCCTGTTTGGGGCGCCAAAGCATAATAATCCGAACCTTTTCTTTTCACAGAATCGGTTCGGATTATTGCTTTATTTCTGATATTTAGTTTCTTTCAAAAATGCAACGGAGCAGCAATCAAGCTGCTCCGTCTTTTTTATGTCTTGTTCTGTTGGCTTGCTTTCCATTCAGCGAATTCTTTCTGACCTTCTTCGCTATTGAAAAACTCTAATATGTCCGGATACAAGGCTTCTGCCAATGTCTCCAATGCGTCTTCCGATATGCCCGAAATTAATCCGGACGGCTTTTTCTTTTCAGCCACGGAAATTAATTCTTGTTCTCCTTTCTTTTGATGGTAGGAGATAAACCATTTAATGAAAGATTATTTACTCATCTATATTTTATATCATTATTCTTATTTTGTCAAATCGGTTAATTAGCTCAAAATTATAATTTGTTACAATTTAAAATTTTGATTTTGTAACGCACAAAACGCAAAATCAGGGTTACAGGACAAACTATATGCACCCTCAATTACCGCGCTTTAAATTTCTTGTATATCAACGGTTTTGGGACCTTCTATTCTTCCATTTTTGGATTGTAAGAGAAGTAATGCCATTTTGTAGAGTTTAGTTCAATACATATCCTCTAACAGTAGGTAGTTAAAGAGGTTGATTTATAATTGATTTGAGTTTTTTGCTTGATTTAATATGTGTTTATTTTAATTGTAATTTCGTATTTGAAAATTATTTTTTTATTCTTTTATGCTTTTTATAACTTATATATTTTATATTATCATTGAACATAAATTTTTTGTATGTTATAATTTATACATATTTTTTTTGAGAAATTTGAAGGTACCCATAATATGTCCATCTTTAGCTTTATAATGTAAGCGGGTGATAAATATGAATGATTGTTTTAATATCAATAAAAGTTTCAGATTGCTAAATATTTTTGAAAGACTTAACAGAGGCGAGTCAGTTAATAAAGATAATCTTGCTTCGGAGTATAATGTTTCTCTTAAAACAATACAAAGAGATATCGATGACATTCGTGCATATCTTAGCGAAACACATTTTAACGAAAGTGAAATATCAATAAAATACGATAAAGGCAAAAACAGTTATTATCTTGTAAGGCTTGAAAGAGAGTGGATGACCAACGAGGAAGCACTTTCAATTTGCAAAATTCTTCTTGAAAGCCGAGCTTTTAAAAAAAATGAAATAATGAATTTAACGGACAAGCTTATTATGCAGATTTCACCGACAGACAGAAATGTTATTCGAGAAATTATTGGAAGTGAATTGGTGAATTATGTTCCATTGCAGCATGGGAAACCATTGATGAACACTATTTGGGAGATTTCAAAACACATTATTTCACAAAATATCATTTCTTTCAGATATACACGGCAGGATGGAACAAGCAGTATAAAATCGGTTAAACCGGTTTCTGTTATGTTTTCGGAGTTCTATTTTTATTTGGTTGCCTTTTCTGAAGATAAAGAAATAACACATCCTATAATTTACAGGATTGACAGAATGGAGAATCTGAAATTTACCGGTGAAAAATTCTCTATACCTTACAGAGACAGATTCAGCGATGGTGAATTCAGAAAAAGAATTCAGTTTATGTATTCAGGTGATTTAAAAAGAGTTACATTTGAGTATTCAGGTGTTCTTGAGGCGATACTCGACAGACTGCCAACGGCAAGAGTTATCAATGAAAAAGATGGCGTTTATACTATAACAGCAGAGTCATATGGTGACGGTATCTATATGTGGTTACGAAGCCAAGGTGATTTGGTCAAAATTTTATAAATCAGGAGGATTATTTATGAGTCAGAAAATTAGACCTTTTTTCTATCTTGTTTTGGGCAGGAGTGAAAAAGGAGGTCTTTATTTTAATATTTATGATATTTCAGAAACTGAGGTGTTTTCATGGTTTGATATTTCTGATGAAAACGGTTTGCTGAAATATGATGACAGAACCGAAGAACTCAATTGTTATGTTTCAGAGCTTGTAGAAGATATTGCAGAGGTTTTCGGAAGATTTCATAATATATTTATATCTTTTGACGGCGACATCAGCGATGCGGATCTGATTGAAAATGCCATAAATGAATATAATCGCAAAGAAAGCGATAAAGTCAAACCTGAGCTCATTTATGTTGAAACAGATGGTAACTTTTCGCTTAAAGATCTTATTAATAAGATTAATGTTTTGCTTAACGGAGCGAACGAAAAAATAGAGGAAACACAGCAGTATATTGCATCTCGTAAAATAAACATAGAATCTCAAATGATTCGAACAAAGAATAATTTGGGAAAGAATAAAATTTCACCTGAAAAAATTGCTGAAATCAAAAAATGGTATAAGAGTACTTCGCATTATCATCAAACAAGATTTTTTAAAGATGTTACAACTATTTACTCTGAACCTAAAGAGAGATTTGTGCCTACCAACGATATGTTTTCTCATTATGCATTAATTATATCTCCTTATGTTAAGAACAACAACGACAGAGAGGTACTCAAAGACTATCTTGAAGATAAAACAGATAAGTGCGATTTGTTCAATGAAACTGAAGTTGATAATATTATTGCTGAAGAAAATCAAATTTCGATACCTGTTGTAAAAAACGATATGAAAAATGTTTCGGTTTTTGAGATTAGAGAAGACATCAAGCAAAGTGAGTTTCTTGATTACACCAAAATCAATCTGGAGGTCATTAAATCAATTAAAGACAAATATGTTAATCAGATTATCGATTATAATAATAGCATAGATAATGGTCGAACTAAATTGAATGAAGAAATGCAAAGAAAAAGGCTTACTTTTATAGCTAAAACCAACGAACAAATTCAAGCAAGAGTCGATGCATTTGATAAAGATATAGTCAAAACAAAAGAAAGATTTTTGGGCGTTCCTAAAAATTGTATCAGTTATACTCAGGGAGATGAAATTGAAAAGATAGTTTTATTTTCTTATGTGGATGTAATTGCCTCGCTTGTTGTAAGCATGAAAGACAGGTACTGTATGCGGTGCTTTGATTTGTTAAACAAAATGAACGAGAATATTCATAACGATATAGAAAACAATATAAAAATTGCTGCACCGGGGCATAGTACGCAAAAATATAATGAATCCAAATATGATTTTATCGATTCAAGCATAAGAAGTCAAATCAATGACTTGAAAAATAAAATTCCGGATAGAAAGGCTATAAAGGATCGTCTTCTGGAGTTTGGAATTACACACAAGAACAAGGACTTCGGAGTTGAAGAAAAGAAAAAAACCGGTAAATATGTGATATATGACAAAGATAAATTTATTTCAGAAGTATATTATTGCTGTTTCAATGGAAATGTTTTTTTAACCACCAGTAAGGTTAAAGATAGCATAAATGACAGAAAAAATAAGGTTTTTTCTAAAATAATTGATTCTATAGTCCGTGATTTCCCTACTGTTGAAAGGGCGCAGGATATGCAGGAAGCAAATGAAAAAATAAAAATGCAGAATGAAGAAAAAAACAAAATAAATGAACTTATCTGTCATTTAGTCTTTTGCGAAAAAGAAATTGCTAATATTGAAAAGAAATATAAGAATAACAGCAAGGAGGCGAGATGATGAATAAAGCCGAATTAAGCTCCAAAGAAATTTTGGATGCTATGAAGGATAAAGTAACAAAGCAGCACAGGGATCGCAAAGCAACCAATGAGGGCGTGGATAAGGCATTTGAAGAAAAATACACGAAAAGAAACAAAGATTTCAAAGGTCCAATCCCGATTGATAATAAAAAAATCGGAGATGTTATAACAAAAATAAAAAATGAGGTCTTCAAAACATATCTGCCTTATCTTGATAATGAAATCATTTATGAACCCATGAAAATCAAGTTTATGCCAATGAACTATTTGTTCAGAGTCAGAATAATAAAAATAACCAAATGGGTAACCGAAAAGGGCGAAAATTCACTTGATAAACTAAAAAATGTTTACAGTGCACTTTCGAGACCCGGCTGCAGCTTTGCTATGGTTGCAGATAGAACCGTAAGTGGAACGGATTTATATTTTGTTCTTGTGAACAGAAGTGCAGATCGTGATCCCGCAAAGGTTGATTCTCTTTTTGAACTTTTTACTTCTGCGCTCAAAGGTAATTTCCCCGGCGTGGAATATGCTGAGATTACTGATGATGAAGTAGAAACCGGAGAAGAAAATGCAGAAGCAAAGAAAGAAATGCTTGAAGCTATTCAAAAAGGTGATTTTGAGTTTGATTATGCAGTTAAAAGACTTGTCGAAAAGTGGACCGAGGAAGAACGATCGGTTTCGATGGTTACGAATGTACCGTCGGAAAAGAGCGAGAATTTCAAAAGTCAGGGCATAGAAAAGCTGCTTGACGGCGTTGTTCCTACCTGCGAAAACGATGAATATACGATTGTTTTTCTTGCAGAATCAATGGAAAGCGGTGAAATAATAAAAAAAGAAGAAGAATTTAGCGAATATCATACCGCAGTTAATCCCTATATCTCTTGGCAGAGAAGTGAATCACTTGGAACTGTTGCAGCAAGAACATCAATCCAGACCTCGACTACAAGCGGAAGTGCAGGAGCTTCTTTTACGGGAGATGTCAGCGTTTTCAAAGCTAGTGCAAGTGTAAATGTCGGTTACGCGAAAACACTCGGCGTAAGCAAATCGGAAAGTATTTCAGATAGTGAAACACTGACTCTGACAAATACTGACTATTCTCTTGAGCAGACAAAAGAAAAAATCGAAGCTCAGATAACCCGTTTTCAGAACGGAGCATCACTTGGTATGTGGAAATTTGCAACATATGTTCTTTCAAAGGACTATGCAAATGCCAACAATGTTGCGAATATGTATCGTTCTCTTACCCAAGGCGATGATTCCTATGTCGAATGTGCCGCAACCAATATATGGAATTCGGGCAAGAAGGGTTCGACAGACAATGTAAAAAGCATAATCGGATATCTGAGAGAGTTTCGTCATCCGAATTTCAAAAAACTTGACAATGTCAAAAATTTTCTTCCTAAGATTGCAAATGGCTATACACTTATAAATGGAACGGAAATTGCAATGGCAATGAATATGCCGAATGCGGCAGTTTCGGGTTTGCCTGTTATTGAGTGTGCAGAATTCGGCAGAGATGTTATTGCACAGAGTGCGGATTATAAACCTGAAGTCAATCTCGGTTCTGTGTTTCATATGCAGCGTGAAGAATTGAATAAAAATGTATGTCTTGATTCAAAGAGTTTAACGGAGCATGTTTTTGTTACAGGATCAACGGGTGCGGGTAAATCGACAACGATTTACAGACTTCTCAGTGAAGCAGTTAACCTTCGCGATACTGAAACGAACGAAAAAAGAGATATTACATTTATGGTTATTGAACCCGCAAAGGGTGAATACAGAAAAGAGTTGCAGAAGCATACCGATGAACCGATAACGGTTTACGGAACAAACCCCAAGCTTGACGGTTCAAACCTTCTGAAAATAAATCCCTTTTCTTTCCCTTCGGGTAAAATACATATTCTCGAACATCTTGACAGACTTATTGAGATATTCAATGTTTGTTGGCCTATGTATGCTGCGATGCCTGCGGTGCTTAAAATGGGTATAGAGGAAGCGTACAAAGCTGTTGGCTGGGATTTACTTAACTCTGAAAACCGAATCTCCAACAAGCTCTTTCCAACCTTTACCGATGTTTGTAATAATATCCGCAGAGTTATTGAAGAATCTGATTATTCTGCAGAAAACAAAGGTGACTATAAAGGTGCCCTTGTAACCAGACTTGAATCTCTTACAAACGGAATTAACGGTCTCATATTTGTTTCAAATGAAATTTCCGAAATAGATTTATTTGATAAAAATACAATTGTCGATTTAAGCCGTGTAGGCTCAACAGAAACCAAGGCACTTATAATGGGTCTTTTGGTAATGAAGCTTCAGGAATACCGAATGGCAACTGCGGAAGGTTCGAATGCAGAGCTTAAACATATTACGGTTCTTGAAGAGGCGCACAATCTGCTTAAACGCACTTCAACAGAGCAGAGTGCGGAAGGCTCAAATCTTATCGGTAAATCTGTTGAAATGCTTTCAAATTCAATCGCTGAAATGCGTACATACGGAGAGGCGTTTGTTATTGCTGACCAGGCACCGGGGCTCATGGATATGTCTGTTATCAGAAATACAAACACTAAAATAATAATGAGACTTCCCGATTATTCTGACAGGGAGCTTGTTGGAAGAGCTGCGAACCTTAACGATGATCAGATAATTGAAATCGCAAAGCTTAGGCCCGGAGTTGCCGCAGTATATTATAACGGATGGATAAACCCTGTTCTTTGCAAAGTGCCGTACAGTAAAAAGGAGAAAGATGCTCTTCCGTTAAATTCAGAAACTGATTATTATCGTAATGATTATGACGAAAAGAATTTTATATCTGATACTGTTGAGTGTATTATCAGATTCGCAGAAATTGATGATGTCGATTCCTATCTTAACAAGCTTCTTCATTCAAATCTTTCAGGTGAATTTATAGCAAAGATGTATGATTTCTGTGATCCCACAATAACGAAAGAAGAGAAAAAGAAAATGTTGCCTTCGTTATGGTATAGCCTGTTCAATCCTTATCAGACAATGAAAAAAGCCGAAAAGCTTAATGAAACTAATCTCATTCACGATCATATTGTTAACGAACTTAACATTGCGGTTGCTACCGATGAAAACAGAAAAATCGAGGATATGATTATTCTTAATCTTCTTCATGAGCACATTATCCGCACACATAGCCATCCTGAATTGTATACGAAATACTCGGACTATGTTGATAAAAAGTATTTTATGAAATAAATGAGGTGATAAAGTGATCGAAGCATTTGCTGATGTTGCGGAAGTTGCATCTGAAATCGTAAACTTTAATACGGAAACAGCAGATAAGGTTCTCGATAGAATGAACAACTTTGTGTCGGAAAACGAAAAAAGCGAACCTTCGGAGATGTATGAGGAAAAATATGGCAACGATATTGCCCATGCGGTAGAGTCTGTTCTCGATAAATTTAATAATTTGATGGACTCAGATTCTGAAATTGACAGTAATGAAACTGATGTATACAATGTTGGGCACTCTGAATCTTTGCTTGACAAGTTCAATGAATCGATGTTAGATATATTCGACAAATCAAATGAATCGGATAATGAGGATAAATCTCCCGAAATCAAGCCATCAATTACAAACAACCGATTTGAATGCAGCGGATTTTTACCACGAAAGGACGGAGAATGGTCTGGAGAAGCCGGAAATTCTACTTGGAAACCTGCTCCCGATGTCACCCCGCAAGAGAAAAGCAGAAATACCGACAAACCATACAGTAACCCCGACAACTTGTCGTGGGGTGAGCTGATGGAAAAATATAAAATAGACGGTATTCCTTTCGTTGATGGTGAGCCGGATTTCTCAGAGGTAGCACGTGGTACGGTAGAAATAGACGACTTTACAGATGACAGAGACTCCAATTTCTCCCAGGCTGATGAAAAAATGGCAGAACAAAGAGGTTGCACTCCTGAAGAGGTCGCAAAATGGCGAAAGGATAATAATTATACCTGGCACGAGTGCAAAGACTGTAAAACAATGCAAAAAGTTCCCAATGAAATACACGCAAATGTTCCGCATTCAGGCGGTGTTTCAGAATACAAATCTCAAAATAACAATGGATGAAAGGATGTGATTTGATTGGATATAAAATGTGTTGATCCTGTTTTTGGAGAAATGACCTACAAGCACAGATGGATTAAGAACTCAACGATTTCATTGTTCGGGACAGAATGGAGTATTTCTGTAGTGGCAAAAGCATATTCACAAAAGCCCATTTCCCAACAGCAGCAAGACAGTTATTCTCGCTTTCAAAACGAAATGCAAGAAATGAGCAATATAATTTCCGAAACCCTTATTACCTATATAAACACTAACTATGAAACATTTGCAATCAATCAGGCGACAGTAAAAAGAGTAGATAATGTTGCCGATTTGCCGATGTTTGTAAAGCCCAAAACATTACTGTTTCTGCAAGATGGTACACTATTAGTTTTATTTGATTGCATCTGGGATGACCACGGTATAGCTGTTCAACTTTTACCCGACATTCAAGTGGGTAGTCAGGATCTCTTCCTATAAATAGTATTTACCAGATACCTTTATGTCCGTTTGAATTCGTATAATCAGAGACTGCCTTTCGCCGCTTCTTCGAAGGGGAAGACGAAGGGCGCACTTCTATACATATCTTTCAGAAATGTATATGTGCGTAGCTCCGCTGATAAAAAATTAAAGATTTTTAACAAGGGTTTTACCCTTGCGCTGCGTTGCAGCTATCCAAATATTTATCCCGTTGTTTCGTTTGAAGCAACGGGAATCTTTATGTGAAAACAAAAGGTTTAATTGTAAACTTTCTGTTAATAATTAACTTGTGCCCAACACTATCCTTGACAAAAAAGTTGGTCAGAATTATAATTTTAGTTGCCGAACAATTGTTCTGTTGATGAAACATAGAATTTAATTTTTAATAAAAACATAAGCTTCGCAGAAGCGCTACTTGAAATGATTTTGCAAAAAATATTTCAATTCTGGGGATTGGGGTTATCCCCAACAAGCGGCAAAAAGAGTGGTGAAAAAATTTGATTTTTCAAATTTGGGTATCCACTTGCCCTGCTTGCCAAAGAATGAAAAGCTAAATATTTAAAACAAAATACTTTTCAAAAATCAAAAATCACCGATGCAACATATAATCGCAACGATGATTTTCAAACGTTTTATCATGTGGTTTTTTGATGATTAATAATATACAGTGATGCTTTTGGGCATACAACCGTTATTTTGATAATAATCAAAGATTTTCCATATCAGTTTTAGTGCCATAAAATCTTCGCCACTATTGGCAGACTTCCAAGTGTTACTGCAGTTTTTTATGACGATCTTTTTCTCTTCTAAAAGTTTATTATAATTAACGTCATTATGTATTCTTTTAATTTCAATATATTTTCTTCCGTTCTTGCGTCTTTTAGTATTCTCATGAATTTTAGGTTCAACCAATCCGTTTTTACAGATTGTTATTTCTCCATCATATATTTCCATTAATTGTTTGTAGTTTTCTTTGTTAATGTTAACACAGTTATACTCGTAAATTACAGTTGTTTCATCTTCGGCTATTTTTCTGCCGTGCGCACTATGTCCTATGCTCATATCAATCACCCATTTTATCCTATCACAATAAAAGCAACATTTCAATAGCAGCAGTGCTGTGGTAATGTGGGAAATTTATTTTCCATATTTCCACGGCTATGAATAAAATCAAAAAGAAGGTTGGTGAAAAATGAAAGCAGTAATTTACGCACGATATTCTTCGGATAATCAGCGTGAAGAATCTATTGAAGGTCAGATTCGTGAATGCACCGAATTTGCCGAGAAAAACGGAATGACAGTTCTGCGAAGTTACATCGACAGAGCATTTTTCGCAAAGACTGATAACCGCCCCGAGTTTCAGAATATGATTAAAGACAGCGGTAAAAAGTTGTTCGATGTTGTGCCTG
Source organism: Acutalibacteraceae bacterium (assembly GCA_045592085.1). GTDB lineage: Bacteria > Bacillota > Clostridia > Oscillospirales > Acutalibacteraceae > CAG-177. The sequence goes on along the minus strand of JAZNUD010000102.1, from coordinate 32,458 downwards.
TCTGGAAGCTCGACAGATTTGCCCGCAACCGTTACGACTCCGCAAAATATAATTCGGCGCTTAAGAAAAACGGAGTCAAGGTTGTATCTGCAACCGAGGTTATCTCCGATGGCGCAGAGGGGATTATTCTTGAATCGGTTCTCGAAGGTTATGCGGAATATTATTCTGCGGATTTGTCCGAGAAGGTTGTCAGAGGTATGACCGAAAATCTTCTCAAAAACAAATTCAACGGCGGAACGATTCCGTTCGGATATGTAGTTGAAGACCAACATCTGAAAGACAATCCGCTTACGGCACCGTTTGTTCGCAGAGCGTTTGAAATGTATAATGAAGGCGCAACGATGAAAGAAATCCGTGACTGGATGAACGAGCATCAGCTGAAAAATCCGAGAGGTAATCCGATGACATATAACACCGTTGAGCATATGCTCAAAAACAGACGGTATATCGGTGAAGAAAAATTCAGGGATATGGTTATTCCCGATGCACTCCCGGCGATAGTTCCGATGAAACTTTTTCTGCAGGTTCAGGATAAAATTGCGGTAAATAAAAAAGCTCCCGCCCGAAGAAAAGCGGAATACGATTATCTGCTGACAACAAAACTTTTCTGCGGTTATTGCGGAAAATTTATGATTGGTGAAAGCGGAAAAGGCAGAAACGGAACTGTTCACAGATATTACAAATGCGCAACAATCAAAAACCTGAAAGGGGACTGCAAGAAGAAATCTGTTAAAAAAGATTGGATTGAAGATCTGATAATCAGAAGAACGATTGCAATGCTCAATAACGATGAGGTATTGATGATATCGTAAAGAAGCTTCTTGCTTTGCAGGAAAAAGACAGCTCTGAACTTCCGCATTATGAACGTGAACTTGCGGATAATGCAATACAGCAGGGGATACTTACAAAATCGACAAAAGAACGATTGGAAGAACTTGAAAGCAGAAAAGAACAGCTTGAAATTCTGATAGCTGAAGAAAAGATGATAAAGCCGAAATTGAGCGAAGAATTTATAAGATTCTATCTGATGAAATTCAGAAGTCTCGATATGGCAAAACTCGCTCACAGAAAAATACTGATAGAAACTTTCGTCAATTCGGTATATATTTTCGATGACAAATTAGTGATAACATATAACGCAGATGAGAAAACAGAAACCGTAACTCTGGAAGAGATAAACGGTTCGATTATAGAATGCTCAGGGGCGCCAAAGGTAAAACCATCCGAACTTCGGGTGGTTTTTATTTTTTGTTTCATGGTTTCAAAGACTCGGTGATAACTGAGCAATGCGACAATGCTTCTTATCCCGTATTTTAGCGTTATTTACCTGTTTATTTGTTGACAAGTATTTTTCTCTATACTATAATCAAACCATAGATTTTATAGATTTAGTTTTATTATGAAATTTAAACTGATTTTTCATCAAGGAGGAGTTATGATTCAAATTAAAAAAGGTATCAATTACCAAACTTTAGTTTTATGGGTTATAAATATATTGTTATTACTGCCTCTTTTTGTGTTTACCGGTAATAATTTTCAAATTGATTCATATGGTATTATTTTGAATAATAATACACATATTGATGCTTTTATCGGCAGTTTAAGATGGTTTGGTGCTGCGGTTTATAAAATATACTCATTAACCGGTCATAATCCTATTTTAAACGGAACACCTGACATCCTATTTTTCATAATTTCTTTTGCTTCTGTTTCATTTATTCTTACAAAAGAAATTATGAAATTGCTGAAAAGTGATGATTTGCTTTCTTTTTTTGTTATTGATTCAGGCGTTATAATTTCTTTTGTTAACGTATGGTTCTGTAACATTTTGTCATTTCCTGAGTGTATTTTCTTAACAACAATTGGAATGCTGTTGTGTTTTTCAGCAATTTTAGTTTATATTAAAAGTGAAAAATTATGGCATTATTTGCTGACTGTTTTGTTGGTTACCTGTTCTGCGGGAGTTTATCAGCAGTTTATTTTTGTGTTCACTATTTATGTGATTATTATTTGTGAGATTAAAATTCTTAATTGTTGTGAACATACTTTCAAGGAGCTTTTTGCCAGATATGCTAAATCGGCAATTCTTATAGGTGTAAGCGGGTTGCTGTCAATTCTTATTGGAAAAGCAGTTCAAATTATTTTTGATATTCAGGTTAACGGAAGAATAATCACTTCTTTAAATGATATTTTCGATAACGTTATATATTTTGCTTTAAGGCAGCATTCTTTTCTTAAGGGCAGAGGATACTTCTCGAGCGAAGTCTTAACAATTTCATATTTGACGGTTGGCTTGATATGGATGACTGCCCTGCTGATGAAATGGAGAAAAGAAAAGAAAACTCTGCAGAGTGTTTTGATTGCATTATCGTTTGTTGCCGCATATGTTTCTGCTTATTTCCCCGGATTTTTAGCTAATTCTCATGCGGAGAGAGCAGTATTTGCTTTATTTTCTGTTTTTGCTTTATTCTCAATCGGAACACTTGCTCTGACTGATAATAAGATTCTTAAGTCTTTGTTGATTGCGGTTTTGTCAGTTGTTTTTATTGCTAACGTTTACAGTTTGGTTAATTCCGAATTGGGCTTAAAAGAACAGAACAAAATTGACAAAGCCTGGTGCGAACAGTTTATTGAACTTGTTACTGATTATGAAGAAGAAAACGGCACAAAAATTGAAAAAATAAATTATTGCTTTGACTCTGACTTTGATCTTGCCGTTGAAGGTAAATCTAACTGCACCAGTGCATTTCAAGCCGATTATTCAACGAGGGCGATAATAGAGATGTATTCCGAAAGAGATTTTGTATTTGAAGATATTTCTTCAAAAAAATCAGAATACTTTGGCTCGGATGATTGGAAAGAATTTTTGCCGGAAGAACAAATTATATTTGATGAGAACACAGTATTCGTGTGCTTCTATTAACATACTTAATAATGATTAAAAGCAGGGAGCGGGTGCTCCCTGCTTTTGGTTTATCAAAGTTATTTAACCTTGCCGTAGAGGCAGCGGGTCGGCTCTTTTTCGATGACGAGGCCGCAGTAGTTGCACATAATGCATTTTGCTTCGCTTTGTCCGTTTGCGAGTTTCTTTGCGAGGTCGGGTTCGCAGATAAACGGTCTGCACATCGAGATACAATCCGCTTTGCCCTCGGAGAGAATATTTTCCATATCGCTGACCTTATGTATTCCGCCGACAACGATAACGGGAATTGAAACTGCGTTTTTTATTGTTGCTGCATTTTCAATGTTGAAATTTTCAAGAGGGGACGGCTGCCTGATTAAGGGATTAATCAGATTTGCGGCAGGAAGAGCGATTTTGTTGAGCAGCTTCGGGAAGGATGCGCAGGGCTCACGGTATCTGAAAACTGCGTCCATCGGCATCAGCTTGCTTCGCATCGTGTTCATACCGTCCTGCACTGTGCCGCACGAAACCTCGATTGCATCGCAGCCTGCGGCTTCAAGCCTTTTGCAGATTTCGACGGAGGAATCAATTCTCATTCCGTTTTTGCGGTTATCCTCTGCGCTGATTTTTATCCAGACGGGGAGTGCTGTCTTTTCCTTGATACCCCTGATAATCATTTCAACGATGCGGCAACGGTTTTCAAGACTGCCGCCCCAACGGTCTTTTCTTCTGTTTCCGTAGGGGGAGAGGAAATCGTGAAGCAGATAGCCGTGGCCGCCGTGGAGCTGTACGCCGTCAAAGCCTGCTTTTTCGGCTCTGACAGCCGCCGCAACAAAATCGTCGATGATGCCGAGAATTTCGTTATCGGTGAGCTCCTTTGCCTTGTCGGGATAGAAGGCGTGGAGCACGTTTGATGGCGCAACCTTTTGCAATCCGATAGCCTTTGTTGATGTCTGCCTGCCGCAATGGGCAACCTGCAGAATGGCAGGCGTGCCGTGACGGTGCACAGCCTCGGTTAATTCTCTGTATTTTTCAATCACGCCGTCATCAAAAATCTTCATCATTCTCGGATAGGGCGAAACACCGTTTCTGCTGACGGCGGCATAGCCCGTGATGATGCATCCTACCCCGTTTTTGGCAAGGTGCTCGTATTTTGCAATCAGCTTGTCACTCGGAGCTCCGTTTTCATCGGCGAGGCCGTCGTGAGTTGCGCTTCGGATAATTCTGTTTTTTAACGTGATTCCCGATATTTTTGTTTCATTGAAGAGCATAATTTTCTCCTTTCAGTCAGGGGAATATGATTCCAGTATTTCAGCAATATTTTGTCTGTAAATATTGCCGCCGAGAATATCTCCGTTTGCGCTGAAGCAGATTGCGCGGATATCCGTCGGGTCTTCCTGATAGGGATTTGGCGGCGTATTATTCATATCGAAATATTCTCCGAGATATTTCAGCGCATTTCCACTTGGAAAGATTACGTTTCCGTCGCTTGCATCAATACCCATACGATTGAATTCGGCGAGAATTTCTTTCGTTTTGTTGTTATACGGATTACCGTCATCGGCGCTGACAAGCCACGCAGGATGCACCTGCAGTTTTACGTCGGGAACGTTAACGGCATTTGCAAACGCTATGACGCATTCAATCGGAATTGTTTCCTGATGAAAAGCATCGACTGAAAGCAGGATTTCATTGACACCGCTTTCGATTATCTTTTGAGCAACAAGCTTTATTTTATCGGTATCCCTGCTGAAAAAGCCGTTGGTAATAAGCTGGCGCTGAGGTATGTTCATTTCTCTTGCGGCTTTGTGAATTTCGCAAACGGTTTCGAAGCAGAGCAGCGGCTCACCGCCGAAGGTCATAACGGATTTGATGCCGTATTCTTCAGCAATTCTGCGTACGGCATCAGCGGCAAGTGTTTTGTCGAGCATCTCGGAGCTTTTATGCTCGCCTTGTGAGCAGTGTTTGCACTTGCCGGAACAAGCCATTGTTACGACAAATTCTATGCGGTTCAGATTTTTAAGGTGTTTGTTCATAAATTGCTCCCCGAATGATACCATTCCAACAAATCGGAATATTTTCCTTTGAAGTGATAGCTTCTGCTGTTTTTGTTAAGACCGATGTTGTTCATTCCGAAATTTTCAAGAATACCAATTGATTTGCTGTTACTGATGTTGGCATAAGCTTCAACAAACCTGATATCTTCCCTGATGTGAGAAATAACAAAGCCGTATAACGCTCTGAAAACGCCTTTGCCCTGATACTCGGGTTTGAACTGAATTTCTTCCATCATAAAGGTGTCGCCGTTGGTATAGTATTGGAAAAACCCGACAAGGGTTTCATTGTCTTTGATAAGAATTATCTGCCTTTCTTCTCTTTTCAAACCGTCGCAGACGGCATCATACCACAAGTTATAATCTTCTTCACGGCTGTTGCCCGTCGGCGCAATTGCTGTCATATTATCAGCAAGAATACTGAATATGTCATATGAGACGGTTGGAAAATCGGGCTTGTTGAGATATTCAAATGATAAATCTAATAAGCGCATTTTTATATCCTCTTCATCAGTTTTAAATATTCGCCGTTTTCGTCTGCACCGTCAAAAAGAACTTCGGTAAATCCGTATTTTTTATATAAGTGCAGGGCAGTGACGTTATCTTTATCAACGCCGATTGTCATTTCGGAATAGCCCATTTCCTTTGCCTTTGCAACAAGGAATTCAAGAATTTCACTGCCGATACCGCGGTTTCTGTATTCTTTTTTGACTATCATTCTCGAAACGTAAATGCGTTTATCGGGAATAGTGTAATCGGGGTCGCCCGTATCCGTAACAAGAGCACCTTCACCGATGAATTCACCGTTGATTTTGTAAATAAACACAAGGCGGCTGCCCGACTTTATCTCATCAAGCCACTTGTCGGCAAGCGGCTGGGATTTCATATTCCAGATATTTGAACACTTGTGATAATCTTCAGGTGCAAGGGGGTCGATGGTAATTTGATTATCCGTATAGTTTGCCATAAATTCCTCAACCTGCCGTTTTGTTTTCAGCACAACGGTTTTATTTTTATATTTCTCTGCGATTTCGGCATAGGTGTGCCGTCTTTCCTTATTCCTGCAACCGAAAAGCGTGAATTTGATAAACCACCAATTGAGGTCGTTCTTGTAGCCGTCTTTTTTGCGTTGCTTTGTTCTTCTGAGCGCACGGTAAAAGCAGGTCAGACGGGGGAGCAGAAGCAGAATTATCAGGTCGGCACTTTCGAGCCTTTCGCTATAATAAAGATAATCATAGAAGCCGTCGATTATCCAGTCATTATTTGTCATAAAATCCGAAACCTGCGGCAAGACGGCGGCATCGTCAATCGGCTTCCATTCCTTGTCCCATTTTATCTCGTCAAGGTGAAGAACGGGTGTGTTTTTCTTTGCGGATATGTAATCGGCAAGATACGTTTTGCCGCTGCCTGCATACCCCAGAATTGCAATTTTCATAACTGTATCCTTTTTAAGAATTCATCAGCATCTTTTCTGCTTTTGAATACGATAACCTGTTTTTCTTTTTTGTATTTTTCAAGAAGCTCATATATTTGGGGCAAGGTGGTTTTTGGAAACTCCTTGATGAAGCCTTCAAATTCGGGGTCCAGTTCTTTTTCAATCCACGGCAGGTCGTAACGCCCTTTGCCGATACGCTCGGTTGCGCCCTGCAAGCAGATCTCTGTCGGCAAATCAAAAAGGAAAACCGTATCGCACTCTTTGAGACGTATTTCAATCGTTCTGCTATAGTTGCCGTCAATTATCCATTCGGGAGCTGCGAAGATTTCCGATATTCTTCGGTCAAATTCTTCTCTCGGGATATGGGTTTTGTCGGGCTTGTGCCATATGGCATCAAGATAATATAACGGCAATCCCGTAAGCTTATTCAGTTTTTCCGCAAAGGTTGTTTTTCCGCTGCCGGGACAGCCTATTACTATAACTTTTTTCATTGTTCTTCCTCAACAAGCTTTTTCTCCATTATAGCACTTCCGACGTAATCTTCAATTACCTTGAATCCGTTTTTCTCGTACATCGCAAAGGAGACGGGAGTGTGCCTGAAAACGTTGAGCACCATTTTTGAAAAGCCTTTTTCACGGGCGTCCTCCTGAAGCTTAATAAGTGCGCTTTTACCGTAGCCCTTGCCTCTGTATTCCTCTTTGATAACGTTTTCGGTCACGAAAGCGGCGTTTTCCTCAAACGGACTTTTCTGATAACCGATAACGCCGATTTTTTCGTTATCTTCATTCACAACGATATAAAGATAATTGTCGGCGGAATCTGCGCCGTCAGGGAATACGTCACGGAATTCGCTTTTTGCGGCTCTTAACGCCTTGAATCTGAATCTTTCATCACCCGATTTTATCAGGTGGTCGGCATAAGCCTTTACTGACCATTTTGAATAAACACGGAATTCATCGCCGTTCATTTTTTTGAAGCTGATTTGTTTTAAGGTCATTTTCAAAATCCTTCTTTCACTTTTTAGCTCTGACAATCAGAAAGTTCGGTTTGATATATTCCTTTACCCAGGCAGGAACTTTTTCAATCACCCAATCTTCAGGTGTGGGCTCACATACATCCTCAATGACGAAGCCTGCTCTTGCAAGGGCGTTGATAATATCGCTGAATGTGCGGTGATATTTTATAACTCCGTCAACGTACCAATGAATTCTGCGTTCACCCGGTTGGTTGTAGTTTGAAAAGGTGTAAGAAGCTTTTTCACCGTTTTCGTTTTTGTTGAAATGACCTGCACCGTCAACGGTTGCGGTGATGATCGGATGCTCCTGCGAAAAGAGGAGCTGACCGCCGACGTTGAGCAGTGAATACATATCCCTTGCAAAGATATCAAAATCCCTGACGTAATGGAAAGCAAGCGAGCTGTAAATGAAATCAAATTTTTCGTCAAGAGCCGAAATATCCGTCATACTCATATTGCGGTATTCGATTTTTGGGTCGGCAGATTCTTTTTCGGCAACGGCAAGCATCTTTTCGGATATATCGATTCCTATAACCCTTGCCGCACCTCTGCTGACGAAATCAACGCAGTTGTGACCGTAGCCGCAGCCGAGGTCGAGAACGGATTTGCCGTTCAGATCGGGCAGAAGCTTGCGCATGGCAGGCTGTTCAATCAAATCGTTGGCGTTGCAATCGCTGTTGCGCAATGCTCTGTAGCCGTTGAAAAACGTTTCATTGTCAAATATGTTTTGTCTGCTCATAATTTCACCTTAAATTCCTTTGGTGTGCTCGTCATAATTAGCTTTGATAACACGTCTTTCTCTGTCTGTTAGACTCCACATATGAATACCCGTATCGGCGGTGTTGAAGAAATAAATGCAATCAACGGGCATATTGAAGAATGAACGGTAGAGCTGATTTATCATTCCGCCGTGCGAAACAACAGCAATGGTTTCATCGTTCTCTGATTCATTCATAATTCTTGAGAGTGCATTCTCTGCTCTTTGCCTGAACTCAACCTGAGATTCCTGACCGTAAACAGCTTTATCAATCGGCAGATCGGGAACTTCGGGATATTTCTCTCTGACTACTGCTCGGGGTAATCCCGCAAGAAGTCCGTTGTTGAACTCCATCAAGTTCTCGTCAAAAATAATAGAAATCCCAGTTTTGTCGGATAAATGCTGTGCTGTCTGTTTTGCTCTTGTCAATGTGCTTGCATATATTTTGGAAATATTATAATTATCAGCAACATAATTTGCCATAGCTTCAGCTTGTCTGTGACCTCTTTCGGTTAATGCAAAATCTGCTCTGCCTTCGTGAACATCGAGCAAATCTGCTTCGGATTCACCGTGACGGATTACTAAAAGTATCATTTTCTTCTCCTCCTCAAAACATAAAAGGCACCTCCGAAACGGAGATGCCTGCAATTCACAGAAAGATATAAATTACATCAATCGCAAACGGACAAAACGGCTCTCCGATTCATTGTGTTTCTGATTCTTGTCATTTTGTCCACCTGCCTTTCGGTAATTTTCTATATTGTAACAATATAAATATAATTTGTCAACCTTATAAAAAAGAATAGCGTTAATCCGTTGTAATTCTTTTACGTTTATGTTATAATGCATTTTAATGCGGTTTTCGCAAATAAATTGTAAGTGAGAATTATAATGAAAAAATCCAATGCTTTTGCGCTGATTCCCATCGGAGTGTTTGTTGTGTTTTATCTTACGCTCGGAATCGTCTTTGAATACGTTATGAAAATTTCAATGGGCTTTTATAACGTGCCCGTTGTTGTTGCGTTTCTTGTTGCTCTCCTTGTTGCGGTGCTCCAGACAAAGGGCGAAACGCTCGATAAAAAATTTGAGATAATGGGGCAGGGTGTCGGCGATAAAAACATCGTCACAATGCTCCTTATATTCCTGCTTGCAGGCATTTTTGTCGGCGTTGTCGGCAGGGATTCCGCAGAGAGCGTGGCATATTTTATGCTTTCTGTAACTCCGCCGAAATTTGCGGTTGTAGTGCTGTTTCTTATCAGCTGCTTCGTTTCAACGGCTATGGGTACTTCCGTCGGCACGATAACGCTGATCACTCCGATTGCCGCCGCTATCTCCGCTTCGTCAGGCTTTTCGCTTCCGCTTTGCGTGGGTACGGTTGTCGGCGGTGCGATGTTCGGCGATAATCTTTCGTTTATTTCCGACACCACCATTGCCGCCTGCAACGGTCAGGGCTGTAAGATGAAGGATAAATTCCGCACAAACCTTGCAATTGTTGTACCTGCGGCGGTTGTAACTCTCGTTATCATCAGCATTCTTTCGCTTAAATCGGATATCCCCGAAAGTATAGTCAAAGAATATAATCTGATTAAAATTATACCCTACGTGCTCGTGCTTATCAGCGGAATCGTCGGAGTCAACGTTTTCCTGACGTTGCTTATCGGCATCGTTTCGGGCAGCATTATAATGCTTGCAACGGGCGGAATGAGCTTCCCCGAGCTTCTTGCAGGTATGGGCAGCGGTGCATCGGGTATGTTTGAAACCTCGATGGTTGCAATTCTCGTTGCGGCTATGTGTGCACTTATTAAACATAACGGCGGATTTGATGCCCTTCTCAGCGGAATCCGTAAGGTTTTCAAGGGCAGAAAGGGCGGTCAGCTCGGAATCGGAATGCTCGTTGCTCTGATGGACGTTGCAACGGCAAACAACACCGTCGCAATCGTTATGGCAAACCCGATTGCAACCGAAATGGCAAAGGATTTCGATATTTCACCGAGAAAAACCGCATCGATTCTCGATACCTTTTCGTGCATTGCGCAGGGTGCTTTGCCCTACGGTGCACAGATTCTCGTTGCTCTTTCGGCTGTCAGCACTCTCGGTTATGAGCTTACGGCGTTTGAAATCATCGGCAATCTTTTCTATCCGATGATGCTTCTGTTAAGCTCGCTTATTTTTATTTTCTTTGTTCCCGAAAAGAAAAAGGCATAAAAACAAACCGAATCTCTCACTTCTTGAAGTGAAAAGATTCGGTTTTAATATTTTAAAAAAGTCGGATTATCTGTTCTGCAAAGAAGATAATCGATTGAAACGTTAAAATAGTATGCAAAAGCAATGAGAGTTTTATAATCCGCTTCTCTTTTGCCGGATTCGTAGCGGCTTATGCTGTTTTGATTCATATTCAAATCCATAGCAAGTTTAAGCCGGGAGATGCCTTTATTTTTTCTCAGTTCTTTAAGCCTCATCTCAAACTCCTGAATGTGTCTTGACACAATAATACCATTTCGGTATAATTTTAATATCCCGTTTTGGTATATCAGGAGATGAAAATGGATTTTAAAAATATTTTTCACCAATTGTTGAAATATAATCCTTTAATTCGGATAGCTCCGAATGCTGTCAGATTCATAGGGGAGTGGGCTATGGATTTGAAATGCGTTACCTACGCTTACAATTTTCTGTGCCGTTACAATGAAATTGAGGCGAAGAAAAGGGAATCAGCAAAGAAATATTTTTTGCTGGAACGTGAAAAAATCGAAGAGAATGTCAGTTGGCTTTCGGATGAACAAAGCAAGGAGGTTTATCGCAGAATCATTGAATACCGCTGTACGGGGAATAATGAAACGGTAAAAAAAGTGGCGGAAAAGGCATCGTGTAAATATCTTGATTGCTCGGTTGGGTTTACAACGAAAGAAGCGTTTCTTGATGTCGGAGGCTTTTTTGGTGAAACAACGATTTCCGTATATAACAGAATCAGCAGGTTATACTCGAAAGAAAAAATCGATTTTTCTGCATTTGTAATTGAGCCTGATGATTATAATTATACTGTTTGCTCCAAAAAGCTGTTACGCCGCGGTGTTAAATTTATTGCGGAAAAATGCGCTGTCGGCGAACAGTGCGGAAAGGCTTTGTTCAGCGGGGATATTATGGGCTCGTGCAGGTTTAATGAGGATGGAGAAAAATGTGTTGAGGTTTCAACCATTGATGTTTTGTGCCAAAAACACGGTTTTGCTCCGAGTTACATAAAATTTGACATAGAGGGTGCTGAAAGCGAGGCTTTGAGGGGCTCGCAGGAGGTTATTGATAAATTCAGACCCCGTCTTGCGGTTTCAATTTATCACAGCGATAAGGATATGGTGGAAATTATCAGAGAAATAAAAGGCAGGCATCCTTTTTATTCGTTTTACATCCGTCATTATTCAGGTTTTTTTGCAGAAACGGTTTTATATTGCATTCCTTAAATTTCAAGGAGCAGTCTTGTTTATGACAGGCTGCTCCTTTTTATAATTGACACAGGGTATATTTTAGAATAAAATAAACCTATGGCGGTGATTAAATGAAAAAAATCGGCAGAGAAGTGCTTTTTATCGGCACGTCGGAGAATAATCCGAGAAACGGCGAAGGCTCGTTCATAAGGCTTAAAAACGGTTCGTTGCTTTTTGCATATACCGAGTTTGAGGGTGATGACTGGGAGGATGACTGCATTGCTCATATTTCGGCGGTCGTTTCACACGATGAGGGTGAAACCTGGGGCGAAAAGAGGATTCTTTTCGTCAAGCCCGAAAATGCAAAGAATATAATGTCGTTTTCGTTTCTGCGGATGAATAACGGCGATATCGGTGCGTTCTATATCATCAAAAACGCCGACGGTACGGATCAGATTGTGCTCAGGCGTTCAGCCGATGAGGGTGAAAACTGGACCGAGCCGAAAAACTGTCTCGATTGCCTTGATGAGCAGGATTATTACGTAATCAATAATGACAGAGTTATAAGGCTTGAAAGCGGCAGAATCCTTTTTGCCGCCGCAAGGCATACCGTTCTGACGGAGCATAAGGAGTTTATGCCGGGCGTTGTATGCTTCTTTTATTCGGATGATGACGGTGAAAGTTGGGTCAAAAACGAAACCGAGATTACGTGTCCGTTCAAGGGTAACCCCGACGGATACGAGGAGCCGGGGCTTTACGTTTTACCCGACGGCAGAATATGGTGTTACATCAGAACAAGTCTCGGATTTCAGTTTGAGAGCTTTTCGGATGATAACGGTGAAAGCTGGAGTTACCCCGAGCCGAATCTTTTCTTTTCATCCGCGTGTTCACCGATGCTCGTTAAGGATTGCGGCAAATATACCGTTGCCGTTTTCAATCCCGAGCCCGGGCATCTGTTGAGAAAAGAAAGCGAGCCGTGGGGCAGAACGCCTTACGTTATCGCCGTCAGCACCGACAGAGGCAAAACCTTCCTTAAGGAAAACGTTTTTTACCTTGAGGATGACCGCAATAACGGATATTGCTACCCTGCAATCATCGAAACCGAGGACGGATTTCTTGTTGCATATTATCACAGCAACGGCACCGGTGTTTGCCTCAACAGCACGAAGATTACAAAGATAACCTATAATGAGATTGAAATATAACGCAAAAAGGGACTGCTTTCAGTCCCTTTTTAATATAAACTGACACATAAAATACACATCGGTGTTTTAACATACGCTTGAAAGGAGATGGTTGAGATGAACAGGGTGCTTGTCTGCGATGACGAAAGAAAAATCAGAGAAACCTATTATGATTATCTGACCGCCAAAGGTTTTGAGGTGGTTCTTGCATCAAACGGCAGAGAGGCTGTCGATAAGGCAGGAGAAGAATGCTTTGATATTATTGTTCTTGACGTTATGATGCCCGTTATGAACGGACTTGAGGCTTGCAGAAAAATCCGCAGCTTCTCCGAAACGCCGATTCTTTTTCTCTCCGCATTGGGGGAGGAAAATGATTTGCTCAGCGGCTACAGACTCGGCTGCGACGACTATATCGTGAAGCCTTTTCCGCTTTCTGTTCTTGTGCAGAAGCTCAATGCGATCATTGCCCGCAGCAACGGCGCAAAGCTGCAGAACGAGTTCACCTGCGCAGGCATAACCGTCAATAAGGAAAAATTTCTCGTAACGGTTGACGGGGCAGAAATTTCCCTGACAAACAAGACCTTCAGGCTGCTTGTTCTGCTGATGGAGAACAAGAATATCGTGCTTTCACGCGAACAGATTCTGATAAAGGTCTGGGGCTGGGATTTTGACGGTGATGAGAGAGTGGTGGATACGCATATCAAAAAGCTCCGGAAGTCACTCGGAGAAAAATCGTCACACATCAGAACGGTAATAGGCGGCGGATATTCCTTCAGAGAGGAGTGATTGAAATGACAAAAAAGAAGCTGACTTTATATGTATTGCTCGGTTCGTTAATTATTTTTTTCTACGCAACGGCGATGAATTATTTGAGTGCATCAAATTCAGTTGGAAATGACGTTCGCAGGTTTTACGGCTCGGCATCAACGCAGAATCTTCTTGTTGATTATGTTAACGGAAGAATAGATGATATTCAGTCTCTGCACAGACAGATGACCGGAAATATGCCCGACGTGACAACCCATACGAAGCCTGCATTTGCTTTTGCTTTGGTCGATAAGGACGGCAACGTTATTTTCAGAAGCGAAAGCGGTGTGTGGTGGTCGGAAGAGGACGAAAACGGAGAGTATCATTTAAAATACGCTTCAATTGAGGAATATATGACTCCCGAGGTCAAAAAGCAGATAATGAAAATCAAGAGGAAATCGGGTCACGGCAACATACTTGTTGACGAAATATATCTCAATTCAAGCAGCGGAAAGGATATCCCCGTTTCAATCGTTATCAATGACCAGAAGAAGCATTACACAGAGGTTAAGCTTAACGATTTACCTGCCGAGAGAAGCGTCGGCAAAGACCCGTATCTCGTGCATTCGTGGTATTTTTATGATCTCGATGAAAACAGTCCGCTTCATAAATATTTCGTCAAGTCAAACCAACAGCTTGACAAGGCGATTGCCGAATTTGAATATAACGGCAATGACGGAGGCGGCGGCTCTTGGTCTGCGGGAAAGGTTGAGCTTCATGACGTAATCGGCGGCTACGGATTATTCACGTTTGCCAATTACAATATGTTTTATGAAACGGTTACTTCGGATGAATTTCTTGCAATGACGTGGATGACGTTTCTTTTCTTTGCGGTTGCAACGCTCGGCATTCTTATTGCGGCGCATATGCTTTACAATAAAAATCAGAGACTTGTTCACAACAGGCAGGTATTCATTTCAGCGGCGGCACACGAGCTTAAAACACCGCTGTCGGTCATTCAGAATAAGTGCGAATGCATTATGGAGGGGATAAATCCCGAAAAGGACGGTCAGTACGTTCAGTCGGTCTATGATGAGGCACTCAGAATGAATGATATTGTAAAAACGCTTCTTCTTTTTAACCGTGTCAGCAATACGGATGCCGTCGGCAAGGAAAAAATCAATTTTTCCGAAATAGTAACATCAGAAACAGAAAAGTATCAGTCATTTGCGGCATCAAGGGGAGTTGACCTTACGGTTGAAGCCGAAGAAAATATTTTCATCAACGGCAACCGTGAGCTCATTACTCTGGCGGTCGATAATTATCTCTCAAATGCGGTAAAATATGCAACGGGCGAGAAGAAGGCGAAGGTTACTCTCAAAAGAGAAAAAAGCTTTTTCCGTTTTGCGGTTTATAACGATTGCGGCGGAGTTTCGGATTCCGACAACGTCTGGGAGGTTTTTGCAAAGGCCGATGCCTCACGCACCTCTGACGGCAGCTCAACCGGTATGGGTTTGCCGATTTGCAAGAGAATATTTGACCTGCATTCGTTTTCGTATAATTACAGAAACGTAAAAGGGGGAGTGGTTTTCTCTTTCAGCGGCAAGGCACTGAAATGAAGTAAGCATTTTTCAGGTGTAAAACATATCTTCAATTATATTAAGCACGTGCACACTCTCAACGTTGTTTTCATTAAGGAGCAGAGCAAGTTTCTCTGCTTCTTTTTTATTTTCGGTGAAACAGCAGTATTCCGTCACCTCATCAGCAATTCCGTATTGAATTATGCTCTTTTCTTCGATTATAACCGTTCTTTTTATAACGAAAAACATAAAACCACCCCAATAAGTTCCGTTCTGTCACTATAATATAACAATAAAACGGAAAAATCAAGCTAAATATCGAATAAATCGCACAAATTACCGAAATTGTCGGAAATGTGTGACTCAAAAGCACAAGACGTCACCTTCGGACAGCGATTTCGGCTTTTAAATAATATTTCCGATTGCGTTTTATGTTTCTTGACTGAGGCACTTGTCGGTGATATACTTTAAATATATAATTTATGTACCAGAGTTTCAATTATAGACAGGACTAGTATTTATGAAATATAATTATAGCAAACTTGCCTTTGTATGTAGCTCAATCGTTGTGGGGTTGTTGTGTTTAATAATTTTATTTTTTTATGGTTTACTGATTGGAGCTGAAAAAGAAAAATATTATAAGGTCTTTTTTATCTGCTCTACGTTTTTTGCGTTTTGTGTTTTGGGATATTCCGGTGAATACTTAAACAGATTCATAATATTAAACGATAATCACATTAGATTTAATTCTTTTAGATTTAAAAGAATTAAAAAAGTGCTTTCTTTTAGTGTTAATTATAATGATATTATTAGTATCAAAGCTAAGACTTTTCCGATAATCGGACTATGGGGAATTTCCATTGTTGCCAAAAATTTTCCCCGCGATATAACACTATCGTTAGGCTTTAAATCACACAAAAATATGTTTAAAGAAGTTTGTGTTACAGCTCTTCAACACAACCCCAACGTATATATCGATCCCCGTTTACAAGATTATATTGAAAGGAATTAAAATGAATAAAAATCTGTAGTATAATATAAGGAGAAACAATGGCTGTTAAACTTATTGCATCAGACCTCGACGGTACACTTATGGCGCCCGACCATATGACCGTTACCGAAAGAACGAAAAAGGCGTTGTCCGACGCACACGAAAAAGGAATAAAAATCGCAATCGCAACGGGAAGGACTCTGCATTTCACCGATTCCGTAACGGCGCAGATTCCCTTTGCCGATTATGTCGTCAGCTCAAACGGAGCGGCGGTATATGACAGAAACGCAAATAAATATGTCTATTCAACCCTTGTGCCGAATAAGGTTGCTCTTGAGGCGGTTGAATTTCTCAACCGTCTGCCCGTGCATTATCACATTTATCTCGGCGGCAGGATTTATATTCAGCAATCTGCGATGTCCTATGCGGCGGATACGGGTCTGCCCGAGGATTTTCTCAGGGATTTCATTTCGAGGGTTACCGTCTGCGACAGCCTTACCGAGGTTATTGCCGACAACGGCGTTGAGGTTATTGACGTTTTCTCTATGGGTGAAAACGAGAATGCGATTGTTGAGTTTTTCAAAGAGAGAAATCTCGTTATGACCTCTGCCGTCAGAGGCGAGCTTGCCGCAACCGCACTCGGTGCAGACAAAGGCACTGCACTCAGCGGTCTTTGCGGAGTGCTCGGCATTACCGCAGACGAGGTTATGACCTTCGGGGATGCCGAAAACGATTGCCCGATGCTCGAGTTTGCTGGTCTTTCGTTTGCAATGGAAAACGGAAACGAAATCTGCAAATCTGCCGCAAAGTCGGTTGCACCGTCAAATGCCGTTGACGGTGTTGCACAGATGATTGAAAAATACGCTTTATAAGGAGAAAATATATGGATATCAATAATATTCTTTCGCATTGCGACCATACTCTTCTTGCCGTTGACGCAACGTGGGAGCAGATAAAGGGAATCTGCGATGACGGTATGAAATATTCAACCGCAAGTGTCTGTATTCCTGCGTCGTTTGTGAAGCAGGCAAAGGAATACGTCGGTGACAGGCTTGCAATCTGCACCGTTATCGGCTTCCCCAACGGCTATTCAACCTGCGCCGCAAAGGTGTTTGAGGCGGCTGATGCCGTTGAAAACGGTGCCGACGAGGTTGATATGGTAATCAACGTCGGCAAGGTCAAGGACGGAAAATATGATGAAATTCTTGATGAAATCAAGGCGGTTAAAGCCGCTTGTAAGGGTAAAATATTAAAGGTCATCATTGAAACCTGCCTTCTGACAGACGAAGAGAAGATTGAAATGTGCAGGGTTGTTACCGAATCGGGTGCCGATTTCATAAAGACCTCAACGGGCTTTTCAAAGGGCGGCGCAACGAGAGAGGATATTGCTCTTTTCGCCGCCAATATCGGTGAAAACGTCAGGATGAAGGCGGCAGGCGGCATCAGGTCGCTTGAGGATGCGCAGGATTATCTTGACCTCGGCTGTGAAAGACTCGGCACAAGCGCAATTGTAAAAATCGTCAAGAATCAGGAAGTACAGGGATATTGATAAGGAGCTGATTTTATGAGCAAATTACCCACACCTCATATCGCCGCAACCGAAAAGGATGCTTTTGCAAAAACCGTCCTTATGCCGGGCGACCCTCTGCGTGCAAAATATATCGCAGAGCATTTTCTCGATGACGCCGTGCTTGTGAATAACACAAGGGGCGTGCAGGGCTATACGGGGTATTATAAGGGCAAAAGAGTATCCGTTATGGCATCGGGAATGGGTATCCCTTCAATCGGAATTTATTCCTACGAGCTTTTTAATTTCTATGACGTTGAAACGGTAATCAGAGTCGGCTCTGCAGGTGCAATCAGCCCCGAGCTTCATCTGCGTGACGTTGTTATCGGTATGGGTGCCTGCACAAACAGCAGCTATGCCATGCAGTATAATCTGCCCGGCACTTATGCTCCGATTGCAGATTATCAGACTCTCAAAAATGCCGTTGAAGCCGCAGAAAAGCTCGGCATCAAAGTGAAGGTCGGCAATCTTTTCTCGTCCGATACCTTCTATGACGATGCCTCAAGCCTTGCCTCGTGGCAGAAGATGGGCGTGCTTGCTGTTGAAATGGAATCTGCGGCGCTTTATATGAATGCTGCAAGAAGCGGCAAAAAGGCTCTCTGCATCTGCACAATTTCCGATTGCCCTCTGACGGGCGGCGAGGAATGCACCGCACTTGAAAGAGAGCAGACCTTCAACAAAATGATTGAAATTGCTCTGGAGGCGGCGGAATGAATAACGCTGAGCTGATTAAACTTGCTCTTGAAGCAAGAGAAAAATCGTATTCTCCCTATTCGGGATTTGCCGTCGGTGCGGCGCTTCTTTGTAAAAACGGAATGGTTTTTACGGGATGCAATATCGAGAATTCGGGATATTCCGCAACAAACTGTGCAGAGCGCACTGCATTTTTTAAGGCGGTTTCCGAGGGCGAAACGGAATTCCTGCGTATAGCGGTTGTCGGCGGCAATGCAGAAGAAAAAGAGCCGTCGGATTACTGCCCTCCCTGCGGAATCTGCAGGCAGGTTATGCGTGAATTCTGCGAAAACGGTTTTGAAATCATCATCGCAAAAAACGAAAACGAATATAAAACCGTAACTCTGGAGGAGCTTTTGCCTCTGAGCTTTGATAAACGTGATTTTTGAGGAGATAAAATGGATTTTAAGGCTTTGATTCAGAAAAAGCGTGACGGCTTTGCACTCACAAAAGAGGAAATTGAATTTTTTGCTTTTTCCGCCGCAAACGAAACTGTCCCCGATTATCAGCTTTCGGCAATGCTGATGGCGATATTTTTCAACAGCCTCAACGAAGATGAAACCCTTTGGCTGACCGATGCAATGGCACGCTCGGGCGATATGGCGGATTTATCAGCGATTGACGGCATCAAGGGTGATAAGCATTCAACGGGCGGAGTCGGAGACAAAACCACGCTTATCGTTGCTCCCGTTGTCGCTTCCTGCGGAGTGAAAATGGCGAAAATGAGCGGCAGGGGTCTCGGTCATACGGGCGGCACTGTCGATAAGCTTGAATCGATTCCGGGCTTTAGAACTTCACTTTCAAGCGAGGAGTTCACCGATATCGTGAATGCAGGCGGTCTTTGTGTAGCGGGTCAGTCGGGCAGACTTTGTCCTGCGGATAAAAAGCTCTACGGTCTGCGTGACGTTACCGCAACGGTTGATAATATGCCGCTTATAGCTTCAAGCATTATGAGCAAAAAGCTTGCAGGCGGTGCGGATTGCATCGTGCTTGACGTCAAGTGCGGAAGCGGTGCATTTATGAAGGATAAGGCTTCGGCGCAGGCACTTGCGGCGAAGATGGTTGAAATCGGCAGGGGAGCAGGTAAAAAAATTGCGGCTCTGATTACCGATATGGATATTCCTCTGGGCAAAAACATCGGCAATTCTCTTGAGGTTATCGAGGCGGTTGAGACGCTTAAGGGTAACGGACCCGAGGACCTGACAGAAATCTGCATTCTGCTTTCAGCAAAGCTTCTTGAGCTTGCAGGCAAAGGCAGTTTTGAGGATTGCAAGGCTCTTGCAGAATCTAAAATTGCCGACGGCTCGGCGCTTGCAAAGCTTGCCGAAATGGTGAAGCTTCAGGGCGGCGACGAGAATTATATTCTTAATACCGACCTTTTCCCGAGAGCTGAATTCAGCCGCGATATCATTGCAAACGAATCGGGATATATTTCATCGATGAATACAGAGGGCATCGGTCTCGTCTGCGTTGCTCTGGGCGCAGGCAGACAGCGCAAGGAGGATGTAATCGACCCGAGTGCAGGTATAATTCTCCAAAAGAAAACGGGCGATTACGTTGAAAAGGGCGATGTGCTTGCAACTCTTTATAGCTCCGATGAAGCTCTTTTTGATGCGGCAGAAATGCGATACAGAGAATCACTCTGCTTAACAGCTTCAAAACCCGAAGCAAATCCGCTGCTTCTTGATATCGTTGAGTAATAGTGCACAAAAATCAAGCGTGTTTTTTGACTTGCCAACAGATTTACATTATGTTATAATTAATCGAATTTATAATGAAAAGGAGATATTCTCATGGGAAAATTAAATCAGATCGATAAAGCTGCTGAAAGCAAGGGTTCGCTCCTTGTCACAATCTGGCAGTTTGTTAAGTTCATCGTTGTAAGCCTTCTTGCAATGATCGTTCAGTTTGTTCTTCTCAACACACTTAACCTCATTCCTGCTATTGCAGAGCTTTATAATCAGGATTTCGCATGGTGGGTGTTCGTTTATCCCGTTGCAGTCGGCGGTCTCGGTTATTTCATCGTAAGCAACGTTGCAAACATCATTGCTCAGATTGTAGCTTTCTTTGTTAATAAAGAAAAGACCTTCAATTCAGGCGCAAACGTAGCAGTTGCTCTCCCCATCTACATAGTTTTCACAATCGGTCTCATTTTCTTCTCAGCATGGCTCAACCCCACGCTCAAGGAAGTTTTTGTCGGCTGGAATCTTGAAGAAGCTGCTGCAAAGAACATTGCAACAATGATTTGCTCAGCAGTTCAGTTTTTCCTCTATTTCCCCGTTGACAAGATTCTCTTCCACAAGAAGAAGGAAGAAAAGACAGAAGATAAATAATTTCAGAATCAAAGCGGAGTTTTCGGACTCCGCTTTTTTCTTTAATAACTGTGAGTTTTCTCCTTTTCAATCGTCTAAAGGGTGAAATGAGGTGATATTGTGGATAAAGGTTACGAAAGCTACCAAAAGTTTCTTGCGGGCGACAAGAAAGGTCTTGTCGAAATAATGGAGCTTTACAGCGACTCTCTCGTTGCGTTCATCAACGGATTTGTGCATAACGAAAGCACCGCCGAGGATTTGATGCAGGATACTTATCTTGAGCTGATAATCAAAGAAAACAGCTTCAAGGGCGAGTCGCAGTTCAAAACGTGGCTTTTTAAAATTGCACGAAATAAGTCTATCGACCATATCCGTAAGCACAGAAGAATCATCCCCGTTGACGATTCATTTATTTTTCTTCCCGATTATCAATCGGTTGAGAAAAGCACAGAGGATTCCGAAAAAAGAAAAGCAGTTTTCTCCGCAATGTCAGCGATAAAACCGCTTTATGCGCAGGTGCTTTATCTTTCGTTTTACGAGGATATGTCCAATGCCGAGATTTCTTCAATTCTCGGCAAAAGCAGGCGGCAGGTCGAGATGCTGATTTACCGTGCAAAGGATTCATTGAAAAAAGCTTTGGAAAAGGAGGGCTTTGATTATGAATAAGTACGAAATCAGAGCAGAAGCGGTGCTGAAGAAAAAGGAAGAGTATCTCAGAAACCGTGAAAAGAAAATCCACCGCACGGCAACGGTTATTGCCTCGGTGGCTTGTGTGGGTGCGGTGATAGCGTTAGCCGCAATGTTTAAAACTCTTCTCCGTCCGCTTGAAGCTTTGCCGTCCGACCCGACGTGGAATACAAAAGTAACCGTTGATATGACGGTTGCGCTCGGTTACGAGGGCAAAAAAATCTTTATCGACACCGAATCGAAGAATTACGGCGAATTCAAAACCTGTTACGTCAACGATGAAAACAAAGAAAACGTCCATAACGAATCGAATAAATTCGGTGTTATCGATAAAAACGGAAACGTTGTCGTGCCGCCCGTATACGGCAATGCATATGCCGTGGGAGAAAACCGCTTTATTGTTGAAAAATGGAACAAAGGTCGGCACGAAGCCGCACTCGTTGATAAAGACGGAAATATTATTTATGATTATTTTACGGGATATCTTCTTCCTGCCCGTTACGGCGAAGAGATTCACGTGATGATTGTCGACACCTTTGAGGGTGACGATTTTCTGATTGATACAAACGGAAAGAGAGCTCTTGATATCGAGTTCGGATGGCTTCACTGGGCGCATACAACGGGCTGGGACGGCTATAACCCCGGCGAGACTATCGCAGGAATCAGCAACGGTAAATATTACCTTATAAATTATAAGGGTGAGATTGTGCATATTTTCGGTGAAGAGCCGACGGTCAAGGATCCCCTCGGCGAAGGCTTCAATCTGATTGCGGCATATCGGAATAAGAGTTTGGGTTTCGGTGTAAGCAATAAAAACGGCGAGGAGATTATTCCCTGCGAATACCCGACTCTTTATTTCACGGGTGACAGATTTGTCTGCAGAGACGGTGATGAGCAGGGTTTGGGTCCGCATGATATTGTCGTAATATATGACACGCAGGGCAACGTTGTCTGCGAAGGCGGAAAATTCAGCCAGGTCACCATTGAATACGGTGCGGAAACGGGTATCGGCATTGATTTCAACCAAATCGAATGGAGCGATGAAATGAGCGCTTCTCTTGGCGGAAAATGGGTTATCGACAAAAACGGCAACAAGCTTTCCGATGAGTATGACCGCATCGAGAAGAATTCCGACGGCACGTATACCGCTTATTACGATAAACTGAGCAAAACTCATCTTCTCGATGCAAACGGCAAAATAATTGAATAATCCCAATCCATCTTTTTTCTCGGCGGAGCTTCGGCTCCGCCTTTTTTTGAAAAATTTAAAAAAAACACAGAATTTTGTGTCTTTTACCATAGAAGAACCACTATATCTTGTGCTATTATTTTGTCACTGACCGATTATTTGGTATATTTAGTGCAGAAAGAGGTGGTTTTTATGAACATTCAGGGTCTTCAGAAACTGACGCTGCTCGATTATCCCGGAAAAATGGCCTGCATCGTGTTTACGGGCGGCTGCAATCTTCGCTGTCCGTTCTGCCACAATGCGTCGATTGTCCTCAATCCCTCGGCTGAAGGCGAATTCAGCGTTGATGAAATCACCGATTTCCTTAAAAAGCGTCAGGGAGTGCTCGAAGGCGTTGTTATTACCGGAGGCGAGCCTCTTATGCAGAAGGATATTGCAGAGTTTATAGAAAAAGTAAGGTCGCTCGGCTACAGCGTCAAGCTCGATACAAACGGCACTTATCCCGATAAACTGAAAGAGCTGATTGACAAAGGTCTTGTCGATTACGTCGCAATGGATATTAAGGCGGCTCCTGCAGGTTATCCTCCCGCAGTCGGAATCGGCGGTTACGATATCTCAAAAATCGC
This sequence comes from Acutalibacteraceae bacterium, assembly GCA_045592085.1. Taxonomy (GTDB): domain Bacteria; phylum Bacillota; class Clostridia; order Oscillospirales; family Acutalibacteraceae; genus CAG-177. Next base: position 9,261 of record JAZNUD010000102.1, on the reverse strand, counting down.
AAAAAGTGTGAAGCTTCTGCTTGAAGGCAGGGTAGATTACGAATTCAGAACAACCGTTGTCAGAGAATTCCACAGCGTTTTCAGTATGAAAGAGCTCGGCGAATTCATAAAGGGAGCGAAGAGACATTTTCTCCAGGGCTTCAAGGATTCGGGCGAGCTTATCGGCTTCGGTCTGTCGGCTGTTCCGAAAAATGAAATGGAGGAAATGCGGAAAATCCTCCTCAATTACGTTGAAAATTGCGAGCTTCGCGGAGTGTGAATGTTGCTCCGTGGCAAAAACACCCAAAATATTGTGCTTGTATAGTGCAGTTTTAACAAACTTGATTAAATGGACACAATATCTTGTGAAAGCCATTGACACAAACACAATAATTTGTTATTATTTACAAGCTGCCGCTAAGCAGGTTTTTGTTGAATAAGAATTTAATTTGTCGAAAATAATATTGATATACATTTTTTCAGAAAGGAACGAGTTGCATGTATCAGGTAATTAAAAGAGACGGCAAAATCGCTGATTTCAATATCAGCAAAATCGCAGAAGCTATCAAGCTTGCGTTCGAATCAAAAGAAAAGCAGTATCATCCCTCAACAATCGATTTCCTTGCTCTCAAGGTAACGGCAGATTTCGAGCCCAAAATCGAAAAAGGTCTTATCGCAGTTGAAGATATTCAGGACAGCGTTGAGCAGGTTCTTATTCAGGCAGGCTATGCAGACGTTGCAAAGGCTTATATTCTTTACAGAAGACAGAGAGAAAAGCTCCGTAACCTCAAGTCAACAATCCTTGACTATAAGGATCTTGTTAACAGCTACGTTAACGTTACCGACTGGAGAGTTAAGGAGAATTCAACCGTAACATACTCCGTCGGCGGTCTCATTCTCAGCAACTCGGGTGCAATCACCGCCAACTACTGGCTCTCCGAAATCTACGATGACGAAATCGCCAATGCTCACAGAAACGCAGACCTCCACATTCACGACCTCTCCATGCTCACAGGCTACTGCGCAGGCTGGTCACTCAAGCAGCTTATTCAGGAAGGTCTCGGCGGCGTAACGGGCAAGATCACATCCGCACCCGCAAGCCACCTTGCAACCCTCTGCAATCAGATGGTTAACTTCCTCGGCATTATGCAGAATGAATGGGCAGGTGCTCAGGCATTCACATCCTTCGATACCTATCTTGCTCCCTTCGTTAAGGTTGATAACCTCACCTATGATCAGGTCAAGAAGTGCATTGAATCCTTCGTTTACGGTGTAAATACTCCCAGCCGTTGGGGTACTCAGGCTCCCTTCTCAAACATCACCCTCGACTGGACAGTTCCTGCTGACCTTGCAGAGCAGTACGCTATTGTCGGCGGCAAGGAAATGGATTTCAAATATAAAGACTGCAAGCCCGAGATGGATATGATCAACAAGGCATTCATCGAGATTATGATCGAGGGCGATGCCAACGGCAGAGGCTTCCAGTATCCCATTCCCACCTATTCAATCACAAGAGATTTCGACTGGTCAGAGACAGAGAACAACAAGCTTCTCTTCGAAATGACCTCAAAATACGGCACACCCTATTTCTCAAACTACGTAAACAGCGATATGGAGCCCAGCGACGTTCGTTCAATGTGCTGCCGTCTGCGTCTTGACCTTCGTGAGCTTCGCAAGAAGAGCGGCGGTTTCTTCGGCAGCGGTGAGAGCACAGGCTCGGTAGGCGTTGTTACAATCAACCTTCCCAGAATCGCATATCTTTCTGAAAATGAGGAAGAATTCTATAAGCGTCTTGATAAGATGATGGACATCGCTGCCCGTTCACTCAAAATCAAGAGAACAATCATCACAAAGCTTCTTAACGAAGGTCTCTATCCCTACACAAGACGTTACCTCGGCACTTTTGAGAATCACTTCTCAACCATCGGTCTCGTCGGTATGAACGAAGTAGGTCTTAACGCAAAGTGGCTCAGAGCAAATATGATTGACGAGAGAACACGTCAGTTTGCAAAGGATGTTCTCAACCATATGAGAGAGCGTCTTTCCGACTATCAGGAAGAATACGGCGATCTCTACAACCTTGAAGCAACTCCCGCAGAATCAACCTCCTACCGTCTTGCAAAGCACGACGTCAAGAGATATCCCGATATCATCACCGCTTCTGACGGAACTCCCTACTACACCAACAGCTCACACCTTCCCGTTGGTTACACAGAGGACGTTTTTGAGGCTCTCGATATGCAGGATGAGCTCCATACTCTTTACACATCAGGTACTGTATTCCACGCATTCCTCGGCGAAAAGCTTCCCGATTGGAAAACTGCAGCAACTCTTGTGCGCAAGATTGCAGAGAATTACAGACTTCCCTATTACTCAATTTCTCCCACCTATTCCGTATGCAAGAATCACGGCTATATCGCAGGTGAGCACTTTACCTGCCCCGAATGCGGCGAATCCGCAGAGGTTTACAGCCGTATCACAGGTTACTACAGACCTGTTCAGAACTGGAACGACGGTAAGTCACAGGAATACAAGGAGCGCAAGGTTTACAGCATTGCTCGCTCCGATATTTCCAAGCACGGCACGGTAAAGAAGGCTGATGCTCCCGCGGCAGAGGTTGCGGAAACTTCCGCTTGCCCCCTTGCTGACGGTCTCTATCTCTTCAAGACCGCAACTTGCCCCAACTGCAAGGTAGCTCTTGCACAGCTTGCAAAGGCAGGCATCGCTGTCAACGAGATCATGGTTTATGAGAATCAGGACCTTGCCGTCAAGCTCGGCATCAAGCAGGCTCCCACACTCGTTGCGGTTTCGGGCGGTCAGGTTGAAAAGTTCTCAGGCGTACCTGAAATCAAAAAATTCATTGATGCGGCAAACGGCGCTGCAATCTGAAGGAATCAGTCATATGTATGATATAATTATCGTGGGCGCAGGGCCTGCAGGATTGACTGCAGCCCTCTATGCCCTCAGAGCAGATAAAACCGTTCTCGTGCTTGAAAAAAGCACCTTCGGCGGTCAGATAACCTATTCGCCCCAGATTGAGAATTATCCCGGCTTTGCAACAATGAGCGGCAATGAATTTGCCGATAAGCTTGTTGACCAGGTTATCAATCAGGGTGCTGAAATCGAGATGGAAACCGTAATTGCAATCCGTGACAACGGCGCAACAAAAACCGTTGTTACCGAGGACGGCGAGCACGAAGCCAAGGCTGTTATTATCGCAACGGGCGTCAAGCACAGACAGACGGGTCTCCCGAATGAGAATGAGCTTGTCGGTGAGGGCGTTTCCTATTGCGCAGTTTGCGACGGAGCCTTTTTCAAGGGTCAGACGGTAGCCGTTCTCGGCGGCGGCAACTCCGCATTGCAGGAGGCTGTGCTTCTTTCCGAGGGCTGCAGCAAGGTTTACGTTATTCAGAATCTTGATTATTTCACGGGCGAAGCAAAGCTTGTTGAAAAGCTTAAGGCAAGGGATAACGTTGAGTTCATTATGGGTACGGTCATAACCGAACTCAAGGGCGAAAAAACTCTTGAAGAACTCACCCTCAGAAAAGAATCCGACGGCAGTGAAAGCGAGCTTAAGGTTGACGGTCTTTTCGTTGCAATTGGTCTTATTCCCAACAACAAGGCTTTTGCCGATGTTGCAGGTCTTGATGAATGGGGCTATATCGATTCCGATGAAAGCTGCGTTACAAAAACAGCAGGTGTTTTTGTTGCAGGCGACTGCCGCAAAAAGCAGATAAGGCAGATAACGACTGCCGCTGCTGACGGCTCAATTGCGGCTCTTGCGGCTTGCAGATATATCGATTCTCTTTAAAAAAATAATCCGTAAAAACGTTCCCCGACGGAATGTTTTTACGGATTTCTTATAGAATTATAAAAAGGAGTGAACGGATGAAACGGGTAATTGAATTCTTTGCTGAAAATAAAAAGCTGACCGCTATTCTGTTTGCTTTTCTTTTTATCGGAGCGTTGCTTTCGGGAGCCTATTTTTATCTCTCAAGTAACGGCGGAATACATCTTATTCCGCAGAAGGTCAGCGTTGTTATTGACCCCGGTCATGGCGGCAAGGATTTGGGCGCATCCCATAACGGCAGAAACGAAAAGGACGATAATCTCCGCCTTGCACTTAAGGTTATTGAGTGCCTTGAAGAGAAGGGGATTGACTGCGCATCAACACGCACGCTCGACGTTTATTTAAGCCTTGAAAACCGATGCAGATTCGCTAATATCCGCTCGGCAGATTTGTATGTTGCGCTCCACAGAAACAGTGCGGCAAGTGAAGCAGACGGCGTTGAAATATGGATAGAGAGCAAGAATAACTCCGCTGACCGCAGGCTTGCACAGAGCATTCTTGACGGGCTTGAAAAGGTCGGGATTTCCGAAAACAGAGGAGTCAAGGCAGGATATGCAGGTGAAGGCAACGATTATTACGTCAACAAAAACACAAAAATGACAAGCTGCCTGGTTGAGCTCGGGTTTATAAACAGCGAAGCCGATAACAGGCTTTATGACGAAAAGCTTGATGAATATGCGCAGGCAATAGCAGACGCGATTGAAGCACAGCTGAATAGTAAAAAATAAGAGCTGAGATGAAGGTTAACTTCGTTTCAGCTCTTTTCTGTTAAGTTTCGTTAAACGGTGTGCTGATTCCGACAAGCCTGAAGTTGGTCGGCGGTCTGTCGCAGTTGAATCTGTAAACGCTCATTGCAATTCCGATTGCGAAATAGATGCAGAGGTTTGACGAGCCGCCCGCACTCATAAACGGGAGTGTGATACCGATGCTCGGCAGGAGCATAAGGCACATACCGATGTTGATTATCGTCTGTGCACCAATCATAAAAACAGTGCCGTAGCAAAGGAGTGCACCCGTAAGGTTACGGGATTTTTTTGCAATTATCGCAATGCGGATTATTATCAGCGAAAGTATCAGGAGCAGTCCTATACAGCCGATAAATCCGAGCTCTTCGCCGACAACCGAAAGCACCATATCGCTCTCGTTGACGGGTACACCCGTGGGTGACTGTGTATAAGCACCCTTGAAAAGACCGTCGCCCCAGAACTGACCCGACCCGATGGCGTTGACGCATCGCTGCTGCTGATAGATGATTTTTTTATAATCGTATTCGCTCAGTGCTTCGGGATAATAGATTGCAAGGATTCTCTGGCGGTGGAAGGCGGAGAGGAATTTTGTCCAGAGAAGGGGAACAAAAGCTATTACCATTCCTATTGCTACCGCAAAATATCTGAGCTTTACGCCTGCAACAAACATCATTCCGACAAAGATAAGTGCGAAAACGATCGCGGAGCCGAGGTCGTCGGTTATGATGATAAGTCCGATGGGAACGAGTGCATGGAGTGTAAGCAGAAGAACGTTTTTGATGCTGTTTATATTGTCCTTGACAGCTTCAATGTGAGCGGTAAACGTGATTATGAAGCCGATTTTCGCAAGCTCCGACGGCTGGAAATTTACCTTCGTGTCACCGAATGAAAGAATCGGAAGCCAGCATCGTGCATTCGGTCTGTCAGAGGGGCCGTCACCGAATGGGAAAAGGAGCAGAATCAGCAACAGACAGATACCGCCGATAAACGGCCACAGTCTGACGAGCGAATCGTAATCAAGGAAAGAAATCAGCAGGCAAAGAGCAATTCCCACGCCTGAGGCAATAACCATAATCAGGCAGTCTCGGCTGAGAAGAATGCCGTCCTCGATGGCTTCGTTTCTTGTTGCGCTGTAAACCATCAGCGCACCGAAAGCCGACGTGAATATGCACATCAGATAAAGGAAGAAATCCGTTTCCTTAAGAACGGGCTTCAGCGAACCTTTTTTGCTCATTTGCTCACCTCCGATAAAAAATTTAAGTCATCACAGATTCATACGGAAATTGCTCATATAAATCTGTCATAATTTAAAGCAGGGGTCGGCGTCGTGTCGACCCCTGCGGTTTTTATTCAGCAAACTTCGTCGAAGAGGAGAAGATATGCTTCTGCAATATATGCACCTGCCATACGGCCTGTTGAAACGATTTCTTCATTTTCTGTAAGGTATGAGTGCCATTCGTTTGAGGGAAGAAGATAACCGATCTGGTCATTTGTGATGCCGAAAACAAGGAGTGTATCGTCACTTGATGCATCTGCAAATGAGGTGTAGCCCCATTCGTCGCCGTCCCATGCTTCTTCAGCAGTGTGAACACCGCCGTAAGCGATTTCGGGAGCAAGCTCACCGGGCATAATTGAAACTGCAATGTTGTTGCCGAATTCGCAGTAGCCGACCTCGGTAAGAACCTCGTAGTTGCCCTTGTTCTTTACGATTTCGTTTGTGAGGAGACCGCCCTTTGCAGCGAGCTTGAGGATGCTGTTGTCAACGGGAACGAAAACCTCTGCAAGTCTGATGTTGAAAATGGGAGCAACACGCTCATCGTTATCAATTGAGCAGGCAAGCTTTGCAAGCTCTTCGCCAAAGAGGGCAAGTCTTGCATAGCCTTCATCGTTGTATTCCTTGTAAACCTCGGATTCCGTATCAATGGGGGGAAGGTAATCGTGTTCGGCGGTCATTGCAAGCTCTGCGCCGAGAACGTAGAATACGTTAGCCTTTGCGGTTTCGTTGATGTATTTTTCCATATAGTAGGGGTAGTCGCCTGTGATAAGTGTGCCTGCAGCGCCGTTGCCTACGCAATGGATGGGAGCGTTGAGAAGCCAGGTTTCTTCCGAACCGTCAGCAGGAACGAAGCGGAGTCTGTTGAGGTTTGTATCGTAAACCTTGGGTGAACGCTTATCATAGATGAAGTTGGTTGCGTCAGCTGTACCGAAGTAGAGCTCGCCTTCCTTCATATCGTCGATAGCGTCAACCATTGACTGAACGGTTACCTTGTAAAGGTTAGCCATAAATTCCTTGTTCTGTCCGTTGGGAAGCTCAAGACCGAGCAGATTTCTTACGGAAGAAGTGAAGAGTGCGTTGATAAGGTTACCGTTGAGACCGAAGGTGTCAACGCAGCTGTGCTGATGAAGAGCAGAGATGTTGACAGCGTTGATATCAAGATTTCTTGATGCGATTTCTTCTTCAAATGCTGCTCTGATGCCTCTGACGTCAGCCGATGACATACCGTAGGTATCGATTGCGCAGAAGATTGTGATGCCTCTGCCGTCGGAAACGGCGATTGTTCTTACCTTCTGGTCGTGTCTGATTTCTGTTGCGAATTTGTCGCCGATTGCAAGGCTGCCGCCTACGTAGTGACCTTCTTCAAGCTCCTTGCCTGTCTTGATGCTTGCATTTGCATAGCCGATTGACCATTTTGCATCAGCGGCGGGAGTTGAGATGAATTCCTCGGGCTCCATACCTTCATAGAAGTTCTTTGAAACGTACTTATCCTTCGAGACCCAATCGCGGGGCTCAACGATAAGAGCGGAGATGCCGTTTACAAGGGCATCGAGAAGTCCGTCAACAAAGCGGTAGAAGCCTCTTTCAAACTGAGAGGTAACCTCTGTTGCGGCGGATGAGGGGATGCAGAAGGCTGCCGAGAAAACGAGGGCAACCGTCAGGATGATTGCTGTGATTTTTTTTGCCATTTTTCAGTCCTCCGTATCTGGATTAATTCATATCTTTAAGCTCCATATCACCGAAGCTTATAAGCTTTTTCTTTCTCATAAATTCCGAGATGCCCAGCGTAATCAGAGCAGGGGCAACGAAATGCATTACGAGAATCTCAATGAGAATAACAACAGGCTCGTTTCCGCCTTCAACCATTGAATTATAGGTCATAATCTGACCGACAAGACCTGACGTACCCATGCCCGAGCCCGATGCGTGGCAGGTCATTTTTAAAACTGCGGTTGAAATCGGTCCGAGGATTGCGCTTGTGATTATCGGCGGAATCCATATCTGCGGATGCTTGACTATGTTGGGCATCTGAAGCATTGAGGTGCCGATGCCCTGAGCAATAAGACCGCCGACCTTGTTTTCACGGTAGCTTGCAACCGCAAAGCCTATCATCTGTGCACTGCAGCCGACAACTGCCGCACCGCCTGCAAGTCCGCTCAGGCCGAGGATAATGCCGAGTGCAGCCGAGCTTATCGGGAGTGTAAGACATATGCCCATAACAACGGAAACAACGATTCCCATCAGAATCGGCTCTTTTTCAACACCCCAGTTGATGAGCTGACCGATATAGGTTGTAACTTTTGAAACGGGAGGTCCGACAAACAGACCTGCCGCACTGCCAACGATAATTGAAAGGGCAGGTGTAAGGATAATATCGAGCTTCGTTTTGCCGCTTATGAGACGACCCGTCTGGATTGCGAAGAATGCCGCAATGAAAGCGCAGAGGGGGTCGCCGGGACCCGAAATGCCTGCAAACGTGCCTGCAACGATATTCTTTGCAAAAGCTCCGACAAGACCTGCAACTGCGGCTGAAGCACTTGCGAGGGGAGAGGACTTGTATTTGAAAGCCATTCCCACGCCGATGCCTACGCCCGTTACCGATTTTGCAATTCCTGCAATTGCAACAAGATAAGTGCCGATGAAATTCGGAATAAGGTTTCCTATCTGCTCAAGGATTGTGCCGATAATAAGTGTGCCGAAAAGTCCGAGAGCCATACCTGGAAGACCGTCAATAAAGATATAATTCAGGATTTCTTTGATTTTCTTCATTTTTTTCCCTTCTTTATATTTTTTACAAACAGTTTCAGCCTATGATTTTACTGAAAGCTTCAACATAAAGGTCAGCGATGAATTTTGCACCGTTTTCGTTGGGGTGTACGCCGTCTGCTGACCAATGATACGCATCGTTGCCGACGCACGCCTGAGCCATCAGTCCGTCGAGGGGGATATAGTAATCCGCAAATTCTCTTGCAAGAGCACGTGTGATATCAATTTTGCCGTCGAGGTCCTCGCGGAAATAAGCTTTGTCCTCAACGGGAAGAAGAAACTGCTCGATGATGAGAATCTTTGCGTTTGTTTTTTCTTTGATTTCGGTAAGAACTTTTCTGTACTGCGCCTCAAAAACGTCGTTGCCAAGCCAATTTCTTTCAGCCGCTCTGTGCCACGTATCGTTGATGCCGATGTGGATTGAAACGAGGTCGGGCTGAACGTCGATGAAATCGCTCTGCAGACGCTCAACGAGGTCTTTCGTCTGGTTGCCGCTGATGCCGAGATTGATGAATTCAAATTCGGTTTCGGGATATGCCTTTGCAATAAGCTCTGCGGCGTACTTGGGGTAACCTGCGCCTAAATCGTGGTAATCCTCACGCTTTCTGTCGCAATCGGTGATTGAGTCACCCTGAAAAAGAATT
>JAZNUD010000101.1:0-27946 GCA_045592085.1 Acutalibacteraceae bacterium | reverse complement strand
CTTTGCGGTGCTTTACGGCGATGACGTTATTGTTTCCGATGACCCGGTTACCGCACAGCTTACACGCTGCTACGAAAAATACGGCAAGGGCGTTGTGGGTGTAAATGAAGTTCCTGAAGAACTCATCCGTCTTTACTGCACACTTGACGTTTCACCCATTGAGGGCGAAGACAGAGCAATGAACTGCACAAGAATCATCGAAAAGCCCACACCCGACCAGATTCTTTCACTTTATGCTATTCTGGGCAGAATCGTCATGCCTCCCGAAACCTTTGAGCTTATCGAAAAAGGTCTTGCAGCTACTCCCGAAGGCAAGGAATTCTATCTTACGGATGTTTTTACCGAGCTCGGTATGGCAGGCAAGCTTCTTGCTTATGATTTCGACGGCAAGCGTTACGATATGGGTAACAAGCTTGGCATTATGAAGGCAAACTGCGAGGTTGCTCTCGACCACCCCGAAATCGGCGAAGATTTCAAGGCATACCTCAAGGAGCTTGTAAAAACGTTCTGATAAATCACCGCCTTGCACAGTGTGCAGGGCGGTTTTGCTTCTCGTTCATCTCGTTAATCGCACCTGTTAAACGGGTGTGGGCATAGCCCACCCTTAACTCTTCACTTTTCAATTTTCATTATTCACTAACAAAAAAGCTCACCCCGAAAACTCGGAGTGAGCTGATTTTTTTGCTTAAGTTTTAATTAGTCCTTCTTGGACTTAACTGCTACTGCTACGCCGCCTGCAAGAGCAAGGAGAGCAACTGCGGGAACAACGATGCCGCTGCCTGTTGAGGGGATATCGTCGTCAACCTTTGCGGGTGCCTTTGTTGTTGCATCGCCGTCATCAACTGATGTTGTGCTTGAGTCTGTGGGATCTGCATCGTCAGCCTTAGCTGTTGTTGTTTCTGTTGCCTTGGTGGTTGTTGCAGTATCATCAGCCTTTGTGGTTGTGGGAGCTGCGGTTGTTTCTCTGGGATCACCGAGGTCGATCTCTGTTGTTGTGGGAGCTGCCTCTGTGGTTGTTGCTGTTGCTTCAGTTGTTGTTTCGTCAGCAAATGCGCAAATTGTGAGTGTGCAGATTGCAACTGCTGCAACTACGATTGCAAGAAGCAGAGAGAGTGTCTTTTTCATTTTGATTACCATCCTTTTCCTTATTATGTTTGTAAATATTACATACGCATTAATTGTATAGCATATCTCGGCATTTGTCAAGCGGAATATTTAGTAAATCCGGTGTAAAGATATTAATAATTCATTAAGAAAGGAGCATTCAATATGCCCTACCGCTTTGATAACGATAAGAAAAACTGCCGTCGCTTTCCCGTCAAATCTCCGCGAAACGTTGCGGACCCGTTTGAGGATATCCCCTCCGACGTCAACGGAAGCTACACCGGTATCCCTTATGACCCTGAGGACGAGATGCCCGTTCAGGATGCCGACGATTTATAGTCTGAGTGACAGACACAGTGTGGGCAGAGCCGATGTGCCTTCGGCTCTGCCCGCCACCATCTTTTGTCCCGCCGTTTGCGCATCCTTTCCCCAAAGGATGCGGCGGTTTATGAAACATCCACCTTACCGGATAACCGGCCCCTTCCATCCGTTGCGGGCAGTGGAAATTCAATCGTAAGTCATTTAAGTTCAACCGACGCAAGCTTTGTTTCCTCATCAATGGAGAAAGCAACGATCTTGTTGCCGGAGATGCTGTAGAAAATATCGCCGATGCAGGTTCCGCGAAGAGATTTCTCTCCGCTCGGCTCGGCATCGTGGTTGAAAAATCCGAGCGGCTTTATGTCACCGTCCGAATAATTAAACAGCGCATATGAAATAACCGCTTCCTTTGAAACGTCATCCGTACGGACAACGGGAATGCCGAGAATGTCACCGTCGGGAACGAGCATAACGGATCGGCTGTCAATCAGAGCCGTAACGTCTGAAATCCCCGAAAGATTATATAAATCAAGGTTTTCAGGCTTGAACGGATTGCTCAGACCCAGAAGCGAAATGCTGATGTCCTCAAGAACTCCGCCTGTGCCCTTCTCTGCACCGCCGATGTGAATGAGCAGCTCGTCATCCGCACCGAAAAGTCTGCCTGCAAAGCCTTTTGAAGAAATTGTTGCACCCTTTTTCGGCTTTTGCGGGTCTGAAAGGTCGATTATCATTGTTGTTTCCGCGGCATCGTCCGCAACGATATAGCAGTTGCTGCCGTAGAATTTTACGTCCTTTATTTCAGCTTTCGGGAATACGCCCTCAAGTCCGCTGATGAATTCGGCTTTTTCGTTAAGAACATAAAGGCTTGCGGCTTCGGAATCCGCCGCAACAACCGTCATCCATCCCGTTTTTTCATCGATAAAGGGCTTGCCTCGAAGCGTGCCGTTGACGGCATACGATCCGGAAAAGCTCACCGCAGAATCACCGATATCGAATCTGTGGATTTCGGTCAGGTTGCTGTGAGAGCCGTTTTCATCAGCCTCAACCGAAACAAAGCCTCTTGAAATCAGAACGGCATTTCCGCTGACACAAAGTCTGCCGCAATTGCTGCCGAAAAATGCAAGGCTGTCAACCGCTTTTGAAAAATCGTCAACGTTGGTAACGGTTATGAACGTGAACGCCGCACCCGGGTCATTGACCGCCATAAAAATTTTATTTGTATCAGGTTTTATCTCTTTTCCGTCAACCGTACACGAGGGCACGGAAACCCTCTCCGACGCATTGACGCTTTTCTCGGTGATAAGATAAAGACTGCCCTGATCCGAAATACCCGAGGTCAGATATTTGCCGTCCTGAATATGCTCACGGATTGCAACCGGCTTTTCGGGATCGGAAATATCGTAATAAAGAGCAACCGTTGAATCCTTACCGTAAGCCGCCTTATCCTCCATAACGTAAGCATTTCTGCTCATTATGGCAACAAGTCTGTTGCCTTTGAGATACAGTTCAATACATTCATCAATACTTCCGGCATCACTCGCATCGGAAAGAACGATTGTTGAAGCAACCGCCATCTCATCGGCAGGCAAAGCTCTGATTACCTTGATAAGCTCTACCTTACCTCCGTTTACGGCATCGGTACCCGTTGTTGCAATAAATATATATTCGCCGTTATTTTTGACGATATCCGCCTCAAGACCCGTAACTCTTTCGATAAGCTCTCCGCCGAGATTATATGCTGTGACCGCATTATCCAGAATTTCGGATTCATCAACAACGTAAGCTCCCGATAAGTTCGGCAAAATCTGGTTTCCCGTCACTCCCGACGGTATGGTTACCGCACCTGAAGGCTCGATTGCAGAGCCCGTCACGTTTTCAGTTTTTCCGAGAGCATTTTTTACCGCTTCTTCAATTTCATCGTAACTGCTGACACCGATAATGAGATTATCGGGATTGTAGTTTTCAAAACCGGGCTCTGTTCTGATAATTCTCACACCCGAGTTCATTGTTGCGAAAACCACGCACGCAATAACAATCACAAAAGCAGCCGCAACGGTTGCAATTCTGTTGAGAGCAACTGCCGACGTTCTCCGGCTCTGTGCGCTGTCCCTTTGCGCACCGATTTCAATAACATTACCCGTTTTATCGGAAAAATCCTTTTCTTCCTTAAGCATCTCAACGATTTTCTCTTTCCCGAGGCTTGCAGGAACATCGGTTTTTTCTATTTCTGCTCTCATCAATTCTTCAATATGCTTGTCATTCTTCATCTTTTCACCCCCCTTTCGCTGTGTTTTCTTCAAGAAAATCACGCATTTTCTTCAACGCGCGCTTATGCTTTGAACGCACGGTAACCGCCTTACAGCCGAGCATAGCCGCAATTTCGTGGCTTTTGTATTTTTCAACCGTGCCGAGCAAAACTATTTCTCTTTCTTCGCGTGAAAGAACAGAAAGAGCCGATTTCAAATCGATTGATAACTCGGTATCAATCGGCTTTGAGGGCTCTTCTCCCCCCGTTTCGTCGTCAAGCCAGACGAGCGTTTTTTTATGTTGATTTTCCGTATATTGCCTTTTGCATGAAGCACAAAGTATTTTAAAGAGCCATCCCTTGAATGCTTCATTCTTTTTCAAAGAGCCGATTTGCTTAAATGCCGAAAGCACCGCTTCCGAAACCGCATCCTCGGCAAGTGTTTCGCTGCCCGTTACGCACCGGGCATAGTAAAACATCTCTTTGTAATATAACTCATACAGCTCGCCGAAGGCATCGGCATCGCCGCTTTTTGCAAGAGTAACGAGTTCGTTTATCTGAGCGCTCAAAATCGACCCTCCTTACCACTCTCATCAAATAAGTGTCACCGAAATTTATTTTTGTTGCATAAGTTTCAAAAAAATTTTCTTTGCGATAAATTCCGCCGTGCAAGAAATACTATATACGAATGCAAAAAATAAAGCAAGGTGATAATTATTAACAAACGAATTTGTGCATTTATTCTGACGGCTCTTCTTTTCCTCTCATCGTGCACGGGCAGAAAAACTCTTGAGGAATACGATGCCGAGGTCAAGGTCAGCGTTGCCGACACAAACCGACCCTCGCAAGCATATTCCGTGCCTGACCCGAAAAACGAGCGGGGTCTTTCAACAGAAAGAAAAGAGCACAGCTACGGCGTTGCAAAAAACGGTCAGCCTCACTCGATTTCCGTTGAAGCGCAGAAATATTTTGCATCTCTCGGCAAAAAAGCATTCTGCTACGACACAGTCACAAAGGAAAAGGTGCTTTATCTGACCTTTGACTGCGGATGGGAAAACGGCTGCACCGCCGTCATTCTCGATACGCTGAAAGAGAAAAAAGTGCCTGCCGCCTTTTTCTGCACTCTCGACCATATCGATTCCGAGCCTGTACTCATCCGCAGAATGATTGACGAGGGACACGTCGTCGGCAATCACTCGGCAAATCACGCTGATTTTGCAAAAATTTCCCGTGAGCATATGGCATCCGAAATCTATGAGTGCGAGGAAAGACTTCGCGCCGAATTCGGCTATACGCCGACGTTTTTCCGTTTCCCCGAGGGTGCGTACAACGAAAATGCAATCGACCTTGTCTGCTCAATGGGATATTCTACCGCCTTCTGGTCTCTCGCATATGCCGACTGGGACGTTGAAAACTCCAAAGGCGGTGACTATGCGTTTGAAAAGGTCACCTCCCGACTGCATCCGGGTGCGGTGATTCTTCTTCATTCCGTTTCACCCGACAATGCTCAGGCACTCGGCAGAATCATTGATTATGCCCGTGAAAACGGCTATGAATTCAGAGCACTCTCGGATTTTCCGCTTCAATGAGTTCTTGAAACCTCGGATTTTATATGATATAATCCATATATCAAATCCGAAAGGACAACGAAATGACCGGAATAATTATTCTTGATAAACCCGAAAATATAACCTCCTTCGGTGCCGTTGCAAGGGTGCGCAGAATATGCGGCGAAAAGAAATGCGGACACAGCGGCACACTCGACCCGATGGCAACGGGAGTTATGACCGTTATGCTCGGCGGTGCAACCCGTTTCTGCGAGCTGCTCCCGAGCCACGATAAAGAATACGTTGCCTCCTTCCGCCTCGGCACTGTTACGGATACGCTTGATATTACGGGAAAGGTGCTTGAAACCCGACCCGTTTCATCCTCAAAGCAGGACGTTGCCGACGCACTTGAAAGCTTTGTAGGCGAAATCAGCCAGCTCCCTCCGATGTATTCCGCAGTATCCGTCAACGGTCAGAGACTTTATGACCTTGCACGAAAAGGAATCGAGGTTGAAAGGCAGGCACGTACCGTTACCGTTTATTCCGCCGAATTGCTTGAATGTGACGAATCCGCAAACGAATATACCGTTTCCGTTTCCTGCTCGTCGGGTACCTATATCCGCACGCTCATCGACGATATCGGCAAAAAGCTCGGCTGCGGTGCGGTTATGACGGCTCTGCGCCGCACAAAAGCAAACGGATTTTCCGTCAGTGATGCCGTAACCGTTGAAAAACTTGAAGAAGCGGCAAAAAACGGCACCCTTGACAGTCTGCTGATTCCCGTTGAAAAGGCTCTGGATATCTACCCGTCGGTGCAGGTTACCGAGGCTCAGGCAAAACGCTTTTCAAACGGCGGCGAGCTTGACCTCAACAGAATCAGGTGCGCAAAAATGACTGGGTATTATAAAGTTTTCGACCCCGAAGGCAGATTTATAGGCCTGGGAGAAATCAATGACCCAGAAACGCTGAAGGTAAAAAGGGTTTACGTTCCCAAATAAAATTCCTCAAAGGCAGAATGCTTGCAAGGCATTCTGCTTTTTGTTAATCTTGCCCAAAAATACGCATCAAAAATTTACACCTGCGAAAAAATATTAATCTTGAATTACCTTCCATATTAAGTATAATAAAGGTATATGGACAGTTTTAACGCTTTAACCCGTTACAAGTGTTTCCAATGTCAAAACAAAATCCGTTTTCAGAAAAAGGAGAGGTTATTATGAGCGAAAAAATAAGAATCGGTATTATCGGCTGCGGCGGTATCGCTAACGGTAAGCATCTTCGTGCAATTTCAAACATCGATTTCCTTGAGCCCGTTGCATTCTGCGACATCATCGAGGAAAGAGCAATCAACACCGCAAAAAAATACGGCTCGGCAGATGCCAAAATCTACACAGACTACAAGGAGCTTCTCAAGGATGAAAGCATCGTTGCGGTTCACGTTTGTACCCCCAACCGTTCACACAGCTTCATAACAATCGATGCTCTCGAAGCAGGCAAGCACGTTCTTTGCGAAAAACCCATGGCAAAAACATACGCCGAAGCAAAGGCAATGTACGAAGCTTCTGTCAGAACGGGTATGAAACTTTCAATCGGCTATCAGTCCCGTTGGAGAGACGATTCGCTCTATCTCAAGCAGTGCTGCGAAAACGGCGACCTTGGCGAAATTTATTATGCAAGAGCTCTTGCAATCCGCAGAAGAGCCGTTCCCACCTGGGGCGTTTTCCTCAATGAATACGAGCAGGGCGGCGGTCCGCTTATCGATATCGGTACACACGCTCTCGACCTTACTCTCTGGATGATGGATAACTACAAGCCCAAGATGGTTGTAGGCACAAAATACAAGAAACTCGGCGACCAGAAAAACACCGCAAACGCTTGGGGTGACTGGGATCCCGAAAAATATACCGTTGAAGATTCAGCTTTCGGCTTTGTCGTTATGGAAAACGGCGCAACAATCAGCGTTGAATCAAGCTGGGCAATCAACATTGCAGATCCCATCGAAGCATCAACCCTTCTTGCAGGTACAAAGGGCGGTGCGGATATGTTTGACGATCTCCGCATCAACTACGTAAAGAACGGCAGACAGGTTATCGAAAAGCCCAATTTCGATGCAGGCGGAGTTGCTTTCTATGACGGCTGCAGCGATGACCCTGCAGAGCTTGAATGCCGCGCATTCTACGATGCAATCATCAACGATAAGGAAGTCAGCACAAAACCCGAGCAGGCTATGGTTGTTACTCAGATTCTTGAGGCAATCTACGAATCCGCAAAAACAGGTCAGCCCGTTTACATCAACAACGATTAAGAGGTAACAAAATGAAAATAGCAGTTCAGGTCTACTCCGTAAGAGATCATATAAACGATACGGAAACACTTCTCAAGACTCTTGAGGAAATCAAAAAAATCGGCTATGACGGCGTTGAATTCGCAGGATTTTTCAACACCGATGCCGAAACAATAAAGGCAAAGCTCGACGAAATCGGTCTTGTTTGCGTAGGCAGCCACATGGGTCTTGACGATTTCAGAGCAGACAAGGCCGAAGCAACCGTTGAGTTTATGAAAACTCTCGGTGCAACTGCCGCAGGCATCGGCGGTGCTCCCCACGGCACCGTTGCCGAATGCGAAGAAATCGGTGACGTTCTCGGTGCTGCCGCAAAATACGGAATCAAAACTTATTACCACAACCACTGTGAAGAATTCGTTCCCTTTGAGGACGGCACTCTTCCCATCGATATAATCAAGGCAAAATGCGACCTTGAAATCGACACCTACTGGAGCTTCCACGCAGGTGTTGATAACTATAAACTCATCACCGAAAACAAGGATAAAATCGTTCACCTTCATCTCAAGGACGGTGTTGACGGCAAGCCTATGGCTCTCGGTGAGGGCAACAACGACCTTGCAACGGTTGTCAGAGCTGCAAAGGATATCGGAATCGAATGGCTTATCGTCGAAAACGACGATCCCGTACCTACAGGTCTTGAGGATATCGCAAGAAGCATCGCATATCTCAAAAGCATTATTTAAATGAATAGTGAACAAGGAGAATTCATATGAAACTCGGTGTATTTACAACTCTGCTTTCAAACCTCTCTCTTGAAGAGGCACTGAAATATTTCAAGTCGCTCGGCATCGAAATGGTTGAAATCGGCTGCGGCGGCTACCCCGGCAACGCTCACGCAAATCCCGAAGAGCTTCTTGCAGACGATGCAAAGCTTGAGGAATTCAAGGCTCTTATTAAAAAATATGACGTTGAAATCAGCGCACTTTCCTGCCACGGTAACCCCGTGCATCCCAACAAGGAAATCGCCGCCGATTACGATAAAACCATCCGCAATACAATTCTTCTTGCAGAAAAGCTCGGACTCCACCAGATCAACACATTCTCGGGCTGTCCCGGTGACTGCGAAACTGCAAAATATCCCAACTGGGTAACCTGCCCCTGGCCCAACGATTTCGGTGAAATCCTTGAGTGGCAGTGGAACGAGGTGCTTATCCCCTATTGGAAAGACCTTGTTGCTTTCGCAAAGGCTCACGGCGTCAACAAAATCGCCCTTGAGCTTCACCCCGGCTTCTGCGTTTACAACACGGAATCTCTTCTCAGACTCCGTGAGGCTGTAGGCCCCGAAATCGGCGCAAACTTTGACCCCAGCCACCTCATCTGGCAGGGAATGGATCCCGTTGCCTGCATCCGCAAGCTCGGTGATGCCATCTTCCATTTCCACGCAAAGGATACAAAGATCGACAAATACAACACCGCTGTCAACGGCGTGCTCGATAACAAGCCCTACGGCGACGAAATCAACCGTTCCTGGATTTTCCGCACAATCGGCTACGGTAACGACAACGCTTATTGGAAAGAGATTATCTCCAATCTCCGTATGGTAGGCTACGACTACGCAATCAGCATTGAGCACGAGGATTCACTTATGAGCCAGAATGAAGGTCTTTCAAAGGCAGTTTCATTCCTCAAGAATATCATTCTCACCGAATCCACGGGCGAAATGTGGTGGGTCTGATTCCCGAACAAAACGTTAATTCTCAACTCTAAGAAGGCGATACTATGGTCAACAACAAATTCGGCTGCGCCGTAATCGGATACGGCGGTATGGGCAGCTGGCACACAAGAAAAATCAAAGACGAGTTCGGTGACTGTGCCGAGCTTATCGGTATTTATGATATCAACCCCGAAAGATGCAGAATTGCGGAAGAAAACGGCATTCACGCTTTTTCTTCAAGAGAAGAGCTTCTTGCCGACGAACGCATCGACCTTGTAACCATCGCAACTCCCAACGACGTTCACAAGGAAATCGCAATTGCCGCCCTTGAAGCAGGCAAAAACGTTATCAGCGAAAAGCCCGTCGCAATGAACAGCGGCGAGCTTGAGGATATGATTGCCTGCGCAAACCGCTGCGGCAAGCTTTTCACCGTTCACCAGAACAGACGCTGGGATCAGGATTATCTCTCTGTCAGAAAACTGATGAAAGAAAATACTCTCGGCAGGATTTTCAGAATCGAATCAAGAGTCCACGGCTCGAGAGGTATCCCCGGCGACTGGCGCAACCAGCCCGAACACGGCGGCGGAATGCTTCTTGACTGGGGTATTCATCTCCTCGATCAGGCTCTTATGATGACGATGCCGAGAAAGCTTGTTTCCGTATACGCAGAGCTTACCTACGTCACAAACGAAAAATGTGATGACGGCTTCAGAGCAACGCTCCTTTTCGATGACGGACTCTCTTTCCTCGTTGAGGTCACAACGAGCAATTTCATCGAGCTTCCTCTCTGGTACGTTCTGGGCGAAAACGGTTCGGGCGTTATAACCGACTGGGATTGCAACGGCAAAATCGTTATGGTTTCCGATTGGGAAAACCGCGATTCCGTTCCGATTGTTGCAGGCGCGGGTATAACCAAGACAATGGCTCCCCGTACCGACGATACGATAAAAACATATCCCCTTGAGGTTGCTCCGACGGATTGGGGCGGATATTACAAAAACATATTCGCTTACCTCAAGGGTGAGGAAGATATTATCGTTACCCATAATCAGCAGCGCAGACTTATGCGCCTTATTGAAGCAATCAAAGAATCAGGCTCAAACAATAAGCTGGTCAAATTTGAAGACATAATATAAAGCATAAAGCCGCCTCTTTTGAGGCGGCTTTTATTATTTTCTCCAGAGCTTTCTGTCCAGACTTCTGAACTGAACGGCTCTTGATATATGCTGAACGTCGATTGTTTCTTCGTTTTCAAGGTCGGCAATCGTTCTTGCCACACGCAGCACCTTATCATATGCTCTTGCGGAAAAATCGAGCTTTTCAAACACCTGCTCAAGCATCGTCATTGCCCTTGGCGTGGGGCGGCAGAATTCTCTTGTCAGCGCCGCATCCATTTTGGCATTGCAGCTTACGCCGCTTCCCTTGAGCCTTTCCTGCTGGATTTTTCTCGCCGCATTGACTCTCTTTCTGATTTCCGCCGAGCTTTCCGACGGCATACGGCTGGAAAGCTTTTCAAAATCAACGGGAGGCACCTCGATATGGATATCGATTCTGTCAAGCAGCGGACCCGAAACTCTTGCAAGATATCTCTTTGCGGAGCCCTCGGGGCAGGTGCATTTCCTTTTGGGATGTCCGTGAAACCCGCAGGGACACGGATTCATCGCGCAGACTATCATTGCCGAGCAGGGATAAGTAAGCGATGCGCTCGCTCTCGATATCGTCACCTTTCCGTCCTCGAGAGGCTGACGGAGCACCTCCATCGCAATTCTTGAGAATTCTGGCAGCTCATCAAGAAACAAAACACCGTTATGGGAAAGTGAAATTTCACCGGGTCTCGGTATTGCTCCGCCGCCTGAAAGTCCTGCAGGCGAAACCGTATGGTGCGGTGAGCGGAAGGGTCTTTGCGTCATAAGCGAAACACCTTCGGGCAGGACTCCTGCAATCGAATAAAGCTCCGTTGTCTGCAAGCTCTCCTCAAAAGTCATATCGGGCAGAATCGAAGGCAGTCTCTTGGCAAGCATACTTTTGCCCGAGCCGGGAGGTCCTACCATAATGATATTGTGTCCTCCTGCGGCGGCAACCTCAAGAGCATATCTCGCCTCCTGCTGACCCATAACGTCCTTGAAATCGGGAAGTACAGCGAGATTTTCCTCATTATATGCCGTATCAAATTCAACGGGAGAGAGGACTTTTTCGCCCGTAAGATGCTCCGTTACTTCTCTGACGTGCGACACCGCATATACCTCAATACCCTCGACAACCGAGCTTTCTCTTGCATTTGCCTCAGGCACGAAAACTCTTTTCAGTCCGCTGTTTTTCGCTCTGATTACCATCGGTAAAGCACCGTTGACCCTTCGGACAAGTCCGTCGAGCGAAAGCTCACCGATAAATGCACAGTCATCGACGTCTGCCTTGAGCTGGTCCATTGCTTTTATGATTGCAATGAAAATCGGCAAATCATATACCGAGCCTTCCTTGCGCACGTCCGCAGGCGAAAGGTTTACGGTCACACGGCTTGAGGGGAAGGTAAAACCGCTGTTTTTGATTGCGGAGCGCACTCTGTTTTTTGATTCGTTGACGGCAGCATCGGGCAGACCGACTATATCAATTCTCGGCAGACCTTGACCGCAATCAACCTCAACGCCGACCATATAGCTGTCAACGCCGAAAAGTCCCATACTGTTGATTCGGGAAAACATAAACGCACCTCCGCAGATTATTTAGATTATCTTACCATATGCGCAACAAAAATACAACAATATAAAACAAAAACCGCAGACTCAAGCAGAGCCTGCGGTAATTTTATGAGGCTTTATGCCTTTTTCTTTGCAATGCTTCTCTGGATTGCCTTGATGATTTCAACAATCGGGATGATGAGGAATGCAAGACCGATTGAAATTGCGTATGCCTTGAGGTCAAGGTGAGTGAAGCTGAACGCATTTGCAAGAGGTTCGATTTCGATGATTGCCGTTGTGAGAAGAAGCGAAGCAGCCATTGCAATATAAAGCACAACGTTGTGTGACTTCTGACCGAAGCTCATTGCCACTGCGGAGCCTCTCTGTGAGCGCATATTGAAGGAGTGGAAGATTTCGCACATTGACATTGTGAGGAATGCCATTGTCATACCCTCTTCACTGTTTGCAATGTTTGTGAAATGCCACTGACCGTGCTCAAGGAATTCACCGATGAAGAATGCTGCAAGGGTGAGGATTGTAACAAGCGCACCCTGATAGAATACGTCAATACCCATACCGCCTGCAAAGATGCCTTCCTTGCTGTTTCTGGGTTTTCTGTTCATAATGTCTCTTTCGGGCTTTTCAAGACCGAGAGCAAGAGCAGGAATACTGTCTGTTACAAGGTTGATGAACAGAAGGTGAACGGGCTTGAGAATTGTGAAATTAAGGATTGTTGCGGTGAAGATTGAAAGAACCTCGGAAAGGTTGGAGCCGAGAAGGAACTGGATAGCCTTTCTGATGTTGTCATAGATTCTTCTGCCTTCGGAAACTGCGGAAACGATTGTTGCAAAGTTATCGTCTGCAAGAACCATATCTGCAACGTTCTTGGTAACGTCTGTGCCTGTGATACCCATACCGACACCGATGTCTGCACTCTTGATTGAGGGGGCATCGTTAACGCCGTCACCCGTCATAGCGGTAATCATACCTCTTGCACGCCATGCGTTGACGATTCTTGTCTTATGCTCGGGCTGAACTCGTGCATAAACTCTGAATTCGGTAACTCTCTCTGCGAAATCCTCTTCGCTGATTTCGTCAAGCTGAGCGCCTGTGATAGCCGAGGAATCATCCTCGATGATGCCGAGCTGCTTTGCAATCGCAACAGCCGTATCCTTATGGTCACCCGTAATCATAATGGGTGTGATACCTGCGGAGCGGCATTCTTCAATAGCAGCCTTAACCTCGGGACGGGCAGGGTCAATCATACCTGTCAAGCCGATGAAGGTAAGGTTATTTTCAAGAGCTTCGGGGGAATAATCCGAGGGCTCTGCGTCGTAGCTTCTGTAAGCAACCGCAAGAACGCGGAGAGCCTGGTCGGCCATTCGCTTGTTATCTGCAAGGATAGCTGCCTTGATTTCGTCTGTGAAAGGAACAACCTTACCGTCAACAAGTGCGTGTGTGCACTTCTTGAGAATTTCGTCGGGAGCACCCTTTGTATACTGAACGATGCCTTCAGCCGTCTTATGAACGGTGGACATCATTTTTCTGCCTGAATCGAAGGGGGCTTCACCCGTTCTGGGTGCCGCTGCAACAAGGTCGTTCTTGTTCATACCAAGCTCATTTGCATAGTAAACAAGAGCTGCTTCCGTAGGCTCACCGGTAACAACGCCGTCCTCATCAATGGATGCGTCACAGCAAAGAGCCATTGCTTTTGCAATAAGGTTTTCGTCATTGCCGTAGTGATCAACAACGGTCATCTTATTCTGGGTAAGAGTACCGGTTTTATCGGAGCAGATTATCTGTGCGCAGCCGAGAGTTTCAACTGCGGTGAGCTTTCTGATAATCGCATTTTTCTTTGACATATTGGTGACGCCGATGGAAAGAACGATTGTAACAACCGCTGCAAGTCCTTCGGGAATAGCCGCAACCGCAAGAGAAACGGCAACCATAAAGCTCTCAAGGAAAACGCTGAAGGTGATGCCTTCACCGAAGAAATGAGCCATAATCATCTGGTAGCCAAGAAGAACAACGCAGATGCCGAGAACAAGATAAGTGAGGATTTTGGAAAGCTGAGCAAGCTTTATCTGGAGAGGAGTCTGACCCTCTTCAGCCTGGGCAATAGCATCGGCAATCTTACCCATTTCGGTATCCATGCCTGTGCCGACAACAACAGCCTTGCCTCTGCCGTAAACAACGGTAGAACCCATATAAGCCATGTTTTTTCTGTCGCCGAGAGAAACCTCGCCGTTATCTCCGCCGTTAAGAACTTCAATAATCTTGCCGACGGGAACGGATTCACCTGTAAGGGCGGCTTCCTCAATCTTCATGCTTGCGCATTCAAAGATACGGCAGTCTGCAGGAACGGCGTCGCCTGCTTCAAGGAGAACGATATCGCCTACAACAAGGTCCTCACTGCGAACTGAAACGATTTTTCCGTCACGCAGAACCTTTGACGTTGCGGCAGACATCTCCTGCAGGGCTTCAATCGCCGCTTCAGCCTTGCTCTCCTGAACAACGCCGAGAACAGTATTGATAACAACAACTACAAGAATGATAACTGTGTCTGTGGGGAAAACGAATTCGAAGTGACCGCCCTCAAACCATTCCGTTACGGCAGAGATAACTGCAGCAATAATAAGAATGATGATCATCGGGTCGGAAAGCTGTTCCATAACACGCTGGAACATAGTTTTCTTTTTGCCTTCTTTAAGCTTGTTCTTGCCGTTTTCGGCAAGTCTTTTTTCAGCTTCGGCAGAAGAAAGACCGGCTTCGGAGCTCTTAACATGACCGAAAACGTTTTCGATCTGCTCAAGATAGAACTTCATTGGGTTTTCATTCCTTTCTTATAAATCTCCGCATACGAAACACACGCGGATATTTTATATGCAAAAAAGACCTTTGACAGAGACTTTTCTCTGTCAAAGGTCTTGCTTCCATAAATGGGTGATTGCCAGATGCACAAAGCAACGGCTGTTGACAATCACTCGGCGGAGCCTCTAAGCTACTCCCCTTTAACAGAAGTCATTATAACATTATTTTTCCAATATGTCAATCAATTATTTATTAACGGAAAACAATCAAATTATATAAAATTCACCGAGAGTTTCCGCAAGAGCACTACACAGGTCTCTGTACATATATTTTTCGTAAACGTCCTTTTCCTGAAGATTGACGGTAATTCCGCTTCCGTTTCGGATTGAAGGGAAAGTTCTCATAGTTGCGCCCTTGACCCTTATCTGCGCTTCGCTGTCATATCCCTGCAAAACAAACGAATTCATAGCCTCACGCAAATCGGCTTCTTCGCCCTGCGCCTCCTTGAGGAAATACGTAAGAAGATAAGTTTTAGTTCCCGTTTCAAACTCAGAACGGAATTGCTCAAGTCTGTTTGCCGTACGCTTCCACGAATTGAGCATATCAATTTCCTGCGAGATGGTAAACACCGTGCTCTCGCCTGCCTCATCCCTCGCATAAAGTCTGTTGATTTCGTTAAAAACCTCAAACAGCTCCATAATTTCGGGACGCAGGTTATCATAATCGTTGAGCAGCTTGCAGATTTTATCAAGAGCCTCCGAAAGCGCAAGTGCCTCGGGCTCAAGCTTCTCACCGACAGCACCGATATTATTGCTGACTTTTTCGGCGGATTTCTGCCATTCCTCAATTCCGGCTCTGTCAAAATCCGAAACCATCAGCCCGTATTTTCCGTTGATATCCTGCCTCAGGTCGATATATTCATCGAGAATGTCCGCCTCATCACTGCTGCAAAGCTGCACGAAGAATTCCGCCGCATCATAGCTGTGATTTGCCGCCAGGCTCCTTGAAACAGAAAGAAAAATCGGTTCCTTCGCAATCAGAATTACTGTCACAACCGCAATGGCAGCAGCCACGGCAACGACCGCGGATATCACGGTCTTTTTGCTGCGGTCCTCCGTACCGTTATTCACTTTTTCATTGTACTCTGCCATACGGTCTCCTGTTATCTGAAAATTTAAACTATCTTGCCCGAAACGGGTGCTTCGAGAATTCTGTCAAGCTTCATAACCGCCTTGCCGCCGAGAGGAGCAAGAGCTTCAACGGAAATAAACGCCTCAACGGTACCCTTGATTCCGCTTGCAATCGTTGAAAGAGGAGGACTGCTTTCGGGAGTAAGCGTTACGCCGTTGCCCTTGAAGGTGAGCGTAATTCTTCTCTCCGCAACGGATTCAAGAGGTCTCATTCTGATTTCAAGCGAATCGTCCGAAACCCATGCCGCTGTGCTGACTGCGGTGAAATCGATATTTGCCAGGCTGATTCTGCTCTGCCTGTATTCACCGTCCATACCGCAGACGATGGTGTTATGCTCATCACCCTCATCCCAGCTCATCGTGCATTCGTTTTCGCTGAAATTAAGAACAATATTATCTATGTTTCCTGCTCTGTCTGCCGACATATAAACAACCGCAAGGGGAAGCATCGAAAGCGGCCAGCCGACGGCATTGAGAAGCGGATTCTTGCTGAGTTTGATTGTTTTGCCCTTTATGAATTCTTCGATAACGCTTCTGCGTGAAGCAGGCAGACCCTTGATGGGAGAAAGCTGAAGCTCATCGTATTCATATGCGTCAGAGGGTCTGAAGCGCTTGGGCTTGATGAACATATGCGGAACGTGACGGAAAATGGCATCTCTTGTTTTCTGCTCAAAGATTTCACTGCAGGTGAAAACGAGAACGGCATCGTAATCCTCAAGAACAATTCCGAACTGCGAAAACATACCGTCTGCTCTGTAGCTGTTTTTGAATGCGTTTCTCCAGAAGAAATAACCGTATCCGCAAACGGAATCTCTGTCATCGTTGTTATCGTTGCGAACCTGCTTTTTGGTCGCTTCCTCAACATACCACTCGGGAATAACCTGCTCACCTGCATACTTACCTTTCTGATGAAGGCAAAGCATAAATCTTGCAAGCTCATCGGTTGTTATAAACAGACCCCATCCGCCTGCCTCAAGACCCTGGGGGTCAAGCTCCCAGAAGGGACGGCGGTTAATTCCCAAAGGCTTGAGAAGTCTGGGTGTAAGATAATCAATCATGCCCATACCCGTGAGCTTTTTGATAATTGCACCGCACATATAAGTGTTTTCGCTTATGTATCTCCAGCCCTGACCGGGTTTGAATGCCCACTTTGCATCAAAGAAATCCTTGACCCATCTGTCCTTCGTTTTGTCGCTCAGGAGACTGACGTCCTTGCCTGCCGTCATTGTCAGCAGGTGAAACACCGTCATCTGCTCAAGCGTTTCGTCATACTTTTTGGGTCTGTATTCGGGAAAAATATCAATAACCTTTGTGTCGAGAGTCACCAGCCCCTCGTCAATGGCAAAGCCCATTGCAATTGAAGTGAAGCTCTTGCTGACCGAATACATCGTGTGCGGTGTTTCGGGATTGAAAGGGTGCCTGTATGCTTCAAAAGCAACCTTGCCCTTGCGGATGAGCATCATCGAATGAACCTCAATGCCGCTGCGGTCAAAATCATCGATGAGCGCTTTTATTTCATGAGAACTGATACCGACCTGCTCGGGAAATTTAGCTCTCGGAATAACTTTACTTTTTCTGACTGCCATATACAAGCCTCCTTTAACCTTCTGTTAAACAGTAACAGATATCCATATTACCGTTTAATTATACCATAATATATCCGATTTGGAAATAGGGCGAAAAAAATTTTTTAAAAAATATCAAACAAATGTTTGCATTTCCTGAACATTTGTGCTATAATACGGTTGAGAAAGTGTAAAAACGGCGTTTTAGTGCTATTTCAGAAAAATAACTACCGAAAAGAGGAGAAAAATATGAAACCTATAACTCCGATTCAGCAGAGAATCTACGAATTTCTTCTTGAAAGAGCCAAGGACAATATGACCCCCAGCGTGCGTGAAATCGGCGCGGCGGTCGGTCTGCGCTCAACCTCTTCCGTCCAGGCAAACCTCGATGCTCTCGAAGCTGCAGGTTATATTCAGCGTCCTCCGATGCTCAAAAGATGCATCAAAATCGTCGGTCAGGCAGAAAACGTGACCCACGTGCCCGTCCTCGGCACGGTAACCGCAGGTATGCCGATTCTTGCCGTTGAGGAAATCGAGGGCTATCTCCCCTTCTCAATGCAGGGTGCACAGGATAAGGAGCTTTTCGCGCTCAAGGTCAAGGGCGAAAGTATGATAAGAGCAGGCATTCTCGACGGCGATATCGTTATCGTTGAACGCACCCCTGCCGCACGCAACGGTGAAATCGTTGTTGCTCTTATCGGCGACGAAGCAACCGTCAAGACCTTCTACAAGGAAAACGGTCACTTCAGACTCCAGCCCGAAAACGAAACATATGAACCGATTATCGTCAACGAGGTTATTATCCTCGGTAAGGTAATCGCCAGCTACAGATACTATTAATTCAAAAGGCTTGCAACGGATTCGCTTCCGAAGCAAGCCTTTTTGTTTAATTCACTTTAAGTTATTCAATATCGGGTAAGGGCGTAGCCCTTCCACAGCTTTTCACTTTTCATTCTTCATTTTTCACTCTTATTCGTCCATATAATCAAGAACACGTTCGATAAGCTTCAGACGGTTTTCGCCGTTGAGCATTCTGACCGCAATATGCGGTTTGCCGCCGCCTGCGCTGACAACGAGTCTGTTTTTCAGATGCGCCGCCGCAAGGGAAATTTTATTCATATCAAGGCTGCCGATTCTGAAAATAATTCTGTCGCTCTGCGTTGAAATTTCATAGATATCGTGCCTTGCCGCCTTGCCTCTGAGCAGGGCGATTTTTATAAGTCCCTCAACACTTTCGGGCGGATCGCCGAAGCGGTCGCAAAGCTCGTCTATAACGTCAGCCGCATCGTCGTCGGTTTTGATATCGGCAATTCTGCGGTAAATCTGAAGCCTCTGCGGTACGCTTTCGATATAATCCTCGGGAATATGCGCTTCAATCGGCAAATCAATAAGACAATCCTTTTCGGGTGTTGCGGGAGCTTCGCCTTTTTCTTCGCTGATAGCCTGCTCAAGAAGCTTGATATACATATCGTAGCCGACGGTTTCCATATGTCCGTGCTGATTTGCTCCGAGCACGTTGCCTGCACCTCTCAATTCAAGGTCACGCATCGCAATATGGAAGCCCGAGCCGAATTCCGTGAATTCTCTGATTGCATCGAGCCTGCGTGTCGCGATTTCGCTGAGCTCCTTGCCTCTTGTGAAGGTGAAATACGCACTTGCTCTTCTCGACGACCTGCCGACCCTGCCTCTTATCTGATGAAGCTGAGCAAGACCCATACGGTCTGCATTTTCGATGATGAGCGTGTTTGCATTGGGCACGTCAACACCCGTTTCGATGATGGTTGTGCACACGAGAATATCGATTTCACCCTCAAGAAGCCTGCGCCAGACCTCGCTGAGCTCATCCTCACTCATTTTTCCGTGAGCAATTCCGACGGTTGCATCGGGCAGCATGGCCTTGATTTCAGCCGCTTTGCGCTCAATCGTTTCAACTCTGTTGTAAAGATAATAAACCTGACCGCCTCGGCGGAGCTCCTGCTCCATTGCCTGAACAAGCACGGGCAGATTATGTTCGATAACGTAGGTCTGAACGGGTAATCTGTCCATCGGTGCTTCTTCAATGACGGACATATCCCTGATGCCCGACATCGCCATATTGAGCGTTCTCGGAATAGGCGTTGCCGTAAGGGTAAGCACGTCAACGGTGGGATAAAGCGATTTGAGCTTTTCTTTCTGGGCAACGCCGAAACGCTGCTCCTCGTCAATGATAATCAAGCCGAGGTCACGGAAGGTGACGTCCTTTGAAATCAGCCTGTGAGTACCGACAACAACGTCAACCGAGCCTCTGCGCAAACCTGCAACCGTTTTGTCGATTTCTTTTTTGGTACAGAATCTCGAAAGCATACCCGCCTCAATCGGAAAGCCCTCGAATCTTTTCAGAATCGTCTGATAATGCTGAAGTGCAAGAATCGTTGTGGGCACAAGGATTGCACACTGTTTACCGTCTGCAATGCACTTGAAAACCGCACGGAGCGCAACCTCGGTTTTGCCGAAGCCGACGTCGCCGCAGAGAAGTCTGTCCATCGGATACGGCTTTTCCATATCCCTTTTTATTTCGTGGATGCATCGGAGCTGGTCATCGGTTTCAACGTATTCAAACCTGCGCTCAAAGTCACTCTGCATATCGATATCTTCCGTAAATGCGTGACCCTGCATTTTGATGCGCTTGGAATAAAGCTCAATAAGCTCCTTCGCCATATCCTTGACGGCACTCTTGACCCTTGACCTCGTTTTCTGCCAGTCCCTGCCGCCGTGCTTGCTGAGCTTGAGCGGCTTATCGTCGTTCTTGGGACCGATATATTTCGAAACCTGGTCAAGCTGAGTAACGGGCACGTAGAGCGCGTCGCCCTTGTCATACTGAATTTTAATATAGTCCTTCTTTATTCCCGAAGCCTCAAGGCTCTGTATTCCCTCAAAAATACCGATGCCGTGGGCAGAATGGACAACGTATTCGCCTCTGTGAAGCTCGCTGAGATTGTTGAATGCGTGCTTCGCAGGCTTCTTCGAAGCAGACCTGACCTTCGTCGCAGTCTTGCCTCTGTAGGTTATGAGCGTGAATTTCGCAGAAGGATATTCAAAGCCTGCCGAAAAACTGCCGGGCATAACGCACACCGTTTTCTGCGGAAACTCCGCAGGAGGAACGGGACACCACAGTGCAGGAATGCCCTCGCTTTCAAGGTCGTCAACCAGCGTCTGCGCCGCTTTTTCCGTACCTGCAATAACTGCGCAGGAATGACCCAGCCTCGTGCGTATTGCATTAAGGTCATCAACAATACTCGCAAGCGTTCCGTTCCACGGAGCAACCTGCTTTGCCGTAAACGTCACAAGGTCTTTGACGGGCGTATCAAAGCTTCCCCTCGGAAGATTATCAAGATATATCGCACCGTCATCCTCATAAACCGAGATAAGCTCGTGAGGCTGTATTCCGAAGCGGTCAAGTCCCTTGCAGAGAGTTCCGTCCTGAAAAAGACCCTTCACGGTTTCGTTGAGAAGCTGGCACGATGCGGTGAATTTGTCCTTTACCGAAAAGCTTTCGCAGACAAAAAGCATCGCATCCTTGCAATAATCAAAAATGCTCGCCGCCTCGGGATAGATAAGCGGCAGATATTTGTCAAAAGACGAAAGTCTGACTCCGTTGCGGAGCTTTTCAACGTCTCCGTTGAGCTTTGCCAGCGCTTCGCCCTTGATTCTGTTGGATTTTATATGGTTTTCAATTATATCGGCAAGCTCCCCGTCAGAGATAAGAATTTCTCTGGCAGGGGTTATTTTTATGCTGTCGAGACTGTCGCCTCTGCGTTGTGTTTCGATATCAAAAAATGCAATTCCGTCAACGCTGTCTCCCCAGAATTCAACTCTGCAGGGCTGTTTTGCATCGGGAGAATAAAAATCGAGAATTCCGCCCCTGAGAGCAAACTGTCCCGGGCCGTCAACCTGCTCGCTGCGGATATATCCGCTTGCAATGAGCTTTTCAGATATTTCATCGAGGTCGTAGTCCTCACCGAATTTCAATTCAAAGCTGTTTCTGAAAAGATTTTCGGGAGGCACGGTAAGCTGCATTGCCGCCTCGGCGGAGAAAACAACCGCATCGTAATCCTCACTCATCAGCTTGTCAAGCACGCTGAGTCTTGTATGCTCGTATTCCCTCGAAACAGTCTCGGTTGTGCGGAATGAAAAATCTCTCGCAGGATAGAGAAGAGCTTTTATTCCGAAGCCGTCAAGATCCTGCTTCATCCTCGTTGCCTGCGCCTCATCGGGCATAACAACAGCCGCCCTGCGGACAAGTCCCATACAGAGCGAGGCGATGACGTGCGCTTTATGGATATGCGAAAGCCCCGTCACACCCATTGGCAGACGGTTTTTTCTCACGTCGTTTGCGACGGTCATAAATTCAGGTATCAGCTTTGCAATTTCGGTATAACAATTCATAAATCTATCCTTGAATTCATTCCAGAATATTTCGTTCTTTCATATCTGCGATAAGTATATCGAGGTCGCCGTGATAATAGCAGTGACCCTGCATTCCCGTTGCCGCCGCACCCTCGATATTCGCCGCAACGTCATCAATGAAAAAGCATTCCGAGGGATTCAGTCCAAAGGTTTCGTAAAGCTTTTCATAGATTTCTTTTTCGGGCTTGAGAAGCTTATAGTCGGCGGAAATGATAACACCGTCAAACATTGAAAGTGCAGGAATACCCTCTCTTCTTTCGTGGAAATCGTAGGATGCATTTGAGAGAAGATAAATACCGAAGCCTTTTTCTTTAAGCTCACGCACAAAGCCCTCCATTCTCTCAAACGGAGGCATATAGGGATAGAAATTATCAACCATTGAGCTGACCTGCTCAAATATTTCCGCAGGAATTTCGCCGCGCACCTTTCCCATAATTTCCGCAGGCAGAATGATTCCTCTGTCCTTATCCGACCAAAGAGGATTCCTGAAAATAACCTTAAGAAGAAGGTCTGCGGTTTCTCTGTCAA
Source organism: Acutalibacteraceae bacterium (assembly GCA_045592085.1). GTDB lineage: Bacteria > Bacillota > Clostridia > Oscillospirales > Acutalibacteraceae > CAG-177. The sequence goes on along the minus strand of JAZNUD010000101.1, from coordinate 5,519 downwards.
ACATCCCGTAAAGCGCTTTTTCGGGGTTGTAGTCAATCAACACGCCGCCCATATCGAAAATAATATTCTTTATCATAAATTCCATCTCCGATTTTATCAGCAGTACATTTAATAATATCACTTTTAACCGCAGTTAGTCAAGAAACTTATATAAAGAACAATATTCAATATATAACATTCACAGTTTATTAAAATTTTTTATTGAAATTGCAAAAAATATATGTTAGTATATGGTGTATATGATTGGAAAAGTATTTCCGTCAGCTTATCAAAAAGGAGTGTCCAGAAATGAAAAAATCTCTTAAAAGGGTAATCAGCCTTATCCTTTGCGTTGCAATGCTTGTTTCTGTCGTTGCAATTTCAGGTACAGCTGTTACTCCCGACGGTGCAACCGACACCATTACAACCTGCAACGGTGAATGCGGCAATTGCCCCGTAATCGTTCTCCCCGGCATCAACCACTCACCCACATATCTCCGTGATAAAGAAACAGACGAAATCGTTCTCGACAGCAACGGCGGCGAAATCGGCGGCACACTGCTCATCCTCAACCTTGACGGCGTGCTCAAGCTTCTCCCCAAAGTTATCCTCTCCCTTCTTGCTACACTCGCTTTCCAGGATAACATAATCCTCGACGATGCTGCATACGAAGTTGCAAGCGCAGCTTTCAAATTCCAGAAATGTGACGAAAAGGGCAACCACATCGAAAATCTCAAAACGCTGAGATGGAATTACCCCATTTCCGAGTTCGACTCCGAAGCTCACAAAGAAAGTGCAGACCTCGGCTACGACCTTGACTGGGTTTACAGAATGGTTCCCATGAAGCCCCTCGTTGACGTTATCGGCGAAGACCACACATATTTCTTTACCTTCAACCTTGTCGGCAATCCCATGGATTCCGCAAAGGAGCTCGACGAATACATCCAGATGGTAAAGGCTCAGACAGGTCACGATAAGGTTAACCTTCTCCCCGTCAGCCTCGGCGGCACAATTCTCACCGCATACCTTGAGCAGTTCGGTCACAAGGACGTTAACGCAATCTGCAACGCTGTTGCCTGCCTTGACGGCACAGACCTTCTCGCTGATTTCTATGCAAGAGAATGGAATCTCTCCGATGAATTCTTCTATCACGAATTCATCTCCAACATCTTTGTTGAATCAAACGGCACAGGTACTCTCGGCTACCTCATCAACCTCATTCTCCGCATCGTTCCCCGTGCAGGCATCAATGCGCTTCTCACAGGCGCAATGAGCGGTATCCTTGATACAATGATGCTCAACTGCCCCCAGTTCTGGGCAATGCTTCCTCAGAACAGATATGAAGCTCTCGCAAAGAGATATCTCTCCGACAAGCCCGAGCTCAAAGCAAAAACCGACGCTTTCCAGAAGGCAAGAGTCAACCTCAAGGACAACATCCTTGCCGCAGTTGAAGACGGCGTAAGAGTTAACTTCATCTCCGGCTCAAACCTTGACTTCGGCGAAGAAATGTATACATATTTCGGCATCGTTGCTTCCGCTGACAAGCACAACACCGACGGTATCATCAACCTCAGCTCAACAACCCTCGGCGCAACAGGTGCCGCAGGCGACGCAACACTCGGCGAAGGCTACAAGCAGAAGAATCCCAGCAAGGAATATCCCGAATATAACTACGTTTCACCCGACAATATGGTTGACGTTTCAACAGCAGTTCTTCCCGACAACACCTGGATCTTCCTTGACCAGTATCACGAAGTCGGCGATAACGACGTTGTTCTCAATCTTGCAAAGGCTCTTCTCCTTGAAGAAATCGACGACGTTCACTCTGACCCCGAGAACTATCCTCAGTTCAACAACAGAGTCAAGACAAAGTACGTTCGTCGCTGGAGACTTGAAGACGCTTACAGAGTAGACCGTTCCACGCTCAATGCAGACCAGCTTGCAAAGCTTGACAAGGCTATTGCAGACGGCGAAGCAATCATCAACGCAACCGTTGCTCCCAAGCAGGAAGTAGTTGACGCTGCAGACAGAGCTCTTATGGAAGTTCTTCACGAAATCGGCTTTGAAGGCTACGAAAATATCGAGGAGGAAGAAGATAAGGCAGGCCCCATCTTTGAAAAGATTCTCGGCGGTATCAGCTGGCTCTTTGTCAAGGTGTTCGGCGGTAAAGGCTATTTTGATTTCTTCTTCGGTCTTATCGGCAGCATTCTTTAATCAATAACAAAAACTAACGGGCAGTCGCTTGACTGCCCGTTTTGATTTTATATCAGTTTTATATAGTCCGCCGTAATATAAAGCATAATCGCAATCGCAATAAGCATTGTCGGATTGAGAATGAAGCTTTTCCATTTTTCTCCCGTTTTTAAATTCACCTTCGGTTTTGAGAGTTTCCTCTTTTTCTTTACAATAAAGAAAAGCACGGTGCCCATAATGCAAACCGCATAGAGCGCAATCTGCGAAACGTTCCAGATAAGATTAAGCATCTTCTCGTCAGTGACGTCCTCAAGAAGAAAATCAACCAGCACGGAATAAAAATTGTTGCAGAAATGAATCAGCACACCCGTCCACACACTGTTTGTAACGCAAACGGCGTATCCGATGCCTGCGCCTGCGATAAATGCAAACGGAGCCTGAACAAGGTTTCCGTGAAGAACGGCAAAAACAAGCGACGAAGCAACAATGGCAAAAGTATCTCCGTAGCGGCGCAGAGGCTGCATAACAACGCTTCTCATTGCAAATTCTTCAACAAGAGCAGGCACAACCGCAACCCAGACAGCATAAATCAGTCTGGCAAAAATCCCCTTTGGAACGCTAAAATCGGGAGCCGTCAGCTCAACGCCTGCAGTTTCCATTATACCGACAAAGCTGCTTGTTGCAACGTTTCCGATAAGACAAATCAGGAATCCGAACGGAATGCAAAGCAGCATCAGCGGCACACTGTCAGGTTTTCCGAGACCGTAGTCCTCTGCAAGCATACCCTTGCGGCGAAGAAACCTTCCGCCGACAACAAAAGGCAGCCACAGACCGACGATTGAAAAAATAATGTTTGTCACCATCATAAATTCAGTGCTGAAGGTATACAGAGAATTCAGGGGGTCAAACATATAAGGCAGGGCGATGACGTTTTGCAAAAGAACGTATGCGATAATGCATCCGCCTGCCATCAGACCGACAGAGCGCAGCATCTTTTTTTCTTTTTTTCTCTGCTCCTGCATCTGACGGACGTATAACTCATATTCCGGATTGTACTGATATCCGGTACCGTAATAATAATGGTTCAAATCCGATTCCTCTCCAATTACGAATATTTGGACACAATTTACAAATAGTATTATATATTATACAGCAAATTTCTATACTTCACAAGCTGATAAAATAAACTAATTGTAAAAATTTTGTTGTAAAATAATTAATTATAGTGTAGAATTATATAATTATCAGAATTAAATTTATTATAATCAACTTACTCACGTCCGTCACGGCGGACTGCAGTTTTACGGAGGATAGTATGAGCAAAAAATTAACCCAGGCAGAACTCAAGGAAATGATTTCCGGCAAGCTTTCCCATCTTTTCGGCGTATCGCCCAAGGATGCTACCGACGAGCAGTTTTACAGAGTTCTTTCCACAATCGCAAGAGATATGGTCAGAGATTCAAGAAGATCCTTTGACGCAAAATCCATGGAGGCAGGTCAAAAAAAGGTTTATTACCTCTGCATGGAATTCCTTATGGGCAGAAGCCTCAAGAATACTCTTTATAATCTCAATCTCACAGACACGGCAAAGGCTGTTCTCAAGAGCTTCGGTGTAAGCCTTGACAGACTCTATGACTGCGAGCCCGATGCAGGTCTGGGCAACGGCGGTCTGGGCAGACTTGCCGCCTGCTACCTTGATGCACTCGCAAATCAGGGCTACAGAGGTATGGGATATTCAATCCTTTATGAATACGGCATTTTCAAGCAGAAAATCATTGACGGCTGGCAGACTGAAATGCCCGATTTCTGGCTTCCCGGCGGTGAAGTATGGCTTGTCCCCAGAGAAGATAAAACGGTCCTCGTTAAATTTGAAGGCACCGTTGACGACGCCTGGGACACACATTATCACCACGTTGAGCTCAGGGATTGCAAAACCGTCAAGGCTGTCCCCTACGATATGATGGTTGCAGGCAAGGACGGCAAAAGTGCCGCCGTACTCCGCCTCTGGTCGGCAAAGGTTGACGGCATTGATATGGCAATGTTCAATCAGGGCGATTATATGAGAGCTATGGAAGAAAAGGCTATGGCGGAGGTTATCAGCAAGGTGCTTTATCCTGCCGACAACCATCCCGAAGGCAAGAGCCTTCGTCTGCGTCAGCAGTATTTCCTTGTTTCGGCATCCGTTCAGGATATCGTAGCACGACACCTCAGGGACTACGGCTCGCTCGATAATTTCGCAGAAATGAACGCAATTCACATCAATGATACCCATCCCACAATGGCTATTCCCGAGCTGATGAGAATTATGCTTGACGAATGCGGCTACGGCTGGGACGATGCATACGCAATCGTTGAAAAGGTTTGCGCATATACAAACCACACAGTTATGGCGGAAGCTCTCGAATGCTGGGGCGAAGACCTCTTCAAGCGCCTTCTTCCCAGAATTTACCAGATTGTCAAGGAAATCGACAACCGCTTCAGAAGAAAAATCTGGGAAGCTACGGGTGATGCAGGCAGAGTTGAGAGAATGGCAATCGTTTCAAACGGTGCAGTCAGAATGGCAAATCTCTGCGTTGCCGTCTGCCACAAGGTCAACGGCGTTTCCGCACTCCACAGCCAGATTCTCAAGGACACTGTTTTCAATGATTTCTATACCCTTGAGCCTGAAAAATTCACAAACGTTACAAACGGTATCGCTCACAGACGCTGGCTCTGCCAGGCTAACCCTCAGCTTACAAGCTGCCTGACCGAGCTCATCGGTGACGGATTTATTTATAACGGAAGCGAGCTGACAAAGCTCCGCGATTTTGCCGACGATAAGGCTGTCCTTGACAGACTCGGCGCAATCAAGCTTGCAAACAAAGAGAATTTCGCCGCAATCGTAAAGGCAAAGACGGGCATTTCGCTCGACCCCGCATCTGTTTTCGACGTTCAGGTCAAGAGACTCCACGAATACAAGCGCCAGCACCTCAATGCACTCAACATTCTTGCAAATTACCTTGAAATCAAGGCAAATCCCAACGGTGATTTCACGCCCCACACCTATATTTTCGGCGCAAAGGCCGCTTCGGGCTACTTCATTGCAAAAAAGATTATCCAGATGATTTGCTCACTTGCCGACGTTATCAACAACGACCCCGATATGCGCGGCAGACTCAAGGTTGTTTATCTTGAGGACTACAACGTAACAATGGCAGAAAAGCTTATGCCCGCCGCAGATATCAGCGAGCAGATTTCACTTGCAGGCACAGAGGCAAGCGGTACGGGTAATATGAAGCTTATGATTAACGGCGCTCTCACCCTCGGCACCCTCGACGGCGCAAACGTTGAAATCAACGAGGCTGTTA
>JAZNUD010000100.1:0-25658 GCA_045592085.1 Acutalibacteraceae bacterium | reverse complement strand
TCAAGGGCGGCACCGATTCTGCCGAGAAGCCATTTTCTGTCGGTAATGGGCAAATCCATCGTTTCGAGGATTGCGCCTCTTTCCCAGTTATCAGCACAGTAATTTTCGATATCGGACTGCAGACCGATGAGGTCGAAAAGCTTCTTTGCAAGGTCGGTTATATCGTTACGGATTTTTTTATAATTTTCGTCAAAATCGGTGAGAAGAATTTCTCTTGCCGTTTCGATTCTGCCAAGCCTGATTTCACGCTTTGCCTTTTTGATAAGGTCAAGCTCGAAGAGCCGTCTGTGACGAAGCACCCAATCGCATTTCGCCCTCATATAAAGCTGGAGGAATCGCCAGTTATCATTGAGGAAGGGATAGTCTGCGGAAAGCTCATCGTAAATGCGCAGAGTGTTGTCGATTGAGGGATTCTCCGCAGGGTCGCACTGCCAGCTCAGCTCAAGAAGAAGAATCGAATCCGCTATTTTCTGCGCATCTGCACCGAAGAAGAAAAGGCGGCAATAGTCGAGCAGCGTGGTGTTCAGGTCACAGTCGGGGAAGAAATCCATATCTGCCCAGACTGCCTTGTTGACATCGTCTGTTATGCCCTCGGAATAGCTGACAGAGCCGATGACGTAGGGTCTTGTCAGACGGTGAATGAGTCTGTATTCACGTGGTCTGGGATTAGTACATTCGCGGCTCAGACCCGTTGTGAGTGCGAAATGCCAATCGTCACGGTCAAAGTGTACGGGATATTCGCATCTGACGTTGTGCGTGATATCGGGATAAAGCCTGAGCGGATATTTTGCAGGCAGTCTGCGGCGCAGCTCGTCAATCGGGAATGCCTTGTTGGGCCCGATGATAACGCCGTCTATTTCGTCGGGAAGCTTTTCCATTTCACCGATAAAACGGATTCCCCAATCGGGAATCGAATGGGGCTGCTGTGCCGACGGCCACATCTGACAGTCGGGATGTGCCGATTTAGCCGCTTTTGCGATTTCTCTGCATCGCAGGACGAATTCCTCGGGCTGAAGCTCGCCGGGGTCGCCACCGGGCGGAAAAACAACGTTGAGTCTCGGCATCTTTTCGTAGAGCTTTCTGCGTCTTTCAACCGCAAACTCAACCGTCTCGCCGTCATTGTTGGGATGCCATACGGAAACGTCGAGGTCAAATTCGTCAGCCATTGCCGATGCGTTGACGATGAATTCCTCTTCATCGTATTTCATAAGTCTGTTTCTCTTGGAAACGCCTCTTTCGTAGGGGATATGTTCAACCGTATTCGAGCCGAAGAACATCATATCGAGGTAATAGCGGCGGTAATCGTCGTAGCTCCAGGCATCGTAGGTGTTGGGCGTTGTTCTGTAGCCTATCTGATGGCCTCTGATAGATTTGTCAGGGGAGTAAACACCCGAAATGTTATCGGTCAGCAGAATTGCGTCGCCGTTTTTTTCAATTTTACGCAGGAACATTCCGAATGCAAAAATAAATCCTCGTATTCCGCTTGCAAAAAAGGTTGTCTTTTCATCAGAACAGATAATTGAATAGCTGTCTTTTGACAGCGAAGCATCCTCAACAAAAAGGAGGTTGGCATCGTTTTTGTCACAAAAGCTGATTGCGATATTGGCGTTGCGCAATCTTATCTCATCGAAAAAAAGCTCCGCAGCCTTTGATGACGGCAGGGTTTCCGAAAATATTCTGAATTCTCCGTAGTTTATCATTCCGTGCTCTCCAAATCTTGTTTTTTCATTTCTGTTCGTGCGATTCTGTGAGCCTCAAGCTCGGCAAGCATCTGCTCTTTCTTCTGTCCGTGAACGTTGAAAAGCAGAAGTGAAAGTCCGTAGCCGAATCTTGCGGCGGCAGGAGCAAGGCAGAAGATTCCCCAGATGCCCTGAAGCACCTTCGGATTCTTGTGGGGAACAATGTTGCCGTAAATATCCTTCTGGGGCTTGAATTTGATCCAGTCAAACACGGCACCCGAAAGCCACGAATGAACACTTGATGAAAGCTTGTTGACGTAGCTTGAAACGGCGTTTACGATGCCCTCGTTGCGGATACCTGTCTCCCACTCAAGATAGTCGTACATATCACCCTTAAGCAGGGGGTCGCAAACTCCCATAACGTGATTGGGCAGACCGCATATGGTGAGCGCAACGGTGACCCAGATGAAGTCTATAAGGCTGTTGCCCGTGGGCTTGTAGCCTATGAAATAGAGGACAGTATATGCAACGCCGCTGAAAATGCCTGCGGATATTGCTGTTGTGCGCAGACCGAGCTTTGCAATGAGTTTGGGTGCAAGGGGAGTGATAAAATAATTGGGGATGCCCGTGAAAAGGCTGCAGAGAAGTCTGTTTGAGAGTTTACCCGTGCAGTTGAGCCAGAAGAAATCCTCCGATGCGCCGCCGACGCCCTTGATTCCGCCGAAGAAATTTGAAAGAAGGAGTGCACCGAGGGGACGGCAGGTGATGATTGATTTTGCGGATTTGAAAAATCCCGTTTCCTTCATTTCTTCCTTTGAAGCGATTGAAACTCTTTCACGCATATTGAAGAAGCCGAATATTGCACCTGCAACGGCGAAAAGAACAAAGAAAACTGAAAATCCCTTATAGACCTCGGGCTGCGTAACCGAATTCTGAGTAACGCTCGGAACGAAATCAACGAAAACGGGTACAAGCGACGGAAGCCAGGTGAAAAGATTGACGAATTTCTGCGTAGCAATCAGAGTGCCTCGCTCGTTTGTATTCGGTGTTATGTTATAAAGAAGCAGCTCCCAGCCGCTCAAATACGAAAATCCTATGCCGTAAACGATGGTTGCGATAAGGGCATAGATAAACGTCTGCGTGTTTGTGAATGCGTTGGGTACTGTGTAAAAAAGTATCGAAGCTATTGCCCAGAACGGCATTGAGAAGATGAGAAACGGGCGCAATCTGCCCCAACGGGTGCGGCATTTGTCGATAATAATGCCCGAAATCGGATCGTCGAGTGCATCCCAGATGGTTGAAACCATGCTCAGCGTACCGTAAGAGGTACCCGACAAACCCATAAAGCTCATCATGAAATATTGCTTCGTTGCGCCGATAAAGGAGGTAAGGTTGTTGATTGTATAGGACGTGGCGGCGAAAGCCGCAATTTCGCGGGGACGGACAAGGCGTTTTGTTTCGCGCTTTTCCAGATTGGTGTCAGCGGGCTTGTTTTGATTCTCGCTCATTGGATTGTCTCCTTTGAAGCTTATTATATTAATAAATATATCATATATATATTATCTGTGTCAAACCTCATATTAAAATGTGAACACGTACGGAGCAACTTGTTCGGTTTTGGAGAATAAATCGGAAGTTAAAAGCATATAATGATTAACGGAGAAGAAAAAGATAATATTTTTTTCGGAAACCTATTGACATTTACGGAAAAACGTGTATAATAATAGAGCGTTCAGCAAACAGAATATATCGCGGAGTAGAGCAGCTCGGTAGCTCGTCGGGCTCATAACCCGGAGGTCGCAGGTTCAAATCCTGTCTCCGCAACCAGAAAATGACAGTCGACTTTGGTCGGCTGTTATTTTTTTATCTGACAGGATTTGAAGGACGAGCGGCACAGAGCAACAGTCCGGTGGACTGTTGTGACCGCGAGCGACCAAGCGACCGCAGTAGCGCGAGTCAAATCCTGTCTCCGCAACCAGAAAACCTTGAAATCATTGCGGTTTCAAGTTTTTTCTTTTTTATTCAGAACTTTAAGGACGAGCGATGCAGAACAGTGTTTCGTCAATTTTACTAAAATATATCCCGTTGATTTGTGCAATATCTGCAAATTCACTTCTTGACTTTATCTTAGAAACAAGTATAATTGACTGACGGTAACGAAAATATTTTAAATACAATAAATCCAGAGGTATATATGCAGAGTTTTGTCACATCAATCGGCCACTTATTAGGTTTTGTTTCTGTAGGTTTATTTTTCTATTCTTATCAGCGCACCCAAAAAAGAAAAATAATGATTATTCAAACTGTTGCAACAGCTTTAAGTTGCATACAGTATCTGCTTATAGGTGCTTTTTCAGGTTTTGCTTTAAACATTGTGTGTATTATCCGTAACTTTACATTCTATTTCCGTGATAAAAATAAAAGTAAAGATTTGGTATCACCTGTTCTTTTTGCTTTGTGCATGGCAATAGTAAGCTTTTTTTCATGGGAAGGAATCCACTCACTGCTGATAACGTCAGGACTTGTTGTTAACACTGTGTGTATGGGTATATTCGATGCAAAAAAATTCCGCAAAACAATACTTATTTCATCGTCACTGATTCTTATTTACAATATTTTTGCTTCTTCGTACAGCGGCATTTTAAGTGAATCAATGTCACTTGTTTCGGTTATAATCGGAATTGTCCGCTACAAAAACACACAGCAACCGATCGAAACAAAGAAAACAATTGCGGCTTAATAAATTTAAATATTGCAATCTTGCAAACAGGACAAAGGACTGCTCCCTTGTCCTGTTTTTATCTTACAGAATTTTAATAACAAGTGGCACAAAGCAGTGTTTTTAACATATTCTTTATTGTGCATCTGGCACCGCAGATGACCAAGGGGATGCCTCGCATCATCCGTGAGGCATCCCCTTCAGGTTTATGAGAAATAAATTTTTGATTTGTCTATATATTCTCTTTCGTATTCATCAATAAAAAGTTCAGTCCATTGTTTTTCTGTTCCGTTATAATAAATTTCATAATTTGTTTCTATATGGAAATCAAGCTCCGGATCTTCCACGCTTTCGTAAAAATTGCACCCTTCAATTGTTTTGATATTTTGACCGACATATATTTTATCAAGATTATTTGCTTGTGTAATCGCTCCGCATTTTATTGCTTTCACGCTGTCGGGTATACGGTACACATCACCGATTTTATCGGAAGGATATTTTATGAGTTCGGTTTTGTCTTTGTTATACAGAACACCGTCACGGCTTGAAAACTGCTTGTTAAGAGGGTCAACGTTTATTTTTTTCAGAGAAGAACTGCTGATTGCCCATTCGTGAATATATGAAACTCCCTTGCCGATGTTAACCGTTTCAAGACGGCGGCAGCCCGTCATTGCTTCGCAGCCAAGGTATATTACACTGTCGGGTATATCAATATATTTAATTCCCGAATATTTGAATGCGCCGCCGTCAAGCTTCGTGAGGGTTTCGGGTAGAATAACGGTTTCTATATTATCACAGCCGAAAAGCAGACAATAATCGATTTCGGTTATTCCTTTACCCACAGTCAGTTTCTTTAATTCATCACAATAACAAAATGCACCGTATCCGAGTTTGGTTACGCTATCCGGTATAATATATTCTTTTTGCTTTTTACCTATAGGATATTGAATCAGCTCTGTCATTTCCTTGTTGAACAGAACTCCGTCAACAGACACATAGTTTTTGTTATCCTTGCTTACTTCAATATTATTAAGGCTGATGCAAGGATGTCCTTCCACGTCAAACATAAACGGTGCACCGCCGATTTCTTCAACACCGCTGCCGATATAAATACTTTCAAGCGAAGAACAGCTTTCAAAAGCCTGTGCTCCGATGTTTTCCACACTGTCGGGGATGGTTATTGACTTGATGTTATCGCAGCTGGCAAAGGCATGCGCTTCAATTTTACGAGTGCCGTCTTTTACAATGATATTCTCTACTTGGGTATCCCAATCAACTTTCACAAGACGGTCACCTGCATAAAAGATATCTTCTTCCCAATTTTCAGGGTTTATATATATACCCGATTTTTCAAATGTTGTTCGCGAAACAGTGTTAACACTGTTCGGTATAATGACGGTTTTCAGATTTTTGCTTCCGTCAAAAGCGCCGTTCAGAATGTCTGTCACGCCCTCGGGTATTTCATAAATATCCATAGGACTGCCTTGGGGATAACGGATAATTTCTGTTTTGTCACGGTTAAACAGAACACCGTATTCATCGGAATAATATTTAGGGTTATTTTCGTCAACAATATATTTTTCAATATAGTTGACTTGGGGTAAAGTACCTGTATAGCTTGCAGGCAAATATAAAGTTTTGAATTTATTAAAATACCAAAAGGTATGTTCTTCTGCATCGGTTATGCCTTCTTCAAAACGAACGTTTTCTGCAATTCTTGCCCAATGCCCCTCATCGCTTATAATACCGTCAGAGTCGTCGATTTTTCCTGTTCCCAGAAAATAAAAGGTAGATGTTGATGCATCGTATCTCCAATTAACAGTGTCGCTACATATTCCGCTTGTTTTATATGTTTTTTCAGTAACAAGAACTTCTGTTGTTGTATCAATCAGGTTATCCTGAGAATCGGAGCACGATGATAAAAAAATAACCGGCAGCAAACAGATACATACAGGCAAAAAAACGGTTGAAAACTTTTTCACTTTTATCACCCTTTCTTTAATCATATCATATTACTGTGATTCTTTTATGTCAAATTACAAAGCTGTAACTTTAAATTACATTTTTGTAATATATTCTTAAAGATATTGCTATTGGCCGGATATTCCGGGTTCTGCGAAGGCTGAAGAGAAATATATCAAAGCAAAACAGGTTAATTCAAATTAAGCCCTAAGGTTCAGGAACAGGCAACCCTTCGGAAATAATAGCAGGTATTCAAAATATTATTTTGTATAACCATTCAGAAATACCTTTGCATATATTGAATTTTTCGCAATGAATGCTATAATAAAATCAATATCAAATATTCAGGAGAACGGTTATGGAAGTCAGATTGATAAAGCCCGAAGAAGCAGTGGCATATCTCAAAATATCGGCTGCATCTTTTATCTGGAAATTCAACAAGGATGAAGATAAAGACGTTGAAATGCCCGTTATGGGTGCTTTTCATAACGGTAAGCTTGTTGCGGGCGTTGAATTGTTCGATTTCAAATGCAACTACTGCGGAAATTTAATAGACACACTTGTTCTCAGCGGAGTCTGCAGTCAGCCCGAATATCGGGGGATGGGCGCAGTGAGGGCGATTTTTGACGAAGTGGGCAGGACGGCTGTTGAAAAGGGGATTACGGCAGGTTTCCTTGCACCGTTTTCGATCGCATATTACGAGAAATTCGGCTTTGCAAACCTCAACCGTATTTTCGCAATCAAAGTACCTTTTCATAATCTCGGACACATTCCGCACAGTAATGACGTTGAGCTATACACGGGAGAACAGCTTGAGGAGCTGTGCGAGCTTCACAATAAATGCGTTTTCACGGAAAACCTTATGACAATCAGAGAGGATAAAAAGCATTTTTGCGACAAACCCCTTGAAGAGGCGGATTACACTTATATTCATCGCAATGCTGACGGTCAGGCCGACGGTTACGTGCGTTTCAAAATAACCCGTCCCGAAAAGCTGGTTGCAGACGAGCTGTTTGTGCTAACTCCCGATGCACTTAAAGGAATAGTCGGCTTTCTGCGTAATTACGACGGAATCGTAAAAGATCTGATTGTGAAAAAGCAGTATCAGGGTTCGCCGTTTGCTTGCCTTACCGACAGAATCGACGGCGTCACCTATGAAATTGACCACGGTTATGCGGCGAGAATCTATGACCTTAAAAAGCTTCTTGAAAACAACGTTTATCCCACCGAGTACGGCAAATTCAGCATATTGAGCCTTGATGACCTTGAGCAGAATAAAGGTATATTTGACGTTGAATATCAGAACGGTAAAGCAACCGTTACGCAAAGGTCTGACGGCGATGCCGATATCTCACTCACACCGCCTGCGGCAGCGAGACTGCTCCTTGCCGGCGAAGGTCATACTGCACAGACGGCTGCTTACGTTGACGGCGTTGAAATCAAGGGCAATGCCGATGATTTCTTCAGGGCATTTCCACGCCGTGCAACACGTTTCACCGACAGCTTCTGGTCTTTGTAAATACCGAGTCAAAGGATTTGGTAAGTTATTTTTGATTGGCGCCTTCAGGTGCCGCCGGTATTGTTTGCTCTTATAGAGATATTGTTCAAACCACGTCCTTTCGGGCGTGGTTTGTGATTTGTCAATAGTTTTTGTTTGACTGCTGAATGATTATAATGTATAATAGAAATATTAAATTCACTTTACGGAGGATTTGTTCTATGAGAGCTGCCGAAGTTTTTGAAAAAACATATAATAAGCCTGCCGCTTACACTGCGTTCACGCCTTACAGAATATGTCCCATCGGTGCGCACAGTGACCATCAGCTCGGAAAAATAACGGGCTTTGCCATCAATAAGGGCATACATATCGCTTACGGTCCGAAGGAAAACGGCGTTATTGAAATCAAATCCCTGCAGTTCGATAAAAGAGCGCAGTGGCACGTTTCCGCTACTCCCGAAACGGTGCAGAATGACTGGGCTGACCATCTGCGAGGCGCAACGATTGCCCTTGATAAGCGCTATAATCTTCGCAGAGGTCTTTGCGCAATTATCGACGGTGAGCTTCCCATCGGCGGTCTTTCGTCATCTGCGGCGGTCATCATAACGTTCTTATCAGCTCTTTGCACGATGAACGGCATTGAGCTTTCTCCGAGTGAGCTTATCACGATTTCACAGGAGGCGGAAAACTCCTACGTCGGCGTTTCCTGCGGTAAGCTTGACCAATCCTGCGAGGTATACTGCAAAAAAGACCACCTTTTATATATGGATTTGCAGAGCGATACATATGAACTTATCCCTCAGCATCCCGATATGAAGCCTTATAAAATTGCGATATTTTTCAGCGGACTTGAGCGCAGCCTTGCAGGCTCAGCCTTTAATATGCGTGTTGACGAGTGCAGAAGTGCCGCCTATGCTTTGAAAGCATATGCCGATATGGAATACGGTAAATTCGGAGAAACCAATCTCCGCGACGTGCCGTATGAGGTTTATCTTGAGCATAAGGACAAGCTTCCCGAAAACTGGCGCAAGCGTGCCGAGCATTGGTACACCGAATTTGACAGAGTACAAAAGGGTGCAGAAGCCTGGCGCAACGGTGATCTTGAGAAATTCGGCAGGCTTTCTTTTGAAAGCGGCAAATCCTCGATTTATAATTGGGAAACAGGCTCTCCCGAACTTAAAAAGCTTTATGAAATTATGACGCAGACCGAGGGTATCTACGGCGGCCGCTTTTCGGGCGCAGGCTTCAAGGGCTGCTGTATGGCACTGATTAACCCCGATTACGAGCAGAGCATAATTGAAACCGTAACCCGTGAATACCTGAAAGAGTTCCCTCATCTTGAGGGCAAATATTCCGTGCACATCTGCGAAAGCGCAGACGGTGTGAATCTTGAGGTGTAAATATGAAATGTCTTATTCTGGCGGCAGGCTATGCCACCCGTCTTTATCCTTTGACCGAGAATTTCCCCAAGCCGCTTCTTAAGGTCGGCGAAAAAACGATTCTCGACTGGCTTGTTGACGATATCGATGCCTCGGGTGAGGTTGACGGATATATCGTTATTTCAAACCATAAATACGCTCATCATTTTGAAGAATGGGCAAAAACAAAATCGCAGAGCGTTACTGTTGTTGATGACGGAACTTCGACAAACGAAACCCGTCTCGGTGCGGTGAAGGATATTCAGTTTGCCATCGACAGCCTCGGCATTGACGACGATATGCTTGTCATAGCAGGGGATAACGTGCTCGATTTCAGCCTGACGAAGTTTGTTGCTTATGCAAAAACTAAAAGCACCTCCTGCATAATGAGATATTATGAGCCTGAATTCAACAAGCTCCTCAAATGCGGAGTTGTGACAGTCGATGAAAATGATAAGGTTTTATGTATGACCGAAAAATCACCGACTCCTGCAACGAATTGGTGCTGTCCGCCTTTCTATTACTATACAAAAGCGGATGCAAGGCTCGTCGGCAAGGGTATTGAATGCGGATGCGGCACGGATGCTCCCGGCAGCTATATCGCATGGCTCTGCACACAGACAGCGGTCCACGCAATGGAAATGCCCGGCAGCCGCTATGATATAGGCAACCTTGAGAGCTATGAGAAGGTCAAGGCGGAGTATAAAGGAATAACCAGATAACCCAAGAGGTGAAATTATGTTTTTAAAAGCTTACGGCACGGAAGTAAAAATAGATTATAATAACGTTGATTCGCTCAACGCTTATCCCTCGGAACTGATGAAGGAGTTTGTCCAATCAACCGAGGAAGGACTTGATATTGAAAAATACAGAGGACTTTTTGAGGCGGTTTCGGCACTTGAAAACGGCGAGCACAAAACCCGTCTGAGCAACGTACTTTTTGATATGGTTATGGCTGCGCCGATGAAAGAAGGCTATAAATATAACGAGCCCTCAAATCTTGAAGAGATAAGGACACTCAGAAAAGAGCACGAATTCGATGCAGTTATGCCCGATGAGAAAACACTGCGCAAAAAGCTCCTCGGAGCGTGGACGGGCAGAGCCTGCGGGTGCCTGCTCGGAAAGCCTATTGAGTGCATCAGAAGCGATGAACTGATTCCTCTTCTTAAGGAAACGGGCAACTACCCGATGCACAGATATATTCTGTCATCCGATATTACCGATGAGATATGCTCAAAATATACTTTCTGGCTTAAAGATAAATGCTATGCAGATACCGTTGACGGAATGCCCGTTGACGACGATACTAACTACACCGTGCTTGCACAGCTTATCGTTGAGGAATTCGGCAGATATTTTGATTCTGAAGACGTTGCCTTTGCGTGGATGAAGTATCAGCCCGTTTTCTCATATTTTACGGCGGAAAGAACGGCTTTTGTGAATTTCATCAACTGCATTATGCCGCCTGCATCCGCAATGTATAAAAACGTTGCCCGTGAATGGATAGGCGCACAGATAAGGGGCGATTACTACGGTTATATCAACGTCGGTAACCCCGAGGCTGCGGCAGAAATGGCGTTCAGAGATGCGAGTATTTCTCACGTCAAAAACGGCATTTACGGCGAAATGTTTGTTTCGGCAATGATAGCCTGCGCCGCGGTGACGGACAGCATTGAGGATATTATCCTCGGCGGTCTTGCACAGATTCCGGAAACCTCAAGGCTCTTTGAAGCGGTTATAAAAATTCTTGACGGATATAAAAACGGCGTGACGGTTGATGAATGCTTTGAGCTGATTCATTCCGAATATGATGAGCACACCGACCACGGCTGGTGCCATACCATTACGAATGCGATGATTGTTACGGCAGCGTTGCTTTACGGCGAAGGTGATTTCGGCAAATCAATCTGCACCGCCGTCGGAATGGCTTTTGATACCGATTGCAACGGCGCAACCGTCGGCTCGATTCTCGGAATGAGAAACGGAATCGACGGTATTGACGAATATTGGAAAAAGCCTCTGAACGGCAAAATCCACACCTCAATCAACGGTGTCGGTACGGTCAGCATTGAGAAGGCTGCTGAAAAAACTTCAGAGCATATGAAATAAAAAATGAAGGGTCTGTCTCATCATGAGACAGACCCTTTTGCTGTTAAGGTGAATTATATCTTTGCGAATATTGAATTGATTGTTTCGTAAATGGGCTTGATGAGCATATTGAGAACAAGCTTAGGCATCTCGGAGAAGCCGTTTGAACCGAAAAGACCGAAGAGCCAGGGGCTTATCTTTGTGAAGATATTGTCGCTTGTGTCAACAGGCTTTGCAACGCCGATTTTTACAAGGATTTCGGTCAGTCTGTCGCAAGCTTCGCTGAGGTCGCCCGACGTTGAATCGGCAAGGTCAGCCTCTGCCTGAGCAATTGCGGCATTGAGCTCTGCGGCATCGTCAGCCGAAAGAGAGGATGCGTCAACCTCTTTTGCCTGCTCGATAAGAGCTTCGATGGCTCTTACGTCTCTGCCGCTGATAAACTGCGGGAATCTCGGGTCGGAGTAAACGTCTGTGATATCGTCGTGAGCAATCAGCTCAAAAGCGATTTCAAGGATAACGTCGTTATGCTGTGTAAGGTCATGACGCTGGTTGTCAAAATACCAGGTTGTGTCGGGAAGAAGTCCTGCTGAAGCATCGACAACGTTGTCGGGTGAAATGTGGTTATGAGTGGGGTCGGAGCAGTTGGGGCTTGTGTTAGCCTGCTTATAATCTGCGGGGAGAGTTTCGCCGCAGTTGGCAGCGTAAGCACCCATTGAAGTTGAATCGAGCTGAATGATATAGTCGCCGTTTTCGGTGTTCCAGCTTTCGCCGACGTTAATCATTGCATAATCGTACTGGGCAACGTTGAATACCTGAATGCCTCTGTCAACGAGCTTCTGTACGTTGGCTCTGGAATTGAGCTGTGCCTGATAATATCTGTCTGTCTGCTTTCTGATGTCAGCCATTTCGGGAGCTGAAAGATATTTTTCGCGAGCCGTGGGATAATCGCCTGAAGGACACATAGCCCACATACTTGTGCTTCTTGTCATAATTTCGCCAACGAGCACGTCAACCGCGCCGCTGAGTGCACCGACAAGAATGTCATCGGGAAGAATTCTTGCAACAACCTCGATGAGCTTTGCTGTGTTTTTATCAACAAGGCGGCTTTCCTCAAGGAAACCGTTATAGAGATAGTCGGGATTAAGGAATGATACTCTGTCATTGAAAACGTCGCCGATGATTGTTGAGCCGTCAAGGCAGGGGACGATAAAAATAACCTTATGAAGATCATCGTAAATTTCGGGTCTGTAATCAAACATTGCGCTTGCAATCGTGCCGCCCTGGCTGATGGGAACGATATTTACCTTATCGTGACCCGTCTGCTCTTTGACCATCTGGATGTAATCATAAAGCTCGTTTGCGGCGTCAATATGGTTGCCGAATGAGTTGTAGGTGAAGTAATAGAGGTGGTCGTAGGGGAGGTCGGTGTGATATTTGCTGAAGGGGATGTGAGAATTGATAACGCTCATTTCATATTCACTGCATTCTGCAAATGAATAAGGGAATTTCTCAACCTTTACGTTTGTCACAACCTGAGCCTTGAGGTCTACCTGGTTGATGCCGAAGCAGCTTCTGATAACCTCTTTAAGGGCATCGGAAAGACCCATATCTCTCTGTGTCAGGAGAGTGAGGATAAGCGGAATGGCGGCTTTCTTGATGATGTCGCCTATCTGGATATATGCAGGGAAGGCGGAAATCTTTTTGCCGTCCTTATCAAGAAGGAATTCGCCGTTATCGTCTGTTACGCAAACGCTGGACTGGCCGAGACCGGGGATGATGACTGTGGGATAGAATTCGCAATCCTCGGTGCAGTCAGTCTTCTTTTCTGCAGCGGAAACTCCAAGCACTGCGGCAGGGAGAAGAAGCGATACGCAGAGAATAAGTGCAATAAGTTTTTTGACTGTTTTTTTCATTCTTACAACCTCGCTTTGCATTATATATATACATTCTACCATTGTTTTATCCTGTTTTCAATCACTTGCGAGCAATTTTGTTCAGGAATTGAGAGTTTTTTCCGCAGCTTCACGCAGACAGAAACCCGTCAGAAGCACTGCATCCGAAATATATTTCTCATATGAAGCTGAAAGTGCCGCTTTTGTTTCTTCGTTGGGGTCTTTCCTTGCCTCGTAAATTGCGTCAAGCAGGTCGCAGCACATCGAGAATTTTTTGACCCATTTCTGCATTTCTTCAAACAGAGGCACGTCTGTGTTGCTGATAAGTGCAAGGCATTTTCTCATTTCGGAGATATAGTCTGCAAAATATGAAAGCGATTCAGCCTTTTTGCCCGTGGATTCGAGGAATGCGGCGTGCATCAGCACTTCGCCCATATAAGCCGAGCTGTATTTTGAAAGGCAGGAAACGCCGAGATGGTCGGCAAACAGACCGAAAAGCTCTGCATCGTCACCGAGAATTTCCCTATGTGCGTTTCTGAGCGATTCGTCGGGATTGTATGCCTTGGGATTCCAGAGGAAATCCGCAACCGTCATCAGCGGAATCTTGGAGCATTCGGCGTATTCCATAACGTTGGAGATAAGACCCTCGCAATGATTATAAAGGTCGGCTTCTCTGCCGATTAATGCGCCGAGATGAAGCTCCTGAAACATCTCGCAGTCGTTGACGGGGTAGTTATCCCAATAAAGGGGGCGGTGCTTCGTTGAGCGAAGAAGCTCGTCTGCTTCTCTTACCGTCTGCACTCTTGAGCAGATTTCGGCACCCGTCCAGAAAAGGTCAACGTCAACGGGTATTCCCGAGCCGAATTTTGAAATATAATAATCGCTTTCGTTACCGCTGTATTGCGTGGGGCATACGGTCAGCGAAATTGCAGGGTCGATTTGCTTGAGTGCATTGTAGGTTTTGTTGACAAGATAAATATGAGCGTCAACAATGCCGTCGAATGCGGCGGCATCCTCTTTATACTGGAATTCCCAGGCAATATCGTCAAGCAGAAGTCCGAAATTGCGGATGCCTATGTCGTAAAGGCTCATCAGCTTTGCAATAAGCTGCTCAAAATCCGAATCCGAGGTGTATTTATAGGTCAGACCGGGACCTACCGCCCAGTGGAAATCAAGGTGGTTTTCGCAGGCGGTTTCAAACAGCATCTTAAGCTCCGAAAGCTCCTTTTCGGGGTATAACTCACGCCATTTTTCACGGTGATAGATATCATCCTTCGGTGCGTAGAAAAAAGTGTTCATTCCGTATGCCGCCATCAGTTTCATAACGGAAATTCTCTTTTTGTTTTCCCACGTCTTGCCGTAGAAGCCTTCGATATAGCCTCTTTTGACGAAAAGGGGATAATCCTCAAGAGTGCCCGTTTTCAACTCGCCGCTGCGGATGAGCTTTGCGAAGGTGTGTGCGGCACGAAAAACGCCCTTTTCGCAGGATGCTTCGATTACCGCACCGCTTTCGGAAACGGTAATGAAATATTTTTCGTCTGTCAGACGGGAAATACCGTCAATATAGGTTGTCTTTTTGCTGCTTATGCATTTGATTTCAATGCCGTAGCCGCCGTCAACGGGGATTGAATAATTGCCGAAAACCTTTTCCGCAACGGCAACGCAATCACCCGAAAAAATAACGTTTTTCACCTCAACGTGAGTGCCCGTGAGATTGTTTTTCTGAGGAATTGGATAAATCACAGATGTTTGATCTCCTTTTTGTATTTTTCAATAAGGCGGTTGTTGATATCGTCGCCGCCGTCAACGTTTGCGCTGATAAAATGCTCGGGGCTGAAGCCTTTTTGGGCACAGATATCAACCGCCTCGGCAACGCAGGCGTTGAGAATCATTGCGCCTGCAACGGTTGAGGTTGCGCAGATGCTGCCTTCAACGCCGTCAACGTTGATGCAGGCATCGCCAACGCAACCGCAGTTATCGAGCACGATATCCGCAATTTCGCAGAGCCTTTTACCGCTCTGATGTCGGGATGCGCCAGCGTTTGTGTGGCGCAGATTCGTAAGTGCGATAACGGTCAGGCCCTTTTCCTTGCAGAGCAGAGCCATATCAATGACAACGCCGTTTCTGCCCGAATTTGAAATGATGACGATAACGTCGCCGCTTTTGAGTGCGTAATCATCGAAAATCTTGTCGGCAAGACCTTCTTCTCTCTCCGCAACGGTGCTGCCTGCCGCATCAACGTGGAGCATAAGAGTGTCGATGAGAATCGGCTGAATGTTGAGCAGACCGCCTGCTCTGTAGAAAAGCTCCTCACAGAGCATATGCGAATGTCCCGTGCCGAAAAGAATAATTCTCCTGCCTTCAATCAGGGCGTCACTGAAAGCCTTTGCGGTTTTTTCAATGCTTTCGGTGCAGGCGTTTTCAATTTGCGAAATAACGTCTTTTACGTTATTTATGTATTCACTGTATTTTTGCATGGCAGTAACCTCGCTGCTTTTATTGCTCCCTCTTCGGGAGTTATGTTAAGAATTTCCGAAGCCTGAAGCGGATGGGAGATTCTTATGCTTTTTATGAATTCGTTTCTGAAGAATTCGTTGTGCTGGAAAACTCCGCCGTAAAGTGAAAGCATCGGTGAGCCGCCGATTTCATCAAGGAGTGCGGAAACGGTTTTTGCAAAAGCCGCCGCCTCATCGCAGAGAATCCGCCTTGATATTTCACAGCCTTTTTCGGAAAGCTCTGCAACGTTTTTCGCAAAACGCGCGATATAATCCTTTGCGGTGTTTTCTGAATATATTTTGTCGATTGCTTTTCTGAAATCGTCAACCTCAAAGAAATTCTCTGCACTTTCAATCAGGGGAGTGCGCTCGTTTCTGTCACGCATTCCGCAGCATTCCCTGAGAGCCTTTACGGCAATTGAATAAGCCGAGCCTTCGTCGCCGATGATGTGGCCCCATCCGCCCGTAACGGCGATGCTTCCGTCAGCCTTTTCACCGACAGCCATTGAGCCCGTGCCGCAGATTGCAACGCAGTTGCTGCCCGAGGCAATCAGAGCAACGTGAACGTCGCTGCTCATTGCGAGATAATCGGCATCAATGATTCCGCCGCAGAGAGCTTCAACGGTTTCTCTGTCTGCTTCGTCATCGAGTGCGGAGCAGCCGATAAAGGCTGCATAGAATTTTGATTCACCAATCGAAGTGTATATTTTGTTTATAACGTCGGAAAGATTTTTTCGTGCGTTTTCCATACCGACGGAATAGAAATTGATGCTTTCTCCCGTTGCACGCAGAATAACGTTTCCGTCCTTGTCGGCAACAGCCGCGGTTGTCCTTGAGCCGCCGCCGTCAATGCCGAGATAATATATGTTTCTTTCTGTCATATTTTTAATTCCTTATCGGTCTTTTACAGAGTTAATAAGTCTTTCAACCGCCGTGAGAATCGTTCTTGCAGTTTCGGGGCCTGTTGAATTCGTCTCTTCGTAGTGGCTTCTGTCAAATCTGTCGTGGGCATTGTTGATATAGGGCGTTTTCTCGTCGAGCAGGAAATCGTTATCGGGGACTATGTAGCCGAGCTCGTCATTACAAAGACCCATAACAAACTGATGGTCACATGAACACATATCCTTCAGGATTCTGTAATCAGCCGCCTTTGCGGTTGCGGATTCCTCTGCAGAGAGGAATTCACCGTTCCACAGTTCGGGGAAAAGCTCGCCCGGAATCAGAAATGCACCGATTCTGTTTTTGCCCAATTCAAGGTAGCCGACCTCGGACAGAATGAACGCTTCGCTGCGGTTTTTCTTGCGGAGAATATCGTTGTTGAGCACCTTGAGAAGCCTTGCAAGAATGAGCACGAAATTGGATGCGGCAATCTCAATCGGAGCGGATGCGACGTTGATAATCGGCTCGATTTCGGTTTCGTTACTGAGGGAATTTGCAATTTCGCCGAGCTTTTTGCCAAATTCCTTTGTGTAGGCTTCGCAGTCGATTTCATTGCGGTAAACCTTTTTGATTTCTTTTGCGGAAATCATACCGCCGATTGCGCCGTTGAAGAAAACTGCATTTGTGTTTTTGTTTGCGGCTTCGATTTCTCTTATCATATAGCAGGGAAAATCGGCGCTGACACTCTTGGTTTTGCTACCGAGAAGCTCTGCGTGGGATGCGAAATTGATGATATGAATTTCCTCCGAGCCGTCAAAAGCCTCAAATCTGATTCTCGTGAGATTTTTGTCATATGCAATGGGAGTTCTGCAATCGAAATGCATATCCTCCGTTTCGGCAACGGCATAGAAAAGTCTGCCGTCCCTGCGGTTTTCGTAGGCGGCGACTATTGCATCAGCCGCTTTCTTCTTGAGAGTCTCCATAAACTCTTCGTTTCTGCCGCTCTTGAAGAGCTTTTCGCCCCAGAGACCCTGCGTATCAATTGCGGAGTGGCTGTGGGTTGCGGTTATTGAGATTGATTTGACATTGGGGATTCTGCCGCTGAAAACAACAAGGCTTCTGATATCGTTTATATCCTTGCGGCTGATTCCGACAGCGTCGATTGCGCAGAAAACAACGCCGCCTCTGCCCGTGTTATCATCGATATAAACTGCACGCGCAAACATATCGTCAAGAACTGATTCGGCAGGATTGTTTGAATCATAGCCTGCGATGAAATATTTTCCGCTTGCAACGTCAGGGGGAGTAAGAATGCTTTTTGCAAAGCCGCAGGTGAAAAATTCGCCTGCTTTGTCAGAGAATTCTTCGTCGCCGGTCAGCATTGCGCCGTTTGCCTTTGCGGACGTTGTGAAATATCCCGACGGCATTGATGCGATTATTCCTTTTGAAAGAGCTTCGATGGACTTTCTCGTTATTTTATCAAAATTCATATCAAACACCCCTGAATAATATTTTGAAAATAATTCTTAAGTATAATTATACACAATTATGAAGCGATTTCAATACGGGTCTTGAATTAAATTTCGTTTTGGTGTATTATTATTACGAAAAAAGAAAAGGGGAGAAAGAAATGGTTTCAGTCAGAAAATATGAGTCAAAGGATTACGAGGGAGTGCAGTTTGCCTGCCTTAACAGCGAGGGGCCGAACACCGATTCACCCGAAACGCAGGAATTCATTCTTACAACCTTCTGCAATTATTATATAGAAAACGAGCCGCATAACTGCTTTGTGCTTGATGATGACGGTAATGCTGTCGGATACGTTATCTGCGCAGAGAATTTTGATGAATTCAAGTCCGTTTTCGATGCCGATTATCTGCCGCTGACGGAAAAATGGGGTGCGGACAGATATGAATGGGCAAGCACTGCCTACGTTTTGCAGGAAAAATATAAGGATATCTATCCTGCCCATCTGCACATTGATATTCTTCCCGAATATCATCGCAAGGGCTGCGGCGGAAAGCTTATCAACGCACTTTTCGACCACCTGAGAAGCAAGGGCATCAAGGGCGTTATGCTCACCGTCGGAAGCAGAAACTTCACGGGCATCGGCTTCTATAAGAAGTACGGCTTCGAGCTTGTTGAAGAGTGGGAAGACGACGTTGCTTTCGGAATGAAATTATAAAAAAGGACTGCCTCGGCAGTCCTTTTTCTTATGCAAAAATTTCTTCTGCGTATCTGACGGTATTCATTGCATCGGGGGAATAGTTATCCGCACCTATCATTGCGGCATATTCCTCTGTCATAACCGCTCCGCCTACCGTAATGCGGCATTCGGGGATTTCCTTGCGCAGAAGCTTTATTGTTTCTTCCATTGCAGGGACCGTTGTAGTCATCAGAGCACTCAATCCGACAAGCGGTGCGCCGCTTTCCCTGACTGCTTCAACAACCTTTTCGGGTGCAACGTCTCTGCCCAGGTCAATTACGTCGTAGCCGTAATTTTCAAGAAGAGTTCTGACGATGTTTTTGCCGATATCGTGGATATCTCCCTTGACGGTTGCAATAACGATTTTTCCTTTTTTGCTCTCTCCTGCGGGAATTGCGGATTTGACCGCATCAAACGCTCTGCCTGCCGCTTCTGCACTCATAAGAAGCTGGGGCAGATAAACCGTTTTTGCTTCGAAGCCCTTGCCTACGGTGTTGAGCGCAGGGATAATCATATTGTCGATAATTTCAAGCGGCGAAACGGTTTTGAGCATTTCACACGCAAGAGAATAAGCCGAATCCTTGAGACCCTTTATGATTGCCGCATCAAGAGTATCAACGGCTGCGGCTGTTTTGGTTTCTGCAGGCTTGCAGTCGGATGCGAAATTGATGTATCCGCAGCAGTTTGCATCCCTGCCCGTAAGAGCCATAAATCCGTGCCACGCCTTCATCATTTCGGCGGAATGAGGATTGATGATTGCGCAGTCAAGACCGCACTGCATTGCCATTGTGTAGAATACTGCGTTGACGTCTGCACGGGAGGGGAGACCGAATGAAATATTAGAAACACCGAGACTTGTGCGGATTCCCTTTGCGTTGAGAATCCTGACCGCCTCAAGAGTGACGTTTGCGCTTTGTGAGTCGCTTGAAACAGCCATTGCAAGCGGGTCAACGATGATTTCGTTTTTGCCGATACCGTATTTTGCGGCTTCGGCAATTATTTTTTCGGCAATCTCAACTCTGCCCTGCGCAGAATCGGGGATACCGTTTTCATCGAGAGTTACGGCGATAATACAGCCGCCGTATTTTTTTACAAGCGGAAAAACGGAATCCATACTTTCCTGCTTGCCGTTAACGGAATTGATAAGTGGTTTGCCGTTGTAGATTCTCATTGCGGCTTCCATTGCACCGTAGTCAACGGTATCAATCTGCAAGGGCAAATCCGAGACCGCCTGAAGTGAGGCAACAACCTTTGTAAGCATAGCTTTTTCGTCAATTTCGGGCAGACCGACGTTGACGTCGAGCAGAGAAACGCCCGTTTTATGCTGTGAAATACCCTCGTTGAGAATATAATTCAAATCGTTGTTTCGCAGAGCTTCTTTGAAAAGCTTTTTGCCCGTAGGATTGATTCTTTCGCCGATGATAACGGGGTCGATTCCGATTTCAACGGCGTGAGTATATGACGAAACGAGAGTTTTTTCTTTCTTTTCGGGAAGAGTAAACGGCATATTCTTTGTTTTTTCAACCGTTTTGCGGATGTATTCGGGAGTTGTGCCGCAGCAGCCGCCGATAACCGTTGCGCCTGCTCTGACGATTTCGCACATTATATCCGAAAATTCCTCTGCGTCAACGTCGAAAACGCTTTTGCCGTCAACGATTTTCGGCAGACCTGCGTTGGGGTTTACGATAATCGGCACAGATGCGTATTTTGCGGTTTCAGCAGCGATTTCAAGCATCTGCTTCGGACCCATTGAGCAATTCATTCCGAGAGCATCAACGCCGAGACCCTCAAGCATCGCAACCATTGCCGCAGGGTCGGCACCCGTCATCAGCTTGCCGTCATCACTGTAAGCATTGGTGACGAAAACGGGCAGGCTGCAGTTTTCCTTGGCAGCAATTATCGCCGCTTTTGTTTCGTAGGAATCGTTCATCGTTTCAATCAGAATCAGGTCAGCGCCTGCTTTTGCACCGATTCTGACAGTTTCCGCGAATACTGAAACCGCCTCCTCAAAGGGGAGGTCGCCCAAAGGCTCAAGCATTTTGCCCGTAGGGCCGATATCGAGGGCAACGTAAGCATCCTCGTATCCCTTGCAGGCCTCTTTTGCGTTTGCGATTGCGGCGGTGATGATTTCCTCAAGGTTGTCAAACTTGAGTCTGTTTGCGCCGAAGGTGCAGGCGGTGATGATATTTGCACCGGCTTCAAGATAAAGGCGGTGCATTTCAATGATTTTATCGGGATTTGAGATATTCCAGGTTTCGGGTGAAACGCCCGCCTCAAGACCCCACGATTGCAGGAGAGTGCCTGCACCGCCGTCAACGTAGGTTATTCCGCTTCTGATTTTTTCAAGAACGTTCATTTTTAATCCTTCTTTATGAATACGGGCAGTTTTTGCGGTCACAGACCATACAGCCCTTTTTGCTTTTACATTTATTTTTTTCTTTGCTCTGTCCGATTATCGCCGTAACGGATTTGACGGGGGTGAGCATACCGCCGTCGGTCAGAGCGAGACCGATATGTTTCTTTGCACCGAGAAAATCGAGAATTGTCTGCTGGCATTCAAGAGATAAATCACCGTAGCCGGGGCTGAATCTCGGACGCAGATAATCAACGTCGCCAAGGCTTTTGTTGATATAATCGCAGAAGGCTTCGATTGCTGCCGAGCCGATTGCATCCGTCACCATTCCGAGCAGGGGAGAAATAAGAAAATTTCTGGAAATAAGTCGGTGAAGTGCAGCACCCGTTGTGGCGGCAAAAACGTAAGCCGTTTCACAGTTTTTAAGGTTGCCTGCGAGCGATTTGCTTTCGCTTTCCATAAAATCAAGGCATATGCCGCCTTCGGTTTTACAGCAGGTTACTTTTGCAAGGCATGCTTTGTAATCGACGCAGTCAAGCACTTCTTTTTTGCATTTCTCAATTATATCAACGGTTTCGGCGTTTATTTCAAGCTCGTAATATCCGAGATATTCCTCGATTGTTCTTTGAGGAATCTCAAAATCCGAGGGTTTTGCGGTTATGATTTCGGTCATATCATTCAGCCTTTTCCTTTTTGAAAATGAAGAGCTTGCTGAAAACGTAGTTTATAATGATAACAACAATGCCGACGATGATTTTTGCGACAAGCTCGTTCCAGGAAAGAACGGTTACCATCAGGAACATAAGAACGCTTTCCGCAACAAACGAGAGGATTCTTGCGCCGACAAAGCCGATGAATTCCTTGCCTGCAACCGAAGGTTTCCAGCTTTTTGATTCAAATACGAACAGTTTGTTTGTGAAGAAGGCAAACAGCACGCCGACCACCCACGCAATTGTGTTTGCGTCGAGGTAATCCGAGCCGTCGGAAAGGAAATCAAGTGCCTTTTCCCAGCCTGCCGAGGAGAGGAGGGTGTTGAGAATTCCTTCCCAGCCGATGCTGATAAACAGCTCTTTGAAAAGATAGAAGGTGAGCAGATTCACTGCCGTTGTGAGCACGCCGAAGAAAATATAGGAAACGATTTCCTTGGTGAAGAATTTATCAATCAGCTTGCCGATGAAGCTTTCTTTTTTGAAAAGCCTGAAAAGAAGCTCTCTTATTTTATCAATCATAAACAATTACCTTCCGAATACACAATATTTCATCATAATATTCTAAATCAATCAAAGAATAAAGTCAATAAATACTTGCATTTTTGATACAATATGTTAAAATACTATTTAAATGAAAAACACAAGGGGAGAATAATGGAAAGACGGCAGACCGACGAAAAAAGAATATGCTTTCTTGACGAGCTTCGGGGTCTTGCGGTTTTATGTATGGTTTTTTACCACGCATTCTATATTCTCGCTTCGATTTTTTCTTACGGTTGGGCGGCGAAGCTTTTTGATTTTTTCACACCCGTACAGCCGTTTTTTGCAGGACTTTTTATTTTCCTTTGCGGTGTGTCCTGCTCCCTGACGAGAAGCAACTTCAAAAGGGGACTTAAGATTCTTGTTGCGGCGGCGGTTGTGACGCTTTTCACCGCCGTGATAATGCCGCTTCTGGGCTTCGTTGAGTGCGAAATATGGTTCGGCATTCTGCATTTCCTTTCGGTTTGCGTTTTGCTCGGCGCACTGTTTGAAAAGGTTACGGCAAAAATCCACCCCGTAGCAGGATTGCTTATCTGCGCGGTGCTCTATTTTTTCACAAGCGGAATTTCCTCGGGCAGGCTCGGCTTCGGAGAAGCTTTTTCGTTTACTCTTCCTGCGGAATGGTATCAGACCGATTGGCTTGCACCGATAGGTATTTCCTCGCCGTCGTTTTTTTCGGCGGATTATTTCCCGATATTCCCGTTTGTTTTCGTTTTCTTCGCAGGCGTTTTTTCGGGCAGATACTGCAAAAAGGCAGGCTATCCCGAATGGATGTATCCGAAAAGAATCGCTTTTCTCGGTTTTCTCGGCAGAAACGCCTTCGTTATTTATATTGCCCATATGCCGATTATTTTTATTCTGACGGTGATAATTCAGTTTGTTATCGGCTTATTTCAATAATTATTTTATCAGATAGGAGATATTTACAATGAGTGAAGCATGCAGCGGTAACTGCTCAAGCTGTGCATCAGCTGGCGGTTGCTCATCAAAAAAAGAGGATTTGAGAATTCCCTGCGGTCCTTTCAGCAACGTTAAAAAGGTTATCGGCGTTGTCAGCGGTAAGGGCGGCGTAGGTAAATCGCTTGTAACTTCAATGCTTGCAAGCGCAATGCAGGCAAGAGGCAACGCTTGTGCCGTTCTTGATGCGGATATAACGGGTCCCTCTATTCCCAAGTCATTCGGCATCAAAAACAGAGCCAAGGCAGACGAAACGGGTCTGCTTCCCGAGGAAAGCAACACGGGCATCAGAATTATGTCCGTCAACCTTCTTCTTGAGAGTGAGGATTCACCCGTAGTATGGAGAGGTCCCGTTATTTCGGGTGTTATCCAGCAGTTCTGGAAGGACGTTGCCTGGGGCGACGTTGACTATATGTTCGTTGATATGCCTCCCGGAACGGGCGACGTTTCTCTCACCGTTTTCCAGAATCTTCCCGTTGACGGCATCATTATCGTCACAACACCGCAGGACCTTGTAACGATGATTGTCAAGAAGGCCTTCAATATGGCAAAGCTGATGAACATTCCCGTACTCGGTCTTGTTGAAAATATGAGCTACGTTATCTGCCCCGATTGCGGCAAGGAAATCCACGCATTCGGTGAGAGCAAGCTTGAAGCCGTTGCCGAAGAGCTCGGTGTACCCGTTCTTGCAAGGCTTCCCATCGACCCTGCAACAGCCGCACTCGTTGATAAGGGTGCAGTTGAGCTTGCCGATGACAAATATGTTGCGGATGCTGTTGATTTTTTAACAAAGATGCAGTAAAATAAAGAAGTTAAAACATTTTCAGGAGTTGAAAATATGCTTGATATCAAATTTTTAAGAGAAAATCCCGATATCGTTAAAGAAAATATCAGAAAGAAGTTTCAGGATTCAAAGCTTCCTCTTGTTGACGAGGTAATCGAGCTTGACGCAAAATCAAGAGCAGTCAAGACCGAGGCTGATTCTCTCAGAGCAAACCGCAATAAGGTTTCCAAGGAAATCGGTGCGCTTATGGCTCAGGGCAAAAAGGAAGAAGCTATGGCAGCAAAGTCAAAGGTTACGGAATTCTCCGAGAGACTTGCAGAGTGCGAAAGACTTGAAGCTGAATATGCCGAAAAGGTAACGAAGATTATGATGATTATTCCCAATATCATCGATCCCAGCGTGCCCATCGGCAAGGATGACAGTGAAAACGTTGAGGTCACCAAGTACGGCGAGCCTGTTGTTCCCGATTTTGAGATTCCTTATCATACGGAGATTATGGAGCGCTTCAACGGCATCGACCTTGATGCCGCAAGAAACGTTGCAGGTAACGGCTTCTACTATCTTATGGGCGATATCGCACGCCTTCATTCTGCCTGCATTTCATATGCAAGAGACTTTATGATTGAACGAGGATTCACCTACTGCGTTCCTCCTTTTATGATCAGAAGCAATGTTGTTACCGGCGTTATGAGCTTTGCCGAAATGGATGCAATGATGTATAAGATTGAGGGCGAGGACCTCTATCTCATCGGCACAAGCGAGCATTCAATGATAGGCAAGTATATCGACACCATCGTTGACGAAGCAACTCTTCCCCACACCCTCACAAGCTATTCACCCTGCTTCCGCAAGGAAAAGGGTGCTCACGGTATTGAGGAGAGAGGCGTTTACAGAATCCATCAGTTCGAAAAGCAGGAAATGATCGTTGTCTGCAAGCCCGAGGACAGTATGATGTGGTTTGAAAAGCTCTGGCAGAATACGGTTGACCTTTTCCGTTCGCTTGATATTCCCGTCAGAACTCTCGAATGCTGCTCAGGCGACCTTGCCGACCTCAAGGTTAAATCCTTTGACGTTGAAGCGTGGTCACCCAGACAGAAGAAATATTTTGAGGTCGGCTCCTGCTCAAATCTCGGCGATGCTCAGGCACGCAGACTCAAAATCAGAGTCAACGGCAAAGACGGCAAGTATTTTGCTCACACTCTCAATAACACCGTTGTTGCTCCTCCCAGAATGCTTATTGCATTCCTTGAGAATAATCTCAACGCTGACGGCAGTGTTGATATCCCCGTAAGAACACTTGAATGCTGCTCAGGCGACCTTGCAGACCTTAAGGTAAAGTCCATAGACGTTGAGGCCTGGTCACCGAGACAGGGCAAGTATTTCGAGGTCGGCTCCTGCTCAAATCTCGGCGATGCTCAGGCAAGACGTCTTAAGATAAGAGTAAAGGGCGAGGACGGAAAGAGCTATCTCGCTCACAC
>JAZNUD010000099.1:0-10927 GCA_045592085.1 Acutalibacteraceae bacterium | reverse complement strand
CATCACCGTTATCTTCGTAAACAATGCAATTTACGGTATGACAGGCGGCCAGATGGCTCCCACAACTCTTCCCGGTCAGGTTACACAGACCTCCCCCTACGGCAGAGACACAAGCAAGGTCGGCTTCCCCGTTAAGGTTTGCGAAATGCTTTCAAACGTTGACGGTGCAACATATCTTGAAAGAGTTGCAGTCAACAACGTCAAGAACGTTAAGAATGCAAAGAAGGCTATCAAGAAGGCTTTCCAGAATCAGCTTGACGGCAAGGGCTTCTCCCTTATCGAAGTTGTTTCAACCTGCCCCACAAACTGGGGTCTCACTCCCGAAAAGGCTCTTGAGTGGCTTGAGGAAAATATGCTCCCCTACTATCCTCTCGGTGTTTATAAGGATAAGTTTGCAGAAAAGGAGGATAAATAATTATGACTCATCAGATTCTTCTTGCAGGCTTCGGCGGTCAGGGTATCCTTTTCTCCGGCAAGTTTCTTGCTTATGACGGACTTATCGAGGACCGTCAGGTAAGCTGGCTCCCCTCATACGGCCCCGAAATGAGAGGCGGTACCTGCAACTGCTCCGTTATCCTCAGCGATACTCAGATCGGCTCACCCATCGTTTCAAATCCCGATATCCTCATCGCAATGAACCTTCCTTCACTTGATAAGTTTGAGAACGATGCCGTTCCCGGCGCAAAGATTTTTGTTGACAGCTCTCTCATCGACCGTAAGGTTAACAGAGATGACGTTGAGGCTTACTACATCCCTGCAACAAAAATGGCTTCCGACGAAGGTCTCACAGGTCTTGCAAATATGATTATGATCGGCTATATGATCAAAAAAGCCGGCGTTATGCCCTACGAAAACGTTGAAAAGGTTATGGCAAAGGTTGTTCCTGCAAAGAAGCAGACAATGCTTGCCCTCAACATCAAGGCTGTTGAGCTTGGTTATAACTTTGATTAATTATTAAGGAGAACTCAGATGCTTGAATTAAAAGAAATCGGTCTGCGAGTTGCTTCTCTGCGCGAAATGTGTGAAATTTCCGCCTCCGAAATGGCTGAAAAGCTCGAAATTTCAGAGGACGATTATATTTCCTTTGAGCACGGAGAATATGATTTTGCAATCAGCACTCTCAACAACATCGCTCTCATTCTCGGCGTTGATATCCTTGATATTATCAGCGGCGAATCGCCCAGACTTTCAACCGCAACGGTCGTCAAGAAGGGCAGAGGCTTCGTTGTTAACCGCAACCCCGGCTACGAATTTTCTCATCTTGCATATACCTTTAAGGATAAGAAGGCAGAGCCCTTCCTTGTAACTATCGAACCCAACGGCAACCCTCCCGTTATGGATGAACATGAGGGTCAGGAATTCGACTACGTGCTTTCGGGTCAGATGATGCTCTATATCGGTGATATCTGCTATGAGCTCAACGAAGGCGACAGCGCGTATTTCAACTCCACTATCCCCCATGCGCACAAAGTTATCGGCGAGAGCCCCGCGCAGTTTATTGCTCTCGTTCTGAAATAATCCAAACGGAGAAAGATTTATGGCAATTTACGAAAAATTTATCGGCAGGACAAGAGATTCCTTTGTTTCTCTTCAGGACTGCCAGGAGAACTTCAGAATCACCTGCGAGGACAGCTTCAACTACGCCTATGACGTTATTGACGTTCTCGGCACGGAAAAGCCCGATAAAGAAGCTCTTCTCTACATTTCAAACAAGGGTGAAGAAAAGCGTTTCACCTTCGGAGATATGAAAAGACTTTCGGATAAGGCGGCAAACTATTTTGTTTCGCAGGGCGTTAAAAAAGGCGACCCCGTTCTTCTCGTTCTCAAGAGAAGCTACCTTTTCTGGATAGTCACCCTCGCACTCAACAAAATCGGTGCGATAATGGTCCCCGCCTCGAATATGCTCAAGGCAAAGGACTACGTTTACCGTTGCAACAAGGCGGAAATCAAATATGCTCTCATTACGGGCGATGACGAATGCACCGAATATTTTGACGGCGGCGAAGGTCAGTATGAAACCATCCTCAAGAAGTTTGTCACAAAGCACAAAAACGTTGAGGGCTGGATTGACTTTGAAGAAGGCTTTGAAAACGCCGATGAAAGCTGGACAAGACCCACCGGCGACGCCGCAACAACCGTTAGAGATACGATGATTATCAACTTCTCATCCGGCACAACGGGTTACCCCAAAATCATCGCCCACGATTTCAAATACCCTCTCGGTCACATTATGACCGGCGTTTTCTGGCATCACGTTGTTGACGGCGGCGTTCATTTCACCGTTTCCGATACGGGCTGGGCAAAATCCCTCTGGGGTAAATACTACGGCCAGTGGATGGGCGAAAGCGTTATTATGGTCTATGACTTCGATAAGTTTGACGGCGCGGATATCCTTTCCAA
The DNA here is from genome assembly GCA_045592085.1 of Acutalibacteraceae bacterium. GTDB lineage: Bacteria > Bacillota > Clostridia > Oscillospirales > Acutalibacteraceae > CAG-177. The sequence goes on along the minus strand of JAZNUD010000099.1, from coordinate 8,527 downwards.
GCTTGAAAAATACAGAGTCACAACCTTCTGCGTGCCTCCCACGATGTACCGCCTTATGCTTCAGAATGACGTAAGCAAATATGACCTTTCATCAATCGTTCATTGCTGCACGGCAGGCGAAGCACTCAATGCGGATATCTTCAACAAATGGAAGGAAGCAACGGGTCTTGAGATTCACGAGGGCTTCGGTATGAGCGAAACTCCCGTCAGCATCTGCACCCTTTATCCCTGGACAAAGCCCGTTCCCGGAGCAATAGGCTTCCCTGCACCCGGTCTTAAGGTGCATATTCTCGATGATGACGGCAACCACTGCCAGAGAGGTACAATCGGCGAAATCTGCATCAAATCCCCCTCACCCGAAGAGCATCCCTGCGGCGTTGTCGCAAGCTATAACTTCAGCGAAGAGGAAACTGCAGACGCTTACAGAGGCGGTTTCTTCCATACGGGCGACCTTGCATACAGAGATGAGCAGGGACGTTTCGTATACTTCGGCAGAAACGACGACGTTATCAAATCATCGGGTTACAGAATCGGCCCCTTTGAGATTGAAAGCGTTATGCTTGAGCACCCCTCTGTGCTTGAGGTTGCGGTAACAGGTGTCCCCGACCCCGTCAGAGGCTTCGTTGTAAAGGCAACGGTTGTCCTTCGTGAAGGCTTTGAAGGCTCACCTGAGCTCGTCAAGGAACTTCAGAACTACGTCAAGGTCAACACCGCACCTTACAAATATCCCCGTATCATTGAATTTGTTGACGCTCTGCCCAAAACCTTCAGCGGTAAGGTCAGAAGAGTTGCAATCAGAAACGGCGAAAAAGAATAAATCGATTAAAGGCTTGTATGGAAAACCATGCAAGCCTTTTTTAATGAATAGTGAAAAGGTGAAGAGTGAATAGTTTCGGATGGGCTATGCCCACACCCGATTATTTAAAATAAAATATGACAACCACTGCTATGCCGAGGATAATCCGATAAATTCCGAATGCGCTGAAATCGTGTCTGCGCACGTAATCCATCAGGAATTTTATTGAAAGCATAGATACCGCAAACGCAACCGCCATACCGATTACAAGCGTCAGAAGCTCCGCTTCAGAAAAAGCCAATCCGAATTTCATTATTTTCAGCGCACTTGCGCCGAGCATCGTCGGCACGGCAAGAAAAAAAGTGAATTCAGCCGCCGCAGTGCGTGATACTCCCATAAGTAGTGCACCGATAATCGTTGCTCCCGAGCGTGACGTGCCGGGCAACATCGAAAGCACCTGAAACAAGCCGATAATCAATGCGGTTTTCATATTTATTCCTGCAAGGGTGAAGATTTTCGGCGGCGTGTTTCGGTTTTTCTTTTCAATAATAATGAAAGCTATGCCGTAAATAATCAGCATCGCCGCAACGGTCAGCGGTGAGCCGAATTTCGATTCAAGCCAATCATCAAGCAAAAAGCCGAGCACCGCAGAAGGTACGCACGCAACCGCAACTCGCATCCACATTGAAATAATATTCTTATCGGCTTTTATCTTTTTTTCACTGACCGAAAACGGAAACATTCTGCTCCAGAACATTGCAACAACCGCAAGAATTGCTCCGAGCTGGATAACAACGAAAAACATTTCCTTGAAGCTTTCCGTCATTTCAAGCGGTACGAATGCATCAAAAAGAAGCATATGCCCCGTACTGCTAACGGGCAGCCACTCGGTTACACCCTCGATAATGCCGATAATCACCGTCTTAAAAAGCTCAACCAAATCAAAATCCATAATCTCTCCGCTCCATAAAAATATACGGTATAAATATATGTCACGGATAAAAAAATATCACGCAAACCGTTTCACAAGTCTTAGTGATAGAATTTTTCTCTTGATAATAGAATTCATTTCAAAAAACAAGTTATTGTTTCTTTTTGAAAAAACTGTTATTATTCAGTTGTAACCGGTTATTAATATGCATTTGAAGGGTGACAAAATATGACAATCTATTTCGGAGAAAACCTCAAAAAGCTGCGCAAATCAAAAAATCTTACCCAGGAAACTCTTGCAGAATTCCTCGGTATGTCATTCCAGTCAATAAGCAAATGGGAGCGTGGCGAAACTTATCCCGATATAACAATGCTGCCGACGATTGCATCGTTTTTCGGTGTGACTGTTGACAGCCTTCTCGGCACCGATATGATTGAAAAAGAAAAAAAGATAAGCGAATATTGCAAGGAATACTCACGGCTATGGAGCGAAGGGAAAATCAGCGATGCAAGGGATAGGCTCAAAACTGCAGTCACCGAATTCCCCGGCAACTACGACCTGCTTGCCAAGTATCTTAATGCGCTTATACACGCACAGTACGATGACGCCTATCTCCTTTCGATAAAAACCGAGGTGCAGAGAATTTACGACACGGTGCAGACCTACTGTACGCTTGACAGCATAAGAATATGGACGAAGAAGCTTATGTGCCGCTATCTTCGTGACCTGAGCCTTATCGAAAGCAGCGGGGTGGACATCTCGGAAGCTGAAAGAATTCTTGAGCAGATGCCGATAATGCAGAATACAAGAGATTATGAAGCAATGTATCTCTATCCCCACGATGATAAAAAGCGTGCGGATGCCTGTGCAAACGGCATATCCGAAATGCTCCGTCTTTTCGGTGAAATAATGAACAGAAAGCACAAAAGCTTCCTTGATGCCGATGATAATATTTCCGAAGCATATCTCAACCTTGTTGAAGCTGTTATGCCTGACGGTGACTACGGCAAGAGTCATTATCTTACGGTAATCTATAATCAAAGGCTCGGAGTTAAGAAATTTCTTGCAGGCGATAAAGAATCCGCACTTAAGCATTTTGACAAAGCACTCAAGCTGGCAAAAAAATACGACGAAATGCCCGATATTATTGTTCACACCTCAAATGCAGTAAAGGGACTTGAATTTGATAAAACAAAAGCATACCGTTTCTGGGAGGATTCATTCTTTGAGGATGTGAAGGAAGGCCTGCTGAGGAGACCCGAGCTTTCGGACGAATTCAAAAACAGCGAAGAATTCATAAGAATTATTAATCAGTAACAAAAAAGACCTGCAAATTCTCTTGCAGGTCTTTTGATTATTCTGTTTACTGTACGCTGAAAAGAAGATCACCGTATGACGGATAGGGCCAATATTTTGAAGCGGTGATTGATTCTGCCGCATCAACGTCCGTCCTGATGCTTTCCATTGCAGGGATGATAACGTCCTTATACATATTGGCAACAGCAAGCTTGTCACTGCAGGCATTGATTTTTTCGAGAGATTCTTCAAATGCCGCAATCTTTTCAAATACCGACGTGCTGAGTGCGGAAAGCTTTTCAACCGTTTTTTCCTCATAGGTATAACCCGTTGAAGCAAAAGCCTGCTTGCGGGCGGCAATCGCATTGCTGAGCACTCCGATATATTCACTGATTGCAGGAAGAATATCCTTATTGACCATATCAATCATTGTAAGAGCCTCGATGTTGAGGGTCTTGCAGTAATTTTCAAGGTAGATTTCATATCTTGCTTCAAGCTCTTCTCTTGTGAAAACCTTATGGTTTGCAAAGAGCTCAACGCTCTTTTCGCTGACAAGAGCAGGCAGACAGTCGGGCGTTGTGGGCAGATTGGAAAGACCTCTCTTCTCGGCTTCCTTTATCCACTCATCATCATAGCCGTTGCCGTTAAAAATGATTCTCTTATGGTCCTTGATTGTTTTCTTGATAAGCGCGTGAAGTGCTTCTTCAAAATTATCAACGTTTTCAAGTCTGTCGGCATAGGATTTGAGAGATTCCGCAACGGCGGTGTTGAGAACGATATTTGCGCTTGAAATTGAGTTTGCGGAGCCGAGCATTCTGAATTCAAATTTGTTGCCCGTAAACGCAAAAGGAGACGTTCTGTTTCTGTCGGTTGTGTCCTTGGGGAATCTGGGAAGAACGTGAACACCGACCTTCATCTGCACCGCTTCTTTTGCATCGTAAGCAGTATCGTTTTCAATCGCTTCGAGAATATCGTTAAGCTCGTCGCCGAGGAACATCGAAACAACGGCAGGAGGTGCTTCGTGGGCACCGAGACGGTGGTCGTTGCCTGCGGTGGCAACGGAAATGCGCAGAAGCTCCTGATAATTGTCAACCGCCTTGATTACAGCGCAGAGGAAAAGCAAAAACTGTGCGTTTTCATAGGGAGTTTCGCCGGGCTCAAGAAGGTTGATTCCCGTATTCGTCTGGATTGACCAGTTATTATGCTTACCGCTTCCGTTTACACCCTTGAATGGTTTTTCGTGAAGAAGACAGACAAGACCGTGCTTTCTCGCAACCTTCTGCATAATTTCCATAGTAAGCTGGTTATGGTCTGCGGCTATGTTTGTTGTTGTGAAAATGGGAGCAAGCTCATGCTGGGCAGGTGCACCCTCGTTATGCTCCGTTTTTGCGAGGATTCCGAGCTGCCAGAGCTCCTCGTCAAGGTCTTTCATATATGCGGCAACTCTCGGCTTGATGCTGCCGAAATAATGGTCATCCATCTCCTGACCCTTGGGAGGTCTTGCGCCGAAAAGTGTTCTGCCCGTATAGCGCAGGTCCTTTCTCTTATCGTACATTTCCTTATCAACAAGGAAATATTCCTGCTCGGGACCGACGGTTGTTTTTACAGCCGTCATATCCTGACCGAAAAGTCTCATAATTCTTACAGTCTGCTTGCTGATAGCCTCCATTGAACGAAGAAGAGGTGTTTTCTTATCAAGCGCCTCACCTCCGTAGGAGCAGAATGCCGTCGGAATATAAAGCACGCCTTCTTTGATGAAAGCATAAGAAGTAGGGTCCCATGCGGTATAGCCTCTTGCCTCAAAGGTTGCACGCAGACCGCCCGAAGGGAATGACGATGCGTCGGATTCGCCCTTTACAAGCTCCTTGCCCGAAAATTCCATAATGATATTTCCGCCCTCGCAGGGAGAAATAAAGCTGTCGTGCTTTTCGGCAGTGATGCCCGTCATAGGCTGGAACCAGTGAGTATAATGGGTTGCACCCTTTTCGATTGCCCAGTCCTTCATTGCGTTTGCAACAACGTTGGCAACGCTCAGGTCAAGGCGTTTGTTATCCTGAATCGCCTTTTTCATTGCCTTATATGTCTCTTTGGGCAGACGGGATTTCATTGTTTTATCGTCAAATACCATACAGCCGAAATATTCGGGAACGCTTTTCATCGTCTTTCTCTCCTTATAAGAAGATTAAAATAATAAAATAAGTATATAACCATTAACCCTTAAAATCAAGTTTTTTCGGCCCTAAAACGAATATTCTTGCAATCTACCGATAAAACGGTGAAACACAAATATAATTTTGTAAAAATTAATGCAACGTAATACGGAAATTAATTCCTCATAATCTTGACTAACCATCATTAAAAAGTTATAATTAATTGATTATCAATCTCACGGAGGTTAGTAATGAACAGATTTGAAAGTGCAAAAGAAATATACGCAAAATACGGCATTGATGCCGAGAAGGCACTCGCCGATCTTGCTGAAGTTACGGTTTCCGTTCACTGCTGGCAGGGCGACGACGTCGGCGGCTTCGACAGCGACGATGCACTCTCGGGCGGTATCCAGACAACCGGCAACTATCCCGGCAAGGCAAGAACTCCCGATGAGCTTATGGCTGATATCGACGAGGCATTCAGCCTCATTCCCGGCAAGGTGAAGCTCAATCTCCACGCAAGCTATGCAATTTTTGACGGCAACAGAGCCGACAGAGACGCTCTTAAGCCCGAGCATTTCGCAAAATGGGTTGAGTTTGCAAAAGCAAGAAACATCGGCATCGATTTTAACCCCACCTTCTTCTCCCATCCTATGGTAAAGGACGGACTGACACTTTCCTCTCCTGACGAAACCGTCAGAAAATTCTGGGTTGAGCACGGCAAGAGATGCGTTGAGCTCTCCGACTATTTCGCAAAAGAAACAGGCTATCCCTGCGTTATGAATATCTGGATTCCCGACGGCTATAAGGATATCCCTGCAGACCGTCTTTCACCCAGACTCCGCTTCAAGAAATCGCTTGACGAAATTCTCGAAACACCCTATGACAAATCAAAGGTGTTCATCACCCTTGAGTCAAAGGTTTTCGGCATCGGTCTTGAAAGCTATACCGTCGGCTCGGCTGAATTCTGCCTGAGCTATTCAACGAAGGCTGGCATCGTTCCTCTTATGGATAACGGTCACTATCATCCCACAGAGCTTGTATCCGATAAGATTTCCGCACTTCTCGCATTCAACGAAAAAATCGCACTCCACGTCACGAGAGGTGTTCGTTGGGACAGCGACCACGTTGTTCTTTTCGACGATGAAACAAAGGAAATCGCAAAGGAAATCGTCAGAAACGGTGCGCTTGACAGGGTATTCATCGCAACGGACTATTTCGATGCATCAATCAACCGCATCAGCGCATGGGTAACGGGTGTGCGCAACGTGCAGAAGGCTCTGCTTTTTGCAATGCTTCAGCCCGATTCAAAAATGAAAGAGCTTCAGGATGCATCGGATTTCACATCTCTGATGGTGCTTTCCGAAGAAGCAAAAACCCTGCCCTTCGGTGACATCTGGGCAGAATATCTTAACAGACAAAAGGTTGAATCCGATTATCTGAATATAATCAAAGAATATGAAGAAAAGGTTTTGGTGAACAGAGTATGAAAAACATTATGGATGCACCCTTTCTCAAGGGTATGATGAAAACAACAGCCAATATGTACCGTATGGGCTGGGACGAAAGAAACGGCGGCAACATCAGCATGATGCTTGAAAACGACGAGGTTGCAGAGTATCTTGATATCGACGCACCCATCAGAGATATCGAAATGGGCTTCGATGCAAAGGTGCTTGCAGGCAAAATCTTCATCGTTACGGGCACAGGCAAATATTTCAAGAATATGGAAGATGACCCCGAAAACAACCTCGGCATCATCAGAATCGCCGAAAACGGCACAACGGCTCACCTTCTCTGGGGCTACAGCGACGGCGGCAGACCCACATCAGAGCTTCCCGCTCACCTTATGAGCCACATTTCAAGACTCTCAAAGAATCCCGAAAACAGAGTTATTATGCACTCTCATCCCACAAACACTCTCGCAATGACATACGTTCACGAACTGAGCGAGAAGAAATTCACACATTCTCTCTGGGAAATGTGCACCGAGTGCATGGTAGTTTTCCCCGACGGCATCGGCATCCTTCCCTGGATGGTTTGCGGCACTAACGAAATCGGCATCGCAACCGCAGAAAAGATGAAGGAATTCAGACTCGTTGTCTGGGGTCAGCACGGCATCTACGGCTGCGGCAAGGACCTTGACGAAGCATTCGGTCTTATCGAAACCGTTGAAAAGGCCGCTCAGCTTTATATGATGACTGCTCATCTTCCCAGAGTAAACACCATCACAGACCCCGACCTCGTTGAAATCGTCAAGGCTTTCAAGCTTGAAGACGTTTACAGAAGAGATTTCCTTAATCTTTGATTCTGAATTAAAATCGGGTGTGGGCAACGCCCACCCTTAACTATTCACTTTTCACTATTCATTTTTCATTATAATCAAACGGAGGTTTTAACTATGGCTAACAGATTCGTACTCAATGAAACATCCTATCACGGCAAGGGCGCTATCGCTTCAATCGCCGATGAATTCAAGGCAAGAGGCTTCAAGAAGGCTCTCGTTTGCTGCGACCCCGACCTCATCAAATTCGGCGTTGCAGACAAGGTTTTCAACGTGCTCAAGGGCGCAGAGATTCCCTATGACGTTTTCAGCACGATTCAGGCTAACCCCACAATCGAAAACGTTCAGGCAGGCGTTGAGAGCTTCAAGGCAAGCGGCGCAGACTGCATCATCGCAGTAGGCGGCGGCTCATCAATGGATACTGCAAAGGCTGTCGGTATCATCATTGCAAACCCCGAATTTGCAGACGTTCGTTCACTTGAAGGCGTTGCTCCCACAAAGAATAAGTGCGTTCCCATCATCGCTGTTCCCACAACCGCAGGTACAGCCGCTGAGGTTACAATCAACTACGTTATCACAGACGCTCAGAACAACAGAAAGATGGTCTGCGTTGACGTTCACGATATCCCCGTTGTTGCTGTTGTTGATCCCGATATGATGTCAACAATGCCCGCAGGTCTTACCGCCGCAACAGGTATGGACGCTCTCACACACGCTATCGAAGGCTACATCACCAAGGGTGCCTGGGAAATGAGCGATATGTTCCACATCAAGGCTATTGAAATCATCGCAAAGAGCCTTCGCGGTGCAGTTGCCAACACAGATGAAGGCAGAGAAGGTATGGCTCTCGGTCAGTATATTGCAGGTATGGGCTTCTCAAACGTAGGTCTCGGCATCGTTCACTCAATGGCTCATCCTCTCGGTGCTCGCTACGATACACCTCACGGCGTTGCAAACGCAATTATCCTTCCCACAGTTATGGAATATAACGCACCTGCAACAGGTGAAAAATACAGAGATATCGCAAAGGCAATGGGCGTTGAAGGCACAGATGCTATGAGCCTCGAAGA
>JAZNUD010000098.1:0-6197 GCA_045592085.1 Acutalibacteraceae bacterium | reverse complement strand
TTCGAACCGTGATTTTCACGGGCATATTTCCGTTCACTCGTCGTTAAAATGCTCGCAAATCCACAAAGGATTTGCTCCGCTTTATGCCTTGATTGACCAAAAATCTGCTCCGTGAAAATTCTTCGACCCGAAAGTGAAGAGTTTTCTGCCGATTTTTGGATGTTGAGGTTGCAGGAAGGCTGACGCCTTTCAATGCCGAAACGCCGAAAAGCGGCGAAAAGACTCGCTTTCGGGCAGGTTCGGATTACTCCATTCACCTTAAATTTAATTATATCATCATTAAACCTTATATTCAAGAAAAAAAGAGTATATTTTGCGGCAACATAAAAAATCCGCCCCGACCTGAATCGGAGCGGATGATTTGGTTTATATAGCTTTAATGAGCTTGAGGAATCTGCCGAAAATATTCAGGATGAAATTCAGCGGTTTCCAGATAAGCTTGATGTTGAGCTTTTCGAGGATTGATGCGATAAGGTTATCGATTGCGTCAACGCCGATTCCGATGGAGTTTGAGCCGCCGTCGCTTTCGATTGCGAAGGAATCCACGCAGACAGCCTCGCCGTCAACCACCTGATAGGCGTTGTAATAGAGTCTGTTGCCGTCAACGGTGATTGCCGAGAACATTGAGTATTCGCTTTCAACGATTGCCTCTGCTCTGGGGAAAGAGCCGTCGGTTGCGGTGACGTCAACGGTATCGTAGACCTTTACGCCCGAGGTGCCGCAGATGGAGTAGATTGTGCCCTTGGGATTAATTTTCATCTCGTAGTCCTGACCGTTGTAGCTGACGGTTTCGGTCTTGCAGGGAACAACCGCATTTGCATAGAGAGCATCTGTACGAAGATAAACGTGGTCGTGACCCTGAACAACGAGGTCAACACCGAGATTGGGCAGAAGCGCACCGAGCTGATTTCTGAAGCCCTCAACGTCTCCGTCCTCAAAGTGGGAGCCGTTGGAATAGAGAGCCTTGTGAAGCACAACAACGTTGAACTTTGCATTGCTGTTCTTTATATCATCCTTAAGCCATTCAATCTGTGCATCGCTGAGCCTGTCGTCCTCATCATCGTTTGTGTTGAGAACGGTGAAATGAACGCCGTTATATTCGTATGAATAGAATACGCCGCTTTCAAGCTCCTGCTCGGGAACGTTGGGAAGCTCAAAAATATTTGTGATAACCGCGCCGTCCTTTTCGTGGTTGCCCGTTGTGGGCATAAAGGGCATGGCGAGGAATTCATCGGTTGAATTGAGGAAATAATTCCAGTGCTTGTTATTGCCGCCCATATCAACCTGGTCGCCTGCGGAAACAACGAATCTTGCATCGGGGTAAAGTGCGTGAGCCGTTTCGATTGTTTCGGCATATCGGTCATAGTGATTGGGTCTCTGTGCCTGCGGATCGGTAACGGTGATGAAGGTGAATGCACCGTCGCCGCCTGCGGTCTGAATAACACCCGCATCGCTCCACCAGCCTCTTTCGGCATCGCCGATGCGGAAGCTGTATTTGGTATCGGGCTCAAGTCCCGAGAGCTTGACGGTGTGATAAACGAATTCGGATTCGTAAGGCAGAATCGGCATAAGCAGACCGATATCTGCACCGGGATAGCTTCTGATAACCGTTTCGCTTGAAGCGTTGATTCTTGAATCAACCGTCGGCTTGCCGGTGAAATCGGGATTTGCGCTGTAAGGAATCAGCTCGATATCCGATGAGGTTACGCTGTATTTGGTGAGCCAGGTAACGGTGGCTTCGGTTGCTGAATCGTTACCGAGAGTAACGGCAATCTGTGAGGGTGCACGGTAGTTATCCTTTGTAGCCTCAACGGCAACGGGACCCGAATAGGGGAGGGAAACGTCGGAATCCATACCCTGAGCAGGCAGGTCATCGGTAAGGAATGAGCCGAGCATCCAGGAGATTGTGTAGCCCCAGGATTCAAACTGGCTGAACGTCAGGTATTTGCCTGCAAGGTTATCGATGATTGCGTTGATTGAGGAATATTCCTCGGGAACAAGCGGAATGCTGAGCACTGACTCAACAAGGTTGAGAAGGCTGTTATCTCCGCCGAGAAGGGCTACGGTTGCGCCCTGCAGAATTCTGCCGAGAAGGGCAAAAATTGTTTTGGGCGGGAAAAGTGCACCGGGATTGAGGTCGATGTTTGCAAGAATTTCGTTCTTAACAAGGTCATCAACAACAACCTCAAGAAGAAGGTTGAAGAATTTCTCGGTCAGTACGCCGCTGTCAAAGCCGTCAAGGATATCCTGAACGTAGGCGTAGTTTGCAACGTCCTCGTTGCCGTCATAGTAGGTGAGCATAACGGTTGTTGCAAGCTGACCGACGGTGCAGCCGCCGCTGACCTCGTAGCCGAGCATTGTGTTGAGGTAGGAAGCAGGCATATCGGTAAGCTCAAATGAAAGAAGCTTATCGAGAATGGTATCAATCTTTTCAAGAGTAAGCTCGGGCTGATTGATATATACGGCATCAATCTGTGAGCCGATATCGTTGATAAGACCCATCAGGTTTGTGCTGACGGTGAGAATATCAACGCTGCCGATTGCAAGACCGTCTGTGCCGAGAGCATCTGTGATAATCTGCTGAAGGTCAAGACCGCTTGCGGCAAGATAATTCACAAGGCCGCCTGTTTCGGAGATTTCAGCAAAAAGGTCGGTAATGAACGGGTGAATGATGCCCTCAAGAAGGGTCATAACGCTGCCTTCGCCGAAGGTGCGCTCAAACGAATGAGTGAGTCTGTAGGGCTTTTCGTAAACCGTGCCGTCATCCGCAACAACGTTCTGATATTCGTCAACGTCAAGGGTTTCCATCTTGAAATCAATATTTGTTCCGTCGGAAACGAAATCAACGATTTTGAAGTAGTTGGGATAACCCGTAAGGGTGGGGGTGAGAATATCGTAGACTGTTTCGCCGTTGTCTGAAACGTGGGACGAAACGTCGTTTGAGTGAAGGTGTCCCGTGAAAACGTAATGCATACCTGCATCCGCATATGCATCGGCAATCTGAAGCCATTCCTGAACAACGAAGGGCCAGAAGGTTGCTTCTTCAATAGCCATATGGGGAACAAGGTTGTGGTGCTGCATACCGATGATTGTCAGACCTCTTTCGTTTGCGTCCTCGCATTCGTCGAGAATCCATTCAAGAAGGTCGTCGCCGATTCTACCGTCGGTCATATGCTCGTTACCCTCGGCACCGTTGTCCTCGCTATACATACAGCTGTCAATAGCGATGAGCTTATAGCCGCCGATGACCTCGGTATATGAGAGCATACCGCCCTTGTTGCCTTCCTTGGGAACGAAAACGCTGTCAGCGTCCGCATAGCCGAAATCTGCATAGATTTCACGGAAATCCTCGGGTGAAGTGGTATCGGCAGGCTCTTCAAATCCGTTTTCAAAGGTGATTGCATTTGAATTGTTGATATCGTGGTTGCCCGGGACAACGAAAACGGGAATACCTGTTTCCGCCTCAAAAGCGGCAAGCTTTTCGGCAAGAGCCTGATGGCTCTTCTTTTCGCCGTCTTTTGTCAGGTCACCGGGAAGAAGAACGTAGGTTTCACCGTTCTCGGCGGCGTTGCGGAGAACGCCGTCAAGAGCATTTGTGAGAAGTGAATCTGCGTCATCGTATTCTTTATGCTTGTTGTAGAGCCATTCCTTGTATTCTTCGCTGTAATCTCCTTTGAGCTCTTTGGCGAAGTAGTGAATATCGGAAATAACGCCGAATCTTACCGACGCCGTTTCCGCACTGACGGTGAACGGAATGCTTACAACAATCAGTGCAAGGGCGAGAAAAATGCTTATCGCCTTGATTGAAATCTTCTTGCTGTTCATTTGATTTTCTCCTGTTATCAGATGTTCTTGAGAAGCGGGCCAACGCCTGCAATTGCCTTGGGAATACCCTTGATAATCATACGGATACCGCCTTTTTCGCCGCTGAGAAGTCTTACAAGACCCTCTGCCATCTGTTCGCTGAATACGCCGCCGCTCATGCTGATGAAATCGCGGAAGGGAGTCTGCAGAGCGATTGCCTGAGCGAAGCCTGCGGGAACGAGCTTTTTGAGGAGATTATACATCTTCTTGCCGTTCTTTGTGTGGCTGCAGCTTTCGAAGGTGTCGGTGATGCCGAGCTTTCTGTCGGGAGCGTAATCCGAAGGAGGAAGCTCTCTGCCGAGAACGGCAACAAACTGATCTTCGGGAACGTTCTGAACTTCACCTGTGTAGTAGAGGGGAGCGCTCTCGGAATAATCGGGGATTGAAACTTCGGGAGCAGTAACGTTAACGGTTGCGGTAAGTCTGATATCTGCGCTGGATGAACCGACGAGAATATCGAAATCGCCGCTTTCAACGCACCAGTCGTTGATGTTTACGTTATAGAAAGCAAATGCTCTCTTTGAAAGCTGAATGGTGATGGTCTTGCTTTCGCCGGGCTCAAGCCATACCTTCTTGAAGCCTTTGAGCTCCTTGACGGGTCTGTAAATCGTGCTTTCCTTATCGCCGACGTAAAGCTGTGCCGTTTCAAAGCCTGCAACGGAGCCCGTGTTCTTGACGTTGAAGGTAACGGTGAGAGTATCGTTCTCATCCATTGAGGTTTTGTCAAGCTTGATGTCGCTGTATTCAAAGGTTGTGTATGAAAGACCGAAGCCGAAGGGATAACGGACCTTCTTTTCAATTTTGTCATAATATCTGTAGCCGATATAAATGCTTTCTCTGTATTCAACGGAAGCAGGGTTGCCGGGGAAGAAATTCTTTGCAGGGGTGCAGTTATAGCACATAGGATATGTTTCGGAGAGCTTACCGCTGGGATTAACGTCACCGCAGAGGATATCTGCAACTGCGCCTGCACCTGCCTGACCGCCGAGATATGAGTGGAGAACAGCGTTTACGCCGTCGTTCCAGGGCATTTCAACGGGTGAGCCGCCTGCAAGAACAACAACAACGTTTTTGTTGACCTTGAGAACCTCTTCAACGAGCTTATCGTGAGCCTCGGGAAGGGACATAATTGTTCTGTCGAAGCCTTCTGCTTCATAATCGTCTGTAAGACCGATGAAGAGAACAACCTTTTCGCTTCTCTTTGCGAGTTCAACAGCTTCTGCGATATGAGCAGGATTCTTCTTCGCTTTCTTGGCCTTGAGCTCATAGCCCTGAGCAAATTCAACCTCGAAGCCCGAAGCCTTCAGCTCATCGAGAGCGTTATCAAGCTTTGTGGGGTTGATGTGTGATGAGCCTGCGCCCTGATATCTGGGATTTCTTGCGAGCTCACCGATAACGGCGATTTTGCTGCCCTTCTTGAGGGGCAGGATGCCGTCGTTCTTGAGAAGAACCATTGACTGAGCGGCAATTTTTCTTGCAAGAGGCTGATCGTCTGCATCGTTGTATTCGTAGTTCTCTTTTGAACCGTCAACAGCCTTCTTGATAAGGGTGAGCATATTGAGAGCTCTTTCGTTGAGAACAGCTTCATCGAGCTCACCGTTCTTGACGGCTTCAACGATTTTCTTTGCGCCCGAGCCGCCTGATGAGGGCATTTCAAGGTCGTTACCGTTCTTGAAGCCGAGCACTCTGTTGTTGACTGCACCCCAGTCGCTGACTACAACGCCTTCAAAGCCCCACTCGTCGCGGAGAATTTCGATCTGGGTGTGTCTGTTTTCGGAGCCGTGAGCACCGTTGATTTTATTGTATGAATTCATTACAGTCCAGGGCTGAGCCTTCTTGACTGCAATTTCAAATGCTGTGAGATAAATTTCACGGAGTGCTCTTTCGTCAACAACCGAATCGCAGGTCATTCTGCGGGTTTCCTGGCTGTTTGCGCAGAAATGCTTGAGTGATGTGCCCACGCCCATTGACTGCACGCCGTTGATGAAGCCTGCTGCAAGCTCACCTGCAAGCACGGGGTCTTCTGAGAAATATTCGAAGTTTCTGCCGCAAAGGGGAGAACGCTTCATATTGATACCGGGGCCGAGAAGCACGCCGACTTCCTCCTTAAGGCACTTCTTACCGAGTGCTACACCCATTTCGTAAAGCAGCTCGGGATCCCAGGAGGAAGCGGTTGTAGCTGCTGTCGGATAGCTGATTGCGGGTACACTGTTGCTCAGACTGTCGCCTGTTTTGCTGTAGTCCTTTTTACGAAGACCGTGAGGGCCGTCGCAAACCATAACAGAAGGAATGTTGAACTTTTCCAGTCCCTTCAGATGCCAGAAATCGGCACC
>JAZNUD010000097.1:0-9210 GCA_045592085.1 Acutalibacteraceae bacterium | reverse complement strand
CTTGTGGGGGCAGGGGATGGGCTCGCCGACGGGTCTGAGGGGCATTGCCCAGCGGACGGCATTGATGATGATGCGCTGAACGTATTCATTGTGGAAGGAGGGGTTGCTTTCGTGGCCGGGCTGGAAATAGAAAATTTTGCCCAGACCTCTCGTCCAGGTGCAGCCCGAACGGAAAACCTCGCCGCCTTCAAACCAGCCGAGGAAAACGATTTCGTCGGGCTTGGGAATATCAAACTGCTCGCCGTACATTTCCTCTCTGCTGAGTGAGAAATGGTCGGGGATACCCTGCGCAATGGGGTGAGAGGGGTTGATGTTCCAGATCCTTTCTCTGTCGCCGTCACGCCATCTGAGGTTGCAGGTTGTGCCCATAAGCGATCTGAAAATCTTTGAGTGGTGACCTGAGTGAAGAACGACCAGACCCATACCGCCGAGAACACGCTTGTGGATTTTTTCAACAAGCTTGTCGGGCACTTTATCGTGAGCCATATGACCCCACCAGATGAGCACGTCAGTGTTTTCAAGAACATCGTCGGAGAGTCCGCAGCGGCGCTGTGCAAGCGTAGCTGTTTTTACCTCCATATCCTCCTGGGAGGAAAGGAAATTCTTTATGCAGCCGTGAATGCCTGCAGGATATACGCCTGCAACTTCGTTGTCGGTTTTTTCGTGAACGCCTTCGTTCCAAACGGTAACTCTTATCATTGTATAATCTCCTTTATCGTAATTTCTTTAATATTTCCTGTGAGGCCGCAACGATTTTTGCCGCCGCAGGCTTGGTAATCAGATCCATTTCGCCCATAAATTCAACGTAATCTCCGTCGAAGCGATGCTTGAATCGGTAGAGACCGAAAAGCGGATTGCTTTCATCAATAACACCTGCAACGCCTCTGAAATCGTAAATTCTGCAGCCCTCTTCGATTGACCATTTTATCATTTCCCACTGGAGGAGATGATTCGGCATAACCTTTCTGTCGGAATTCGAGGAAGCGCCGTAGAAATACCAGACCTTATCGCCCCAGAGAACGGAAATTGCACCTGCAATCGGCGTACCCTCGTAATATGCCAGGTAGAGCCTTGCTTTGTCTCCGAAGCAATCGAGAATCTTTGCGAAATATTCTGCGGAGCGAAGCCCGAAGCCGTCTCTTTCGCAGGTTTCCTTCATAAGCTCATAGAAGGTTTCCGCCATCTCGCTGCCGTGGATTTTTATTTCAACGTTGTTTTTGATTGCGTTGCGGATTTTGCGTCTGTGGTCGGAATGGAAGGCGGCGAAAACCTCTTCCTCCGTTCTGCCGTTGAGATGGATGCGGATAACACAGCGGCACTGATAATCCTCAAAATTAACCGTTCTGCCCTTGAATCTGAAGCCTTCGGCAAGAGCCATAGCCTCATATTCCTTGTTGTCAATCGGAACGTCTTTGTCGATTTTCAGTTCGTATGCGTTATATTTTTTGCCTTCTTCCTTTGCGGCGGCGATAAGAGCCGAAAAGGTTTCCTTATCATCAAATGCACAAACGGGGCCTCGCACTCCGTACATCATATGATAGGGGAGCTTTGAGATTTTGCGCAGAAGAACGGCGAGAGTGCCCGTTATCTCGCCCGAATCGTTTCTGCAGATAACGCCGAACCATTTCCAGTCATCCTTGACCCTTCCCCAAAGGGAGGTTTGCATAAAATGGCCGTTTTCGTGTGCCTCAACAAATGCGTCAAGCTCGGACGCACTGTTTATATCAACAATCTGTGTTTTCACATTTTATCCTCACATTCATAAGGTACTTATAATTGATAATATTATAACCTAAAATATACCGAAATGCAATAGCGATGCCGCTTAATATTTAAGATGCATTCAGGCGGTGCTTTGCGATGAAATTGCCCCGTAAAAAGTCGAAAGGAGCCCTCGGTGAGAGCTCCTTTTTGACTTTTTTGAAAGGATGGATGGGGAATCGGGGCATATGCACCTATGCTCCGATAAGATGGTAAAGCAATTATACACCCTTTTTCAGAGGAAAACCACCCGATTCGAGTTACAAATGGTTACAAAACGGTTACAAAACTGCCCAAAAGGTTACAAGTTTGTAACTTTTACGGATGAATTGATTTGTGTAATAATTTATCGGCACGTCCGCATATAATTCTGTGATATCAAAATTAAAAGGAGTAGAAAAATGAAACCCGATAATTCAGGCGGCGGAAAAATTGAAATAATTGCTTTTTTTGTTTCTGTCATAACAATTTCGGTGCTTGTGCTGACCGTCGGCTCCTCGGAGCTTTCGTATGCGGCGGCATCGGTTGTTTTTTATGCGGGTGAGGCGGCGCAGACCGAATCTGTCAGCCGCAGGCAGGAGACAACGGCTGAATCCGTAACCGAGCAGATAACAGAAGCGGCAAAGCTACCCGACGATATTACCGAAACGCCCTCCGATATCAAGGTGATGATGGAAAAGTACAAGGAACTTTTTGCTTCGGATAAGCGGGACGGCGACATTCAGGTCTCAACGTTTATCAGCAAAGGCGCAACTCATATTTTTGAAAACGTGCGTGTGCGCAACACCACCGATACCAAAACTCTAAATATTGAAAAGGTGCTGTCCGAGCCGCTTGAGCTTAAAATCGACAAAAGCAAGCCTGCGGTGCTGATTTTTCACAGCCACACCTCCGAAGGCTATGAAATGATTGAGCGTGAATGGTACGCCGAAGGCTATTCCCCGAGAAGCAACGATGAAAATCTCAACGTTGTCAGAGTCGGTAAGGAGATTGCGGATTATCTGCGCTCAATGGGGTATACTGTAATACACGATAAAACAATTCACGATGATAATTATTCCGATTCCTATCCGAATTCACGCAAAACCGTTGCAAGGCATCTTGAGGAGCATCCCGAAATTCAGATTGTGCTGGATATTCACCGTGATTCGATCTCGCTCGATAACGGCACAAAAATCAAGCCGCTCAACACGATAAACGGCAAAAAAGCCGCACAGCTTATGATAATTACGGGAGCTGAGGAGGGTAAGGTTGAGGATTTCCCCGATTGGGAGCATAACCTGCGTTTTGCTCTGAATCTCCAAAAAGAATGCGAAACGCTTTCGGAGGGACTTATGAGACCCGTGCTGTTTTCACAGCGGAAATATAATATGGATATGACCCGATTCAGCCTGCTGATTGAGATGGGCAGCGAAGCAAACACGCTTGAGGAGGCGTGCTATTCCGCAAGGCTTTTTGCGGCGGCACTCGGGTCGCTGATGGAAAGATATGTGATAGAATGAAATATTTCAGAAGATATATAACCGTTGCTCTTTTGATTGTGAGTATAACGGCGGTCACGGCAGGGATTGTTGCCGTTGACGAAAGCGCAAAAAGAATCAGCCTCGGGCAGGAGCAGGCGGTTGTTGTGAGAGGAAAAAACGCAAGTGTGATTCAGCCCGCATCGGTAACGGATATCGAGCCGATTCTGAAGAAAATTACAGCGGTGTTTCATTCGGTTGTGTAGGGAGGCTTGCCCACAAGCCGCCGCAGATTTCGGCGAATAAAAAAAGAGCGGATATTCTCCGCTCTTTTGTGATTATTTAAGGAAATCCACGTTGTCGAAAACAAAGATTACAAAGCCTTCGTAGGACAGCTGCTCAATCGGGCCGTCGGCAAAATAATGCCAGTCATCCGTCTGCATAAGCGTTGCAAGCTCGTCCGTTGTGCACAGCAGGAAATATCGGTCAATGCCGTCCTGCTTTTCAAACCACGCCTTGTTTGTCTGGAATGCGCAGGGAGTGACGCCGTTTTCATTGATATCGGTGTTTGCGATGAATACCTCGGAATCCGAAAGCATCGTTACTGTCTGCGAGTGCCAGAAGGTTGAGAAGCCGTATTCGAGACCCTGCGATTTCAGATACTGAATCAGGGGATAATAGCGGTGGCTCTCAACTCCGTTTTCGGGCATTGCCGCAATTGTACCGACGTTGACGGTGCAGAGCAGAAGCATCAGGCAGGTTGCGCAAACCGCAATTCTCTTGAGAACGAGATGCGGATTCATTGCCCTGATTCCTGCAACGCAGATGAGGATTGAAGTGCAGATAATCGGGCTAAGACGCCAGTTTGCCGCCGAAAGCAGACCGAAAATATATCCGAACATAATAACGCCCGTCATACCGAAATGAGTCAGCACAAGGAGCTTTGAGGGTCTGTCGAGCTTGCCGATGAAAATGAGGGCAACAATCGGAGCAATGCCGAGAATCAGCGCAACGGCAATGCGGATAATGTTGACGATTGACTCGGGTGAGAAAATATTCATACCGTAAGCCGCATCAACGCCGAAAAGCGCAAACCAGTGCTCGGGGAGCTTAAAGAAATTATCAAGCCAGTCGGGCATATTGGAATAATTGGAATATGCGTCTGCATAGCCTACACCGAGATTTGCGGTGTTTGCGTTGAGCGCCATAAGTCCGACAAGAGTTGAAAGAAGAACGATTCCGCAGAAGAATGCCGAGGGAATATTGTTCTTCGAGAAAAGCTTTTCTTTTGAGAAAACAATTTCACAGCCTGCCGCAAAGATTACGGGCAAAACGGCGCAGGAGATAACCTGCGTGCCGTCAAGTGCACTCAGAAAGCTGAAAACGTAAACCGCAAGGCAGATAAGAATTCTGCGTTTTCTGTCAAACTCACCGAAATTCTCCGTAAAATAAACGAAAAACGCAAGCAGCACGCAGATGATGAGAATGCCTATGCTGTAATAAATAACGTGCTCATAGAAAATCTCGCGCATTTTTTCGGAGGAGCAGAGAATCAGTGCGGTCAGACCGACGGCGGTCAGCGAAAGGCTGCTGCCGAATTTAAGCGTCTTGCAGAGAATATAGATTGCCCCGAAAAAGAGGAGAGAAAAGATAATCATTCCGAGCCGATGCGCCGTCATTGAAACGCCGAAAATCGCAACGAGGGGAATCATTATCATCGTGCCGCCAAAGGGCAGGATTGCGGCATAACCGAAATCGGGATTGAAAAGGGTTTTGCCGTCAACGCTTGCCTGCGCCCAGAAAATCGTATCCGAGCAATCCGAGTGAAAGTACGCCGCCGAAGGCCCGAGGATATACCATATGACAGTACCCATTGCGGCGAAGGCGAAAAACGCCGCCGCAAGAAGGGGCAATTTCTTTTTTATTTTTAAAACATCAATAAACATCCCGTTGCTCCTTTCTAATTCCAGAAAACAAAGGCGTTTTTAAGCATTTCGAAATAAAACGGTGCAGGTGAAACAAGATTGCCGTGCGTCATCAGCGCCGCACCGAGTGCAACTGCGGAGTTTGCGCCACCCAGAGCAAACAGACCTTTTCTGAAAAGCAGATAGCCGTCCTTGCCGAATCTGCCGAGAATACCGTCTGCCGCTTCAAGCACGGTAACGGCGGCAAGGAATGCCGCAACGAGCGAGAAATCCGCAGTGTATCTGAATATAACGCCGCCCAGACAAAAGTCAAGGAAAGCGGTTATCGGGAGCATCACAAGAGCCGTTGCAAAGAGGATTTTTCTGTTTGTGCCGATATCTTTTTTCTTGAAGAAAACGGGCGAAGCAAAAAGCGCAAGCATAAAAGGCATTGCGAAAATGCCGAGTCCGCTGTCAACGTAAACGTATCTGCCGTAATCCGAAAATGCAACGTAATCAAAGCCCATAAACGGGAATGAATCCTTGAAGCTGAAATTCTGCAGGAAATAATGGAAAAACGAGGGCACGATGCCGAAGGTGCCGACGGAATAGAGCGAGGTATCGGCAACAGTGAGCTGATAGTCTGTGCCGAAATCGAAAAATGAGCCGAAGCGCATTTTGTTATATGCCATTGAAACCGCAAGTGCCGCCGCAACGGGCAGACCGAGTGCCGCCGCTTCTCCGATGAAAAGGGGAAGCTCTTTTTTGCGGATTCTTTTGATTGCCCAAAGGATAACGAATACGCCTGCAACTGCGGCAAGGGGCAAAACGCTGTTGACTCTTGAAAGAAATCCGAGCCCGAAGCTGATGCCCGAAAGAGCGAAAAATATAATTCTGCCTGAAAGCTTTTTGCATCCGACAGCCTTGAGCATAAAATAAATGAATGCCGCCGAGAATGCCATTCCCGCCATTGATGCGATATAATAAAACCTTGCCTGGCCTCTTAAAATGATGAGTGCAAAGCTTGCGAGAAAACCGCTGACCGCACAGAATGCAGGCAGATATCCGAAATGCTTTTTGCCGCTCAAAACGGCATATTCTTCAACCGAAAGGGCAAAGAATACGGCGGTCATAATTGCGAAAACAGACATAACGAAGCCTGCGTCGGGAAGCATTCCGCTGATGAAATAAAACGGAAAATAGACCGTCAGAAGCGGTGCGATTCCGAAATAGGAATAGTATTTGCCTTCAAAAAAAGCTCTGTCCCAAAGATAATAAATGCCTTCTCTTGCCGATGGGTCATAGGGGTTGTCCAGCAGGAGAAGTTCCTCCTCGGGAATAACGTCAAGGTGAAGCTGACCCTTCATAAACGCATCGAATTGCTGAATAAACGGGTCGTATGCCTCAACGCCTCTTGTGAGAGGATATTCAATCAGTTCAAATCCCTCGCCCATAGAATTCAGGATGATAACGGCGAGAGTGCAAACGAGACACGCACCGACTCCTGCCGCAAGTGAGCGGCGGTGACGGCTTTTATATGACAGAGTCGGTTTTTCGGGTCTTGATTTATAAATGTATACGGCTGTGCCGATAAGCAGAAGGAATCCGAATCTCAATGCGTCAAAACGCAAAGTATATTCAGGGTTGACAGTGAGTGAGGTCACTTCGATTTCGCCCTCGAAATCGTCAAAGGTGAGCAGGATTCCGTAGGTTTTGCCGTTGGGATTGCAATATAAGGTTTCGGTTGAATCGGCAGAGGAAAAGGGTATCTGCCGAGCCGTCACGAAGGAGAGACCGTCGGATTCTTCGGAGCCGAGCGTATATATGCCGACCTTCACGAAATCCTGAAAGGCGGTTTCGTCTGTATTGTGCAAGGTCAGCTTAACGGAATTCAGCTCAAGGTCAAGGCTGCCGAAATAAATCTGATTCACTTCGGGCGTGACCGTATGCGTCTGCACCCCTGGACGAAAATCAACGGTGCCGTTTCTCCCGGCAACACACGAAAGATAAACGAAGTTGCCGAGAAAAAGCTCTGCAATAACCGAAACAACGATTATGACAAGCGGAAGAAGCGCATCAAGCCTTTTTCTCATCTTTGCTCTCCTCGTGATATTCCGCTTCGGTGTTGACGTTCCAGATGTTTTCCTTCGTCTTTTTACCGCTGAGAACGTTTGAAACAGCCTCGAAGGAGGTTGCCATTGAGTGGTCCATATTGTTATATCTGTGCTGACCGTTTCTGCCCACGCAATATAAGTTGTCAAAGGTGTCGAGATACTCAACAAGCTCGCCGATGCGGTCATAGGTGTCGAAATATGCGGGATAAGCCTTCTGAACTTTTTCGCGGTGGCTGTCGAGGATTTCTGCATCGGAATCGATAACGCCCATTGATTTCAGCTCCGCAATCGCCTTTGCAACGCATTCCTCTTCGCTCATATTCCAGAATCCGTCACCCTCATTGCAGAAATATTCAAGACCTACCCAAACGGTGTTTACGGGGTCTTTTACAAGATAGGGTGACCAGTTGTTGAAAATCTGGATTCTGCCGAGCTTCACGCCCGTATCCTGAACGTAAATCCAGCAGTCGGGCACAATGTTGCCGAGAGTCTTGATGCCGGTTTCGTTTTTGAGGTTGAGCTTGTTGAGAAGCAGACCTACGGTTACGAAATCACGGTAGGGCAGACCCTTTGCAATTTCTGCAGGTGCGGCGGGAACAACGTTTCCCATACCTGCAACGAGGTCCTTGACGGGCATCGATGAGAAGAAGATATCACCCTCAAAGAGATTTTCGCCGCCGTCGCATTCGCAGACAACGCCCGTAACGGTGCCGCCGTCGGTGTTGATTTGTGTAACCTTGTGATTATAAAGAATTTTGCCGCCCATTTTCTCGAATTCTTCGCCGACCAGTTCCCAAAGCTGACCGGGTCCGAATTTGGGATAAACGAACTCCTCAATCAGAGAGGTTTCAACCTTTCTGTTCTTGTTGGGTACGATTTTTGACGCCATATCCTTGAGTACGGCGAGAATCGAGAGACCCTTGACTCTCTGCGCACCCCAGTCGGCTGAAATTTCGCTCGGATGTCTGCCCCAGAGTTTTTCGGTATATCCCTCAAAGAACATCGAATAAAGAACCTTGCCGAAACGGTTGATGTAGAAATTCTCAAGCGAGGTTTCTTCCTTTTTTGAAACGGTTGATTTAAGGTAACTGAAGCCTGCTTTTACCGTTCTGGGCAGACCCATATTGATGAATGTCTGCGGCTTCATCGAAATGGGATAATCAAAGAATTTTTTGAGATAGTAAATTCTTGAAATTCTGCGGCGGATAAGCATAACTCTGTCCTCTTTTTCGGGGTCTGGTCCGCCGTTTACAAGAGGCTTTTCTCTGCCGAGGATCTTATCGTCAAAAGACGGTGCACCCTGAGTGGGCATAAGCTCAGCCCAGAAATCGGTTACGTTCTTATCCTTTGAAAAGAATCTGTGGCCGCCGATATCCATTCTGTTGCCGTTGTGCTTTACGGTTCTTGAAATTCCGCCCAGCACATCGCTTGCTTCAAGGATAACAACCTCATACTCATCAGAATTCTTAAGCAGTTCGTAGCCTGCGGTAAGTCCCGCGGGACCGCCGCCGATGATAATACACTTTTTCATAATATTCCCCCCTGAAATAATTCAGTAATCCATTGTGTATTATAACACTTCAGACGTAATAAAGCAATTAAAAAAAAATTACAAAATAATTAACAATTATTATTCGTTATTATCCCCGAAAAACACTCGTATTGACCTTTTGAGGTAAAGAGAGTATAATAAGCACAAAGTGAAAGAAGGTTGTTGTTTATGAAACACGGAATTTATTATGCATATTGGGAAAAGGAGTGGGCTGCAGACTACATTCCTTACATAGAAAAAGCCGCAAAGCTGGGCTTTGATATACTTGAAATCGGAGGTGCGGCTCTGCCTGCACTGAACGACACACAGCTTAACGAAATCAAATCTGCTGCAGAGTCAAACGGAATTATCATCACAACGGGCTACGGCCCCGCACCTGCCCACGACGTAGGCTGCCTTCAGACCCGTGAGGGTGCACT
>JAZNUD010000096.1:0-52090 GCA_045592085.1 Acutalibacteraceae bacterium | reverse complement strand
AAGCTTTTCGACTTCTCTGTTAATATGCAGAATTTGCTCGTGAGCTTCTTGGCTGGTTACTCCGTGACCGTGCATTGCTCCGTCAGGCTGATGCCAGTAGGTGTAAATATATTTTTTCTTTCTTTTTCTTGAAAGTCGTTTTACGGTTTTGCAGATATGAGGCACACTTTTTATATGATGCTTTGAAAACGGAGATACGTAAATCGCTGAGCCTTTGCCGTTTATTTCTTCAATGCGCTCAAATATTCTTTTGTAAGGGATATATTTCCAAGCTACATTATAATTTGCAGCAGGTTTTCCGTTTTTCTGTAAAGCATTACGGAATACCGCAACATTTTCGCCTATTTCATCAAAGTATAAATCCCAACCAAGCCAAGCGGTTTCAGCAGGAGAATATCCGCTTTCTATTGATGTTGTAGCCGCAACGGTTGTTGAGGGGAATACAGACGAAATCGGACACACAAAATGTTTTCTCAAAAAGTCATTTTCGTTCAGGTGTTCGTTGATTGCAGAAACGCCCAATCCGTCAAAAAGCATTACTACTATATTTTTATAATCTTTTTCAAGCAATTTATCAAATTCGGGCAAGGTTTTATGGTGGCAATCCTTAACACCGAAATGATTTAAAACAGACGAAGCGATTGAAAGTATGCTTCTGTCATAATTCGGGTATGTAATCATATTTTTACTCCTTTCTCAACACGTCAAGCGTGTGGTGTGATAAACCGATTAAATCCTGCCTTTCGCAGGTTTTGAAATGATATTTCAGATAAAGCTCATAGGTTTCATCATCCATTTTGTCTATTACCTCACGCATATGGCAGGCATAACCGTCGGTTGCGAGAAAATGCAGCCTTTGAGCATTCAGTTCTTCCGTCAGCTCAAATATTTCATCTCTTGTATAGAGCTTGAAAATGCCGTGCGGAGGAAAGAACGTTTCAAAAGTTTCGGTGTCAATAAGACCGTTTTCTATGCTGTGCTGTACCTTATTGTTTTTGAAAATTCCCGTTAAAACAGAAGGGTCAACCATACAATATGCAACGAAAACAAAGCCGCCGCTTTTGGTGATTCGCATTGCTTCCGACAGTGCTTTTTTCTGGTCTTCAACCGTATAGAGATGATACATCGGACCTAGCAAAAGCGTTATATCATAGCTTTCATCGGGATAATCGGACAGATTTATTGCGTTTCCTTGTCTGATGCTGATTTTTTCATTCGGCTGTGTTTTGGTTTTAAAAATCTCGATGTTATGCTCGATGAGTTCAACGGCATCAACTTCAAAACCTTTTTGAGCAAAGTAATGTGAGTATCTGCCCGTAGCGGCACCGATTTCCATAATCTTCATTCCGTCTTTCAGATATTTCTCAATATACTTTGTAGTTGTAAGGGATTCAATTCTGCCGTGCTTTGATAAAAGGCGTGAATCCTCATCAATACGGTTATAGAAATCTACAAGATGATTACCTGTTTTTACAGGTTGCTTTTTGAAAAGCTTCTTTTTGATTAAATCAAATAATTTCATAACAATTCTCCTTTGAGTAAAAAATAAACGGTGTAAGCATCTTCAGCTGCTTACACCGTTATAAACATATGGAAATATATGGTTATCTATCCCAAAATGAATATAGAGGTATAAGCCTGCCAGATGACTGATAATCATGCTGTGCAAGCCAATTCATATCCATATCAAATTTTGAGAAAAGATATGTGTTCATGAATTTACCTCATTTGTTTTTTGTAAATATAGCATAATAACAATTTTTATTCAATGTGAATTATTACTGAATTTTTATCAAAACCAAGTAAATAATATTATTACAATAACACAAAGGAGCGATGATTATGGCAAATCTTACCGCAAAAGAGCTTTCCGCAATCGAAGACCAGCTTAACTGTGAACAGATGCTTATCAAGAAATTCAAGGCGTATGCCGAAACTGCAACAGACCCCCAGATTAAAACTACCTGCGAAAATATGGCGGCTCGCCACAAGACACATTTTGATACCCTTATGGGTCATCTTTCATAAGGAGGGGCGATATGAATAATTGGACAGACAGAGAAATTATGGATGACGTTCTGACGTCGCAGAAGCATATCACCGACGTTTATAACACTTTCTCAAATGAATGCGTCAATCAGCAGCTTCAGGCTGACATGATGACAATCCTCAAAGAAGAGCACAATATGCAGTTTGACGTTTTCTCGGATATGCAGAAGAGGGGATGGTACAGCCCTGCAGCTGCAGAACAACAAAAAGTTACCGAAGCCAAGTCGAAATTTGAAGGTATAGCGACTCAGCTTTAATTATTATGCAAGGAGTGTCCGTTTCTGCGGATGCTCCGAAATTTTTTATATAAATATTTTAAAAAAGGGTTGGAAAAAAACAACTTATGCTTTATAATAACATTATTATGGGTATGTATGTACCCTTAAATAAGGAGAAACGGTATGAGCAAATATTCAGTTTCACTTGAAAAGGTTATAAATGACCTTTCGCTTAACGTTATTTATGCACCCAAGGATACCGCCGATATTTATATTACATCGCAGGACGTTAACCGTCCCGGTCTGATTCTTACGGGATTTGATAATTATTTCGACCCTGCAAGAATTCAGTTCATCGGACTTACGGAGCTCGAATACATAAAAAGTCTCGATAAAGAGCAGTTTATTGAGTGCTCCGAAAGATTCCTTTCCAAAAAACCTGCCGCGGTTGTCGTTACTCGAGACCTTAAGTGCAGCAAAAGATTCCTTGAAATTGCAAAGAAATATGAGGTCCCGATTCTCGGCACTCCCGAAGCAACTTCAAGCTGTATGGCGGCTGCGATTTCTTATCTCGGTGTAGAGCTTGCGCAGAGAATTACCCGTCACGGAGTTCTTGTTGAGGTTTACGGCGAAGGCGTTCTGATTCTCGGTGACAGCGGTGTAGGTAAAAGCGAAACAGCCCTTGAACTCATCAAGAGGGGACACCGTCTTATTGCTGATGACGCGGTTGAAATCAGAAGAGTTTCCAACAAAACTCTCGTCGGCTCCGCACCTGACAATATCCGTCATTTCATTGAGCTTCGCGGTGTAGGTGTTCTCAATGCGAGACGGCTTTTCGGTATGGGTGCAGTTAAACTCACGGAAAAGATTGATATGGTTGTTCAGCTTGAGCTCTGGGACAGCGAAAAGGTATATGACCGTCTCGGTCTTGAGAATGAATATACCGATATTCTCGGAATCAACGTTCCGATTACAACCGTCCCCGTTAAACCCGGCAGAAACCTTTCAATTATCATTGAAGCCGCGGCAATGAATAACCGCCAGAAAAAGATGGGTTATAATGCGGCAAGAGAGCTTCTTCACAGCCTCGGAATGACAGATGATATCATTCCTGCGCAGAAAGAGCTTGAATTCTGGCATCATTTTTAAAAATTAAATTAGGATATATTTACAATGGAGGTTATATAATATGTACAGAATAGGCGTTGATCTCGGCGGAACAAACATCGCAGTAGGTGTTGTTGACGAAAATATGAAAATCATCGGCAGAGGCAAGGTTAAGACAAGATGCCCCAGACCTGCTGCCGAAATTTTCGACGATATCGCTCTCGCCGTTGAAATGGCTGTCAAGGATGCAGGCATCTCAATGGATGACGTTATCAGCGTTGGCGTCGGTACTCCCGGCTCCGTAAACAAGTCAAACGGCTACATCGAATTTGCCAATAACCTTGATTTCAACCAGGTTCCCGCAAAGGAAATGCTTGAAGAAAGAATCGGTAAGCCCGTATATCTTGATAACGATGCCAACTGTGCGGCTCTCGGCGAGGCTGTTGCAGGCATCGGAAACGGTGTTGAAAACTTCGTTGCTGTTACACTCGGCACGGGAGTTGGCAGCGGTATCATCGTTAACGGCAAGATTGTTGTCGGCGTTAACTACTGCGCAGGTGAAATGGGTCACACGGTTATCTGTGCTGACGGTATTCCCTGTAATTGCGGCAGAAAGGGCTGCTGGGAGCAATATTCATCAGCAACCGCTCTTATTTCACAGACAAAGGAAGCGATGAAGAATAATCCCGACAGCATTATGTGGCAGCTTACAGGCGGAATTGATAATGTCAGCGGCAGAACTGCTTTTGATGCTATGAGACAGGGTGACAAAGCTGCTGCAGCCGTTGTTGATAAGTATATCTATTATCTTTCAATCGGTATCTGCAACATAATCAACACTCTTCAGCCTGAAATTATCTGCATTGGCGGCGGCGTCAGCCACGAAGGCGATTACCTTCTCAAGCCTCTCCAGAAATATGTGGAAGAACAGAGATACAGCATCTATTCAAAGGTTCAGACGCAGATTGTTGCCGCAAAGCTCGGCAATGATGCAGGCATTTTCGGTGCCGCACTTCTTGACGAATAATTTTTATCGGAGGATTCAATGAGTTCTTATGAATCAATCAAGTCGGTCTGTGATAAAATCGGCTGCGAATATAATGAGGATACGCTTCTTTCAAGCTGCACAAGCTTTAAAATCGGAGGTAAGGCAGACTTTTTTGTTCAGCCTGATTCCGTTGAAAAGCTTACTGCGGTAGTTTCCGAATGCAAAAAAATCGGAGCAAAGATTCTCATTCTCGGTAAGGGAAGCAATCTTCTTGTATCTGACGAAGGCTTCAGAGGCGTTGTTATCAGCACCTCAAAGCTTGATAAAATCGAACTCATTGATGAAACAACAGTTTATTGCCAAAGCGGAGTGACACTTTCAAAGCTCTGCCGCTTCGCTTTGGATAATTCTCTTACGGGTCTTGAGTTTGCTTACGGTATTCCCGGCTCTGCAGGCGGTGCCGCATATATGAACGCCGGTGCATACGGCGGTGAGATGAAAGACGTGCTCTTTAAATGCGACCATCTGTCTGCTGACGGTGTGATTTCTTCTTATTCCGATTCAGAGCTTGAATTGAGCTACAGGCACAGCGTTTATTCAAAGTCCGATAAAATCATCACCGCTCTTTATCTTAAGCTCGAAAAGGGCAATAAAGATGAAATCAAGGCAAAGATGGATGAGCTTATGGGTAAACGCCGTGATAAACAGCCTCTTGAATACCCGAGTGCAGGCAGTACGTTCAAACGTCCCGAGGGTTATTTTGCAGGCGCTTTGGTTGAGGAATGCGGTCTTAAAGGCTTTACCGTCGGAGGAGCTCAGGTCAGCGAAAAACACGCAGGCTTCGTTATCAATATCGGCGGCGCAACGGCATGTGACGTTTTAAGCGTTATCGAGCATTGCAAAAAAACTGTTTATGAATCAAAAGGCGTCTTGCTTGAGCCCGAGATTGAAATTATAGGGCAGGAGAATTGATATGTCATTTTCATCTGATGTTAAAAGCGAACTCGCTAAAACCGAAAACCTTTTACCCTGTTGCTTTCACGCACAAGTCTACGGGCTTGTGCTTTTTGCTCATTTTTCAAAATATAATCTTTCAATAACAACCGAAAACACGGATGTTTTTGATTTGTATTCATCTTATATCAATGATTATTGCGGAGTTAATACATATTTAAGCGACGGAAGCACAAAAAAGCTTACGGCTTACGTCAAAAGTGATGAGGAAAAATCAAAGGTATTCGAAAAATTCGGCCATGAATTGAAAGAACCCACTTTGCGTATTAACAGAGCAAATATCAGCGAAGAATGCTGCGCCACGTCATTCTTAAGAGGTGTATTTCTTGCCTGCGGTACGGTCACGGACCCCGAAAGAAGCTATCACCTTGAATTCGTTGTGCCTTATAAAAAGCTCTGTAACGATTTTATCTGCTTCCTTGAGGAACTTGGCTTCAAGCCCAAATATATCAACCGCAAGGGTAATCATATTGTTTATTTCAAGGACAGCGAAAGCATCGAGGATATGCTTGCTGTTATCGGTGCGCAGAATGCATCTCTCTATCTTATGGGCGTTAAAATCGAAAAAGACGTCAAGAATAAGATTAACAGAAAAATGAATTTTGAGCTTTCAAATATCGATAAAACCATCGATGCCGCATCTCCTCAGATTGATGCAATTTTATTCATCGATGAAAAAATCGGTATTGATTTATTGCCCGATAATCTGCGTGAGATTGCTCATCTAAGAATCGAGAATCCTGAATCAAGTCTGCGTGACCTCGGTATGCTTTTATCCGAGCCCTTATCACGTTCAGGAGTTAACCACAGACTTGCCAGAATAGTAAGCTTTGCCGAAAAATTGAAGGCAGGAGAATAAAATGGCTTTCACTCATCTGCACGTACACAGTGAATACAGTCTGCTTGACGGAGCTTGCAGAATCGAACCTATGCTTGACAGAATCAAGAGCATGGGTCAGGATTCCGTTGCCATTACAGACCACGGTGTAATGTATGGGGTGATTGATTTTTATAAAGCAGCAAAAAAACGGGGAATCAAGCCGGTTATCGGATGCGAGGTTTACGTTGCAGCAAGGTCGAGATTCGATAAGGTACACGGCATTGATAACGAGAGATACCATCTTGTTTTGTTGTGTAAGGATAATACGGGATATAAAAACCTTATTAAGCTTGTTTCTGAAAGCTGGGTCAACGGATTTTACACAAAACCGAGAGTAGATAAGGATATTCTTGAAAAATACAGTGAAGGGCTGATTGCTCTTTCTGGTTGTCTCGCAGGCGAGGTTTCAAGATTCCTTCTTCAGAATGATTATGATGCCGCAAAAAAAACTGCACTATGGTACAGAGATGTATTCGGTGAAGGCAATTATTATCTTGAGATTCAGAATCACGGACTTGAGGAGCAATTGAGAATCAATCCTGATCTGATAAAGCTTTCAAAAGAAACGGGCATTCCTCTGGTTGCCACCAATGATGCTCATTATGTAGAAAAAGACGATTATAAAATGCAGCAGGTGCTTATCTGTATTCAGACAAACCATACACTCGACGAGGATACGGGGCTTGAATTCGGCACACAGGAATTTTATCTTAAATCCGAAGATGAAATGCTTGATGCATTTTCAGCTTGTCCTGAAGCGGTTGAAAATACTGCATTGATTGCCGAAAGATGCAACGTAGAGTTTGAATTCGGCAAAACAAAGCTTCCGCATTTTGAAGTTCCTGACGGATGGGACCATTTTGAATGGTTTTCAATGCTCTGCAACAAAGGTCTTATTGAAAGGTATGGAAAAAATCCGCCTGCCGAATACCGTGAAAGACTCAATTACGAGCTTAACGTTATCAATAAAATGGGATACGTTGATTACTATCTCATTGTTCATGATTTTATCAGACAAGCCAAGGAAATGGGCATTCCCGTCGGTCCGGGCAGAGGCTCGGGTGCGGCAAGTATCTGTGCTTATTGTATCGGTATAACGGGAATTGACCCGATGAAGCACAATCTTCTTTTTGAGCGTTTTCTTAATCCCGAAAGAGTCAGTATGCCTGACTTTGACGTTGATT
Source organism: Acutalibacteraceae bacterium (assembly GCA_045592085.1). Taxonomy (GTDB): domain Bacteria; phylum Bacillota; class Clostridia; order Oscillospirales; family Acutalibacteraceae; genus CAG-177. Next base: position 44,650 of record JAZNUD010000096.1, on the reverse strand, counting down.
TCTGCTTTGAAAGAAGAGGCGAAGTTATCGACTACGTTATTGAGAAATACGGTGCTGACCACGTTGCGCAGATAGTAACCTTCGGTACTCTTGCAGCAAAGCTTGCAGTAAGAGACGTCGGCAGAGCAATGGGTATTCCGTATTCAACGGTTGATAACATTGCAAAACAAATTCCCAATGAGCTTAATATAACGCTGGACAAGGCCCTCAAACGCTCTGTTGAATTCAGAAGCATTTATGAGAGCAGTGAGGATGCAAAAGAGCTTATCGACCTTGCCAGAAAAATAGAGGGTATGCCGCGTCACGCATCAACTCATGCCGCAGGCGTTGTTATTACTCACGACCCCGTAGAAACCTACGTTCCTCTTGCAAGGAATGATGAAGCCGTTGTTACTCAATTCCCGATGACAACGCTTGAGGAGCTCGGACTTCTTAAAATGGATTTTCTCGGTCTCAGGACACTGACAGTTATCAGCTCTGCCGAGAAAATGGTTAAAAAAATCAATCCCGATTTTGATATTAATAAAATTGACCTTGAAGATAAAGCGGTGTTCGAAATGATGTGCTCCGCTCAGACAGAAGGTGTATTTCAGTTTGAATCCGCAGGTATGAGAAGCGTACTTTCACAGCTTAAACCCGAAAGCATCGAGGATCTGATTGCGGTTATTTCGCTTTACCGACCCGGTCCCATGGACTCTATTCCGACCTATATCCGCAACAGACATAATCCGTCGCTTGTAACTTATAAAACACCCGAGCTTAAAGGCATTCTTGACGTTACCTACGGCTGTATGGTTTATCAGGAGCAGGTAATGCAGATTTGCCGTGAGCTTGCAGGCTATTCCTTCGGAAGAGCCGATATAGTACGAAGGGCAATGAGCAAAAAGAAGCACGATGTGATGCTTCAGGAAAGAAAGCATTTTGTTCACGGTCTTACAGACGATAACGGAAACGTAATCTGCGAGGGTGCGGTTAGAAGGGGAGTCAGCGAAAAAGCGGCGAACGAAATCTTTGATGAAATGATGTCGTTTGCATCCTACGCATTTAACAAGGCACACGCTGCTGCATATGCCTACGTTGCTTACCAGACGGCGTATCTCAAATGTCATTATCCCTGCGAATTTCTTGCCGCATTGCTCACAAGCTTTCTGGATAATACAAACAAGGTAGTGCAGTATATCGGAGAATGCTCAAGACTGGGCATAAAAATCCTTCCTCCGCACGTTAATGAAAGTGATGACTGCTTTACTGTTTCTGACGGAAACATTCATTTCAGTCTCACCGCCGTTAAAAATCTCGGCAGAGGCTTCATCCGCAGATTATCCGAAGAAAGAGAAAAGAACGGTAAATTCAAGGATTTTTATGATTTCTGCAAGAGGATGTACGGCAAGGATTTTAACCGCAGAGCGATTGAAAGCCTCATCAAATGCGGCGCATTTGACGGTCTCGGTGCCAACCGCAGACAGATGACTCTCGTTATTGATAATATTATTGAAGAACTTGAAAGCGAAAAAAGACGCAACGTTGACGGTCAGATTGGATTCGGTGACCTGACCGCACCGTATGATGAACCGTCTTACAGTGTTTCTTCTTCGTTCACTTATCCGCAGGCAGATGAATTCCCGAAAGACGTGCTTCTCAAATATGAAAAAGAAGTAGCGGGAATGTATCTTTCAGGTCACCCGATGGCTGACTATCTTCCGCTTTCCCGTAAGCTTAAATGTGCAAAGATTTCCGATATTTTAAGCGGAGACGTCTATAAGGATAATGAAAGAGTTGTTATTCTTGGTCTGATTTCCTCGGTTAAGAGAAAAATCACCAAGAATGATTCAACAATGGCATTTCTTACTTTTGAGGATAACACAAGCGGTATTGAAGCCATAGTATTCCCCAAAACGCTGACCGAGAATCCGACTCTTTTTTATGAGGGTAACATTATCCTTCTTCGCGGCAGAGTAAGTATGCGTGAGGATGAAGATACCAAAATAGTCTGCGAATCGGTTGAAAAATGTCCCGATATTGATGATGTAAAAGAGCCTGTAGATACGCAGCCCAAACCTGCTTCCAAAAAAGCGGCAAAAGGATTATTCCTCAGGTTTGATAATTCATCATCACCGCAGATTGAATGCTGCAGAAAGCTTCTCGCTATTTTTGACGGCGAAACACCTTTATACTATTATTTTGCCGCCACAAAAGAATATAAGAGAAACCCTTTAGGGCAGAATATTGATGTGAATCCTGTTCTGCTTCGTGAACTGCGAAAAATCCTCGGTGAAGGAAACGTAATTTTTAATCAATAACTTTTTTGTCAAAATCAGTCTTTATAATTGACTTTATGTTGGAAAAAGTGTATTATATTTCGTGAACAATTTTAAGGAGAGTATTTATTATGAAAACTATTGGCGTTTTAACCAGCGGCGGCGACGCTCCCGGTATGAATGCGGCAGTCCGTGCCGTTGTAAGAACAGCTTGTGAAAACGGAATGACAGTATACGGCATCAACAGAGGCTATGCGGGTCTTATTGAAGATGACGTTCGTGAACTTAATATCAGAAGTGTTTCCGATATCATCCACAGAGGCGGCACAATGCTCCACTCTGCAAGATGCAAGGAATTCAAAGAAGAATCAGGAATGAAAAAGGCTATTGCCACTTGCCGCAAATACGGTATAGAAGGCATCGTTGTAATCGGCGGTGACGGCTCATTCAGAGGCGCAAGAGACCTTTCTCTCAGAGGCATTCCCTGCATCGCTATTCCCGGTACAATCGATAATGATATCGTAAGCACAGATTACACAATCGGTTATGACACTTGCCTTAACACAATTATGCAGATGGTTGACAGAGTAAGAGATACCGTTGAATCTCACAGCCGTTGCATCGTTGTTGAGGTTATGGGTAACAGATGCGGCGACCTTACTCTCAATGCAGGTATCGCTGTTGGCGCAACTGCTATCGTTATCCCTGAAATCAGCTGTGATATTGAAAAGCACGTTATCGAAAGAATCAAGAGAACACAGAAAACAGATAAGAAACACTTCATCGTTATGGTTGCTGAAGGCATCGGCGGTGTTGAAGCTCTTGCAAGAAAGATTGAGCAGGAGTGTGCTGTTGAATCAAGAGCTATCGTTCTCGGCCACGTTCAGAGAGGCGGCTCACCCACAGTAAGAGACAGAGTTGTTGCCAGCCAGATGGGTTATTATGCTGTTCAGAAGCTCATTGAAGGAGAAAGCAACAGAGTTATAGTTCTCAAGGATGATAAAATCGTTGACTATGACATTTATGAGGCACTCTGTATGCAAAAGACAGTTGACGATCAGCTTTATAAGGTTGCTCACGAAATTTCAATCTGAGGTAAATAATGGTATCATCTGAATTTCTTCAGCTTCGCAGAAAGATTATTGCGAAGGATTTCAAATCACTTAATGATATGCAAAAGAAAGCGGTCCTCTCTACGGAGGGACCGCTTTTGGTGCTTGCCGGTGCAGGCAGCGGTAAAACAACCGTTCTTGTTAACCGCATAGCAAATATAATTAAATACGGCAAGGCTTATTACAGCGACTATTGCCGTTATGAGCCGACCGATTCGGAAATGGCTTTGATGCGTGCCGTTGCTGACGGCGTAGTGGAAGACGTTTTTGATATTGAACATCTTCTCAAGGTTGACGCTGCAAAGCCCTGGGAGATTCTTGCAATCACTTTTACCAATAAAGCCGCAGGCGAGCTTAAGGAAAGGCTTGAAAAGATGCTTGGCCCCGAAGCTCTTGATATCTGGGCAAGCACCTTCCATTCGGCGTGTGTGCGCATTCTCCGCAGAAATGCCGATTATATCGGTTATTCATCCAATTTCACTATCTATGATACTGATGACAGCAAACGGGTAATCAGGGATTGCATCAAGCAGCTTGGATTCAGTGATAAAATCATCACGCCCAAGGGTGTGCTCAATGAAATCGGCAGAGCAAAGGATATGATGATTACTCCCGAGGTCTACATCAAAGAAAACTTTGTTGATTTGAGAAAACGCAACATCGGTGCGGTATATGAAATGTATCAGCAGAGGCTCAAAAATGCCGATGCGATGGATTTTGATGATATTATCGTCAACACCGTTCTTTTGCTTCAGAATAATCCCGAGGTGCTTGAGTATTATCAGCGCCGTTTCAAATACATAATGGTTGATGAATATCAGGATACCAACCACGCCCAATATCTGCTCACGTCGCTTCTTGCAGGCGGTTACGGCAATATCTGCGTTGTAGGTGATGACGACCAGAGTATTTATAAATTCAGAGGTGCAACAATCGAAAATATTCTCAGCTTTGAGCACGAATATAAGGATGCGAGAGTAATTCGTCTTGAACAGAATTACCGTTCAACGCAGAATATTCTTGATGCCGCAAACAGTGTTATCGCCAACAACGAAAACCGCAAGGGTAAGAATCTCTGGACAGATAACGGCAGGGGAGACCTTGTTATTTATCACACGGCTGAATCAGACCGAGATGAAGGCTATTACATTGCTGATAAGGTGCTTGACGGCGTAAGAAGCGGTAAAAGCTACAGCGATTTTGCGGTGCTTTACAGAATGAATTCGCAGTCAAACCTTGTTGAACAGTCGTTTGTCAGAATGGGCATTCCTTACCGTATTATCGGCGGACACAAATTCTATGACAGAAAAGAAATCAAGGATGCTCTTGCTTATCTGAGCATTATTGCCAATCCCAATGACAGCGTAAGACTTCAGAGAATAATCAATGAACCCAAGAGGGGAATCGGTGAAACCTCTGTTTCTTCTGCGCAGGAAATTGCCGACGGACTCGGAATCAGTCTTTTTGACGTTATCAAATCAGCCGACCAATTTCCGAAGCTCAGCCGCTGTGCAAAGAAGATGAAAGATTTTGCCGCCATGATTGAAGGCTTTATTGATGACCAGGACAGTCTGGAGCTTTCTGAGCTTTTCAAAAAGGTTATGGCTGATACGGGTTATATTCAGTATCTTGCACTTGATAAGGAAACGTATGAGGACAGAGTTCAGAACCTTGACGAACTTTCAAACAACCTTCTCCGCTTTTCAAGAGATAACGAAGAAGCCACTCTCAACGATTTCCTGCAGGAAGTTGCATTGATGACCGATATTGACAATTACAATGCAGATACTGAAGCGGTTGTTATGATGACTGTTCATTCGGCAAAAGGCCTTGAATTCCCTGTTGTTTTCCTAGCAGGTATGGAAGAAACCATCTTCCCGTCATCGCTTTCTGCAATGGATGAAAGTGAGATTGAAGAGGAACGCAGACTTGCATACGTTGGTATCACAAGAGCCAAACAACAGCTTCATCTGACAAGGGCAAGAACGAGAATTCTCTTCGGTCAGACGAAATTTAATCCGCCTTCAAGGTTTATCAACGAAATTCCCGATAAGCTTCTTGAAAAGACGGGCGAAACTTTCTCAAGATCTTCTTCGGCGTTTTCATCGGGAGGTCAGTCATACGGCATTCCTTCTCAATCAAGACCTCAACAGCCCTCCCGTGGATTCTCGGGTGCTTCTCCGTCATTCAAGCCGCCCGTCAAGAATGAAACACAGTTTAATCCGGGTGATACGGTTATTCATAAGGCTTACGGCGAGGGAATCGTGCTTACCGCTAAACCTATGGGCAATGACACCTTGCTTGAAATCGCTTTCACTGCCGCTGGCACAAAGAAGATTATGGCAAACTACGCTAAAATAGAAAAGAAATAATAAATTAACCACTGCAACGAATAATTGCAGTGGTTTTTATCATATAAACGGGACTTGCTCATATAATTTATAACAAGAATATACAGGGAGGTTTAAAATGAGCAAGTCAAACTACAAATATAAAGTGTATAACGGCAAGGCTTTCAAGGAAATGATGGAAAATTCAAGAATTCTTATTTTTGCAGTATTATTCGCAATCGGAATAATAATAGGTGCATCTGCAATTAAAAATGATGGAGAAATGATTGAAAAAATCAAATACATAATCAGCAATTATGCGATGCAACGGGCAGGGCAGGGGATATTGGAAAATTTCATCAATTCGTTGCTTGTCAATATGATTTTTGTCTGTTTATCTGTGTTTTTTGCATTCTCATTAATAGGATATCCGCTGATTATGCTGTTACCGTTTATCAGAGGTACGGCAATCGGTGCTGTCAGCGGATATTTATATCTTGAATATAAGTTTATGGGACTCGGATACAGCCTTCTGATGATATATCCTTCAGCAGTGTTATGTATGGTTGCTATGATAATAATTTTTAACAATTCGTGCGAATATTCACATAATGCTTATTTAAAAGCAATAACAGGCAGAGGACACTTTGAAAAAGATGAAACAAAACTTTTTTTAATCAGACAGATTGTTTTTACTGCCGTTGTAGCAGTATCATCATTAATCGATGCTTTGAGTGTTGCTTTATTCTCCGGTTTTTTTCTTTTTTGACACCTTATTAAGGGGATTTGAATTTACAGCCTCACGCAGCTGCTCGGAGTGTACGTGGGTATAAATTTCAGTAGTAGAAAGATTTTCGTGACCGAGAATTTCTTTTAACTGAAGCGGGTCAACATCACCGTATTGATACATAAGAGTGGCGGCAGTATGGCGAAGCTTGTGGGTTGAGAATCCCATTCCCGCAAGTCCGCTTCTTTCAAGACAGCCTTCAACAATCTTCTGAACGCTTTGTCTGCTGATACGCTTTTTCTGATTGCTGATGAAAAGAGCATCTCTGTCCTTGAGTCCGTCGGCAGGGCGTACCTTCATATAATCTTCAATGGCAGCAACACAAGCGGCATTAAGATAAACCGTTCTTTCCTTATTACCTTTGCCAAGCACACGAAGAGTATTGTCATCCTTTATATGAGAAAGATTGATACCGATTAACTCGGAAAGACGCAAACCGCAATTAAGGAAAAGGGTAAGTATGCAATAATCACGTTCTTTGAATTTTTCTTCAACACTGTCAAGCAGAGCTATGCTTTGCTCAAGAGTGAGATATCTGGGCAAAGCTCTTTTTGTCTGAGGAGATTCAAGATGCATAACGGGACTTTTATCAATATGACCGTTAACCTCAAGATAACGGTAAAATCTTTTGATAGCAACAGCTTTTCTTGCACGTGCATTTGTGTTATTATTTCTGACGTTTCTGCAATACGAAAGAAAAGCATAAGCATCATTAAGAGTAACATTAAAAATAAAATCATCGGTTAAATCAGAAATTCCGATTTCTTCAAGCGGAAGTTTTTTATCGCAAAGACCTTTTGATTGCTTGAGATATCTGAAAAACATTCTTAAATCCGAAGCATATTCAAGTACCGTTAAATCGGATTTATTTTTTATAGCCGAAAGATAGTCAAGATATCTGACTATAATTAAAGGGAGAGTGGCGATTTCTTCCCGACGCATTAAATCAGCTCCTTTGTATACCTTGTCCAAAAATAAATCAGTAATTATACAAAATAAATGATTGGACATTCGAATTTATTGTGTTTATTACCAAAAGGGGAGTATTTATGTTAAATTCTGATAAGACGTTATTTTGGTCGGTTGGTATGCTGGACGAGCCTTCATCTGACTGCTTCAAGACCTCAAAGGTTTATGATAAGCTGCGTGATTTTCGTTTTCACATTGAGATACCGAAAAGCGAAGCTGCAGCATATCTTGTTTCGTATGATTCTTTATCCTGCGACGTTACGGTGAAAGCTTATTCAATCGAAGATGCTTATTTCATCATCGATTCGATTTTTCTGAGTTCTCCGTTTGATGTTCATCCGATACCGTTCAAGTAAATTCTATCAAATCAAAACTCCGCTGTCAATGCAGCGGAGTTTTTTTTATTTTATTGGTTTTGGGTCATTTATTATTCCTGCTATATAATCTAAGCTTACGTTGTAGAATATTGCAAGTTTTATGTACTTTTCTATTGACATCATATTCTTTCCTATTTCGTATCTGCTGTACTGGGTTTGTTTTATCCCCAGTAATTTTGCAACATCTTCTTGTGTTAGGTCTTTGTCTTCCCTTAAATCTCTGAGTCTTTGATAGTAATTCATTGTGTTCCATCCTTTCTTTTTTAAAAATTTTATCATAGAACACATTTATTCTATTGACTTTACGATTAATTAGTACTATAATAACCTCAGGTCTTGATTCTTCCGCATAATCAAGTACCCCCTTTAACGAGAATATCCGGTCACTTTATCAGACGAGTCTGCGCGGCTCGGGGTCTGATTCAGTGGTCGGATATTTTTCTTTTCCTCTACTTTGACCGGATAGAGGAGAACCACCTTTCATTTTCCAGAGCTCGGTGACCCCGGGCTCGACCATCAATAACGCTGAGGCGTTAACTATATATCAATGAGGTGAATTTATGTACACTCTTGTAGGAGCCCGTCACGTTTCTTTTACCGATAAAGGTAAGGAAATTAAAGGCACTCGATTGTTCGCTACGTTCAAGGATGACCACGTTCAGGGTCTCGGCTGCGAATCTTTCTGGGTGCCGTCCAGCGTTCAGATGCCTGAGCTGAAGCTCAATATGAATTTTGACGTTACTTATAACAAGTACGGCAAGGTCGCAGGTATCGTTGCGCTGTAAATCATTCTGAAGGTGAGGTCATCGTAACAATGAAGCAATTTATTAAGATAGTGTCTGTCTCAATCTCTATCTTCCTCCTGATTTCTGCTTCTTGTTCGGTGGCCTTTGCTTCACCTGATAATAATACTTTCTCATTTCCTTTTTCGAAACCTACTGTAACGGAATACAGTGGTTACGTTGAGCTCATTTTTCGCAATAAATCAACCGGATACGTTGAACCTCGTGTTTTATCCTGGTTTTTTACTCCTATTTCGACTTCCTCTGATTCCTCTTTTAGTGATAAACCTTATTTCACTATTGTTCGTAATGCATCACAGTTTCGTTTAGGTTATTCTTCCAATTCTGGAACTTACGGTATTATTTCTTTTGTTGAATCCAATAGAACAAACACTTCTTATAATTCATTTGAAATTTTTGATAATGAATCTACTTATTTTTATAATTTAACTTTAGGTACTGATTACGAGCTGATTGGTATGCATTATTACGGTGATTTTGAATCTGTTACTTTTAATAATGCTGCTGATGATTATGAATTTTATTTCACTTACTCTGAAGATTCTGTATTTACTCATCAGTTAGCCCAGATAATTAATGCCTTAACTGTTCTTATTGGTAATTCCGGTGATTATGAGCTTGATTATACTCAAGACCTTTCAAATATTCTTCTTGCTTTGAATAATCTTGATGCTTCGACTTCTGCTTATCGTCAGGAGTTTATTCGTGAAGTCGGTAAGCTTCTTGATTTAACCGATGATGTTCTTTCTAAGATTGATAAAACAAATGAATATCTTCGTGATACTTACCTTCTGCTTGAAACTTATCTTGTTGAAATGCGTGGTTGGCTTGAAGAATTATACTGGATTGAACTTGATTCAAATGGTAAGCTCTATGAAATAAAAGATACTCTTGATGCAATTCTTCAGATACTGCAGCAGAAGACCGATACAGAGTTCACCACCGTTAACCAGGATGAATTCAACAGCTTCTATGACGTAGAGAACAGTCTTCTTAACCCTGACGTTGACGTCAGTGACGTTATGAACGTAGAAGTCAATCAGAATGCTCTGACTGTTATCTGGGATTTGGTTGAACGTGGTCTTCAGTCTCACGGCAAGGTCTTTGGAATGGTGCTTACTATTCTCGCCCTGGGCATCGTAGCTCTTATTTTAGGCAGGTGATTCTATGGAAAGTATCTTACAGTTTCTTGAATCAATCGGCTCTGCTGTCGATACCGGTCTTAATTTTTTTAAGCAGCTTATCAATAACCTTCATATGCTTGTTGAGTATATAGGTCTCGCTGCTTCTACGTCATATAATCTTGTTGTTACGTTGCCGACCTGGCTTCAGGCTTTCGGAACTGCAACAATTCTTATTTCAATTCTTTATCTTATAATCGGACGTTCTACCGGAGGTGGTAAGAGTGACTGATATCACGTCTGGGCTTAGCTCTGTTTTCAATTTGATTTTCTCCGGGCTTAAATGGTGCTTCGATACTCTTGATTCGATATCTTTTATGGGTATCAGCCTTCTTGATTATATAATCTGGATATTTGTTCTTGGTATCGTTCTTCCTATTGTTTTGACCCTTTTGAATGCCGGACGTTCAGCTTCAGAATCTTATTTTCGTGAAAAAGACCGTGAAGCTCGTGCTGAAGAACGTCGTCAAGCTCGTCAGGCTGAAAGGAGAAATAACCGTTGAAATTTTTAAAAATTCTTTTATGCTGCGTTTTAATTATGGTGGTGTTTTCCGTGTCAGTATTTGCTCTTAATTCTTCAACGTATGCCGATTTATCATCCACGGCTTCGCAGGTGACGAATCTCATCAGCTGCGCAATGAACTATGAAAGCTTCCTTTTCAGCGATTTTGTTGTTTTTCAGGATGCTCAGTATTCTTATCGCATTGTCTGGTCTGATAAGCTTGAATATTCTTCCGGAACCGTGAGCTCTGACTCTCCTGTGGAGATTATTACTTACTCTCGAACCGGCAGCAGTTACGATTATACTTACGAATATACATATTCAATTGATTCAACTTTCAGGCTCACCGTCAACAAGCTTACTGTATCCAACGTTGAAGGACTCGGTGCTCGTTCAGAAGTCTTTGCTAATTTTGAATCAATCAATCAGCGCAGATTGTACCAGATTTTTTCCCTGGCATTAATCATCGTTATATCTTTTGTGACACTCAGAAAGGGGAGTAACAGAACATAATGGACTTTATCAATACTCTTGTACCGTTTATTGAAGCAAACCTATCTGACCTTGACCCTCTGCTTTCTTCGGTCACTCTCGCAATTCTTTTCTTAACCGGATATGACTTTTATCATCTGCTTTTCAGTACGGTTTTATCCTGGTTTAAGAAAGACTAACAGATATCAACTGCAGTGATATATATTTTTTCAAAGGAGATTAAATTATGGAAGGAGCTGCAAACGCTTTGGCTGGTCTTACAACCCTTTTCTCAACCTTCACCGGTTGGATGGGCGACATTGTCGAAACAATGACTACGTCAGGTAATGAGATTATGCTGCTTCCCATCGGCGTATTCGTCGTTGGTGCAGCCATCGGTCTTGCCTCTCGTCTCATCGGCAGATAACCCCCAGCACCGCCCCCGACCCTCTGGGGGCGGTGCTTTGTAATTCATAAAGGAGATTTAATTATGCCATTATTCAATCCTCTTGAATTCCTTTTGCAATTCGATTTCACCCGATACATTTTCATAGCTTTTGCAACCTTCGGTATTATGCTCTGTGTCAAAAAGCTCGTCCTCAGAAGGAGATAATAATATGATAACTTGCTATTTTGGCGTTCCCGGTGCGGGTAAAACAACGCTTTTAACTAAATTTGCTGTAAGGGCTATTAAAGACCAAAAGCTCCCAAATTGGCTTTTAAGGCTCAAAAAACGCAAAAAATATTCTCACGTCTACACAAATTTCTATTGCAAAGGTGCTGAAATGATTAATTTCAGTGATTTAGGTAAATACAAGACGTATGATTCCTTAATTCTCCTGGATGAGCTTGCAATGGATGCTGATAACAGAAAATTTAAGACTTTTGATGATAATATCAGGGATTTCTTTATCCTTCATCGTCATCTCGGTAATGATATCATCTATGCAACACAGTCCTATGAGGCTGTAGACCTCAAAATCAGGTTCTTGACCCAAGAATTGTGGTATATGTCTAAGAGTGTTGTTCCTCTCCTCAGAGCCTTCACTACCGCTAAAAGAATATACCGTAACATTTCAATCAACGAACACACTTCAGACCTCATTCTCGGATACCGATTCTGTAACATCATCGAAAGCTTCTTCGTCAGAAATTATCAAATCGTACCCAGAAGAAAATATTACAAACATTTCGACAGCTTCGACGAGGACAAGCTTGCACCCAGAGAAACCCTCAAGAGCATTTTATGGGACAACAAACCACTTTTTGAAACGGTGCAGCTTCCTGAAGGTGACGTCATCGAAGAGAGCTACAACCAGATTTCTTCAAAAAATGGTCCCAAAATGACTCGCTGACGGTCGGATGCTGGGAGTCAACACGGTACTTGCAAGGCTGTCAGATAAATTGAAAGATTGGAAAGCGCTGCGTAATTTCAGCTGACGGTGCGTACGTTCTGAACCGCAGGCGCAATGCAGCATCTTCTCGTTCCGCTGCACACACACCATATCGGCATAAAAAAATTCTTGACATTAGAACTAATCTGTACTATTATTCATTTAGAACAGATGTGTTCTATTTCGTTAAAGGTGGTGGAATTGAATGAAATTTATTTATTTAGCCTCAGAGTTTGGTGATTTATGTATTGCTGTAGCTCTGGGGCTTTTTGTAGTAATGTTGATTAAATTTTAAAGGGGTAATCTATGAAAAAGTATTTTATTTATTCGTCGATGTTCATTATGATGCTTGCAGGTTTATCTTGTGGCTTAACCTTCTCTGTTCATATGTCATTTGATTTCTGCGGTACCGTCGGCACAATCCTGGCTGTTATTTCTTTCGGCTGGGCAGTTACAAATTTAATTATTCAGGTTAAGAAAGGTGATTGATTATGTCTGTTCATTATGAGTTGCATTTTCCTGGTGTGAAAGTTTTTGATTTGGTTGATCATTTTATTGACCATTATACTAAAGTTTTTCAGTTATACCATTCTGATATTCAAGATGATTCTCTTAAAGTCTCTCTTGGGTTTATGATTATTGAAATGGAAGAAATTTTTCTTTCTGCTGATCTTAAAGAGCTTCTTTTGGAAATTACTGATTTTCTTGGTCATCCTCCTTGTTATATTGAATATGAAAAATCGGGTATTCCTTGTACTTCGTATTTCTTCGATGATTCCCTTTAATATAATAAAACTATAAAATAAATAAAAATAATAATATAAATATTTATAGTAGTATTTAAGATACTACTATACTTGACTAACTATCAAATTACGCTACCTGCTGTAGGGGGTGCACTATGTTTTCTTCCGTTGACCCTCGCTTCAGACCTTTCAAATCTCCTTCTGGAGTTACCCCGGATTATTCGTTTGTTAAGGTCTTTGGAGAAGGGGATAGCAGGAAGATAAAGGTTGTTCTTCATAAGGCATTATGTTCTTCCGGTCAAAAAGATTCTCGTTTTAAGTCAGTTAATGACGTTAAGCTTGAAAATAACATATGCCGAGCGAAGTCAGTTATTTTTGAATATGCATTCTGTAACCCCTGGGATTGGTTTTTTACCGGAACGCTTGATAGTTCAAAATATGCTCGTGATGATTTGGAAAAATTCCATAAGGACTTCACAAAATGGATTTCGAATTATAACCGTCTGAAGGGTACTGATATCAAGTTTCTTATCGTTCCGGAGCTTCACGCTGATATGGTTAACTGGCATTTTCACGGATTTCTGATGAACCTTCCTGAATCTCATCTTCATCAGTTTCGTCTCGGCGATAAGATGGGTCAGAAAATCGTTAACCGTGTACGTTCAGGTCATTCAGTTTTTGACTGGCCTGCATACTCAAAGAAGTTCGGGTTCTGTGACCTTGAACCTATTCAGAATCCTGAAGCCATATCGAAATACATAACCAAGTATATTAATAAGGAGCTTGGTAAGTCTGTCTCTGAAGTCGGTGCTCATATGTATTATCATTCTCGTAAAGGTCTTAAGAAAGCTGCTACCGTCAAAGAGGGTACGCTTCAGGTCGCTTGTCCTTGGACATATGAAAATGAGTTCGTTAAGGTCGCCTGGCTTCCGTATTCAGATGAGCTTCTTGAATTTCTTACTATTGACGATTGTCCGAACCGTGACGTGCATTATACTAATTATCGTGTTAAAGGTGATTTTATTGAGTAAAGAACGTTTGGTTATTTTGATTTATCAATATCTCTGTTCAACTGGCACTTTGTATGAAGAAAAAGCCCGTCGAGCTCTCGATAAAGTCCGACGTTCACGTTCGGTTTCTTCATCTGAGCTTGACGAGCTTCAGAGGCTTCTTATTCAATTGGAGTTCTTTAGGGCAGTTGAGATTGATTTGTGCAAGTTGCTTAAAATGTAACTTGTAATTATACAAAATAAATGTTTTGTGTAATATAGGGGAGGATTTTTTAATAAAATAAGGTAGTATCAGTTAATAATATAACAAATGTCAGATTTGGTTATTTTTCAAGCAAAGGCAGTATTCCGCCAATATCAGCAAGAACTTCGTCTGACAGTTCAATTATTTCGACGTTATGCTTGCTGCAAAAATCAATTATCAGATTCTTATCTGTGTGTGAATCTATTCTTCCGTTTACAGCAAGTTTATTTGGTGCTAATTTGCCGCAGCATCCTCCAATGAATCCGTAGTCGTATCCTTTCAATCGAATGGAGCCTTTTGAAATGAACAGAACATCGTTCAGAAAATTCTGAGCGGCTGAAAAGACGGACTCATCATCCGTAATAATTGCAGATTCATTAATTGCACAGATTGAACAACCGGTATAGCCTTGATTAACGTTTATAACGTTTAATCCTGATAGCTTGGCAAATTCAAGAATATCACGGCTTATTGTTCTTTTGTTAAGAAAGATGTTTCTGCCGATAATCTTGCAATTGAGTCTGACGTCCTCAGGATATCTGTTTCCGAGCGAATCCCCAATTACAGAGGTTGAAAAAATTTTTTGCAACTCCCCTGCGCACAAATGTTCGCCTGAAATTAATATTCTGTTTTCGCATAAATGGAGTATTTGTAAATCAGGATGGCTGTTTACGGGTGTCGGCAGCAACGGGTTATTATTTATTATAAACGTTTTAATTCCGAGCAGGCGGAGTGATTCAATTGCTTTTTCTGCATCACGGCTTACAGCAACTGCCGTGACCTCCCCTGCCGGAAGATTGGGATTACGGATATACATATTATATTGCCGCCTCAAACGCTTCGTTTACATTGTTTGCTCCGACAATTTCAATATTTCCTTTGAATCCGTCAGATAGAGTTTTGAAATTATGCTTTGGAATTATGCAGCGATTAAAACCGAGTCTTTCAGCTTCCTTGATTCTTTGTTCACAGTTTGAAACGGAGCGAAGCTCACCGCCGAGACCGATTTCTCCGATTACAAGCGTATCATCGCGTATTGGTACATCCTTGAAGCTTGAAATCATTGCCAAAGCAACCGAAAGGTCTGTTGCAGGCTCGTCAAGCCTTAAACCGCCGACAACATTTACGTAGGAATCACAGTTATTCATAAAGAAACCTGCTCTTTTTTCAAGCACGGCAAGGAGCATTGACATTCTGTTATAATCAAAGCCGGTAGCCATTCGTCTTGCATTGCCGTAATTTGAAGCTACAACAAGTGCCTGAACCTCTGCAAGAATCGGTCTGCTGCCTTCCATAACGCAAGCAATGCAGGTGCCAGCGGTGTTTTTTGGCTTACCTGAAATAAGCATCAGCGAAGGATTCGGCACTTCAACAAGACCCTTGTCCATCATTTCAAAAACACCGATTTCATTGGTAGAGCCGAAACGGTTTTTTACTGCTCTTAAAATTCTGTATGATAGATGGCGTTCACCTTCAAAATAAAGTACGCAGTCTACAACATGCTCAAGCACCTTAGGACCTGCAATATTGCCGTCTTTGTTGACGTGGCCGACAATAATTGTCGGTATACCAAGGTCTTTTGCGCAGTGCATAAACATATTTGTCGATTCTCTGACCTGGGTAACGCTTCCGGGTGAAGATGAAATTTCGGAGACGCTCATTGTCTGAATTGAGTCGATAATTACAAGATCGGGTTTATCTGTTTTGATGTATTCAACGATGCTCTGAACGTCTGTCTGGCACATTATAAGCAGATTATCCGTGCTGACTTTAAGACGGTTTGCACGCAGTTTAATCTGACGGGCAGATTCTTCACCCGAAATATATAAAACACGCAGATTCTTGCCGAGATATTCACAAATCTGCAGAAGAATTGTTGATTTACCGATGCCCGGATCACCGCTCAAAAGCACAAGTGATCCTTTTACAATTCCGCCGCCAAGAACTCTGTCCAGCTCCTGCATTCCCGTTTTAAAGCGGATTTCGTCATCAGCATCAATCTCATTGACCGTCTGGGCAAAAACAGATTTAACGGGCCGTGAGGCAGCTTTTTGCTGTGAAGGTGTACGGATATCCTCCTCCATACAGTTCCATTCGCCGCATCCGGGACAGCAACCGTACCATTTTGCGCTTTCGTATCCGCACTGGCTGCAGATATATATTGTTTTTGTTTTTCCTGCCATTCAGGATTCCTCCGTTAATTTCAGATAATCAATGATTCCCATTGCTGTGAAAAAAGCGATTTTTTGCTGATAGTTTTCGGTTTTAAGTAAATCTGCTTCTGCTTTATTCGACAGAAAACCGCACTCAACCATCACTGCAGGCACGTTTGCTGAATTGAGCAGATATATTTCCTTGCCGCTTTTCTTGATTTCTCTTGTGTTATCTTTTTGCAAGTTGTTTATAATTGAACTTCGTATGGATTGAGCAAGAGTTTCGGAAAGCGGATTGTTTTTTGAATAAAAAATCTGTGCGCCGTAATATTTCGGCTGGGTATAATAATTCTGGTGGATGCTGACAAAAACGGCATTCTCGGTTGATTCTATAATATGAAGGCGGTTTTTGATATCGGATATCTTCTGGTTACGGATACCCTGAACACCTTCAGAATGTATGGATTTATCGGTATCGCGCGTCATAATAACCTTAATACCAAATGATTGCAGAACATCACGAAGTTTAACTGCAATGCTTAAATTGATATCTTTTTCAAGAGTGCCGTCAGAAGACTGCGTACCGCCGTCAATTCCGCCGTGACCTGCATCAACAATAATGACAGCATTATTATTCAAAGCATAATTTGCTTCAAGCGCAGTTTTACCGATAAAATAACTGTAACCCGATACAAGAATGCCTGCAATCAGCACAAGAATCGAAACGAGCACAAAATGTGATTTGAATTTTGAAGAAACAATAATTTTCATTTAATCAGCCCCAAATGTCATTTTATAAAATGATATGCATTTGTAAGGCTGAATTTGCCATTATTTCAGGTTATTGTTTTTTCTGTAATCAATATAATCCTGAAGAATAACAACTGCGGCAACCTGGTCAACAACGGCTTTTCTTTTTTTACCCCTTGTGTTTGTAACGTTCAAAGCATTGTGAGCGGTAACGGTTGTCAGTCTTTCATCACGCATTACGTAAGGTAAGCCCGTTGTTTTGCTGAGCTCTTTTGCGAAAAGCTCGCATTTTTCTGCTCTTTCACCGATGCTTGAATCCATATTTTTGGGTAAACCAACAACCAGAAGCTCGGGTTTATGTACGGTAACAAGCTTTGAGATTTCTTCAATAAGCAGCTCTTTTTTTCGCTGGGTAATAACACATACGGGCGAAGCGAGCATTTCAAATTTATCACATACGGCAACGCCAGTCCTGACGTCACCATAATCAATTGCCATAATAATCATTTTATCACCGATTCATAAATTATAAACAGCGGAGTTTGCGTGGTCAACAAACTCCGCGTTATAAATTTTTATCCGATAATTGTATCTACAATTCCGTCAATAATCTGATCAATCGCATCTTCGCCGGAAATAGGCGGCGTAAATGAAGAGCAGGAAGAACAGGTCTGCGGAAGAGCGTCTATCTTGTACCAACCGGTACCCTTTGAGCAATACGGGCCTGCAAGCAAACCGGTTGAACGGCAATAGGCCTTCTGAACTGTTCCGTCACTCTTCGGGAAATCTTTATCGGGAAGATCCTTATGAATTTTATCAAATACACTGATAAAAATCTTACCGCAAGGGTTAACGTTAACATCAAGTCTTTCGGGAATATCAAAACCGAACCAGATTGCAGTTACGTAATAAGGTGTACCTGCGCAGAACCAACGGTTGGTGTTGTTTGTTGTGGTACCGGTCTTAGCCATAATCTGGAATTTTCTTACGTTTGAACCCGTACCGTAGTAGCTTGTATCAACGGTCTGGAGAAGCTCGCACATAATATCAGATGTTTCTTCGGAAATTGCTCTGTGGCCTGCAGGCTGTTCATTGGTGAGAATTATTTCATCACCCTTGCTGTTGGTAACCTTATAATATGAATAAGGCTCGTAATACATACCGCCGTTGCCGAAGGTTGCGTATGCCGCAGCCATTTCAACGGTAGTGGTACCGTTATAAAGAGCACCGGTAGCAAGAGGTGCAAGCTGTCTGTCTTCTTTTTCATCAAGCTTTGAAAGCTTGAAAGCATCTCTTAAGAAATTAAATGAATTATCAATTCCGAGATCATAGTTGATGATTCTTGCAGGAACGGTATTATGCGATTCCTGAAGAGCATACTGAACGGTTGTCATTTTATTTGAACCAAGTGTCTCGTCAACGTTATGAGGCCAAAGTTTACCGTTAACAGCAATAGCATAGTCTCTGACAGTTGTGGAGTAAGTGATGAGTCCCATCTCAAGCGCAGGTGCATAGCAAGCAATGGGCTTGATTGTTGAACCGGGCTGACGGAACGAGTTTGCAGCTCTGTTGAGACCTCTGTTTTCGGTCTTTTCGCCTGCCTGTCCGACGATAGCAACAACCCTGCCGTTATAATCCATAATCGTCATCGCAGACTGTACGGGAATACCTTCATCTTCGCTGTAAAGCTCGGGGAATGTCTTTCTGTTAACGTAAACGTCCTCAAGAGCATTCTGAACGTCGAGGTCAACAGCGGCATAAATCTTAAGACCGCCGTAATAGATTTCATCGATTGCCTGCTGCTTTGAATAGCCGTAAGCCTCCATAAGGTCGTCTCTGACGCACTGAATTACGTAGTCAACGTAGAAGCTGTTGATGACCTTGTCTTCCTCAACAACAACCTTGCTGTCCTCATCGGGAACGTATTTGTCACTGTTGGTGAATATAAGCTCATAATTGCAGGCCTCTTCGTATTCTGCATCATTGAGCATACCGTTTTTCCACATTTCCTTAAGGCAGTGAAGCTGACGCTCACGGTTGTTTTCGGGATTGAGCAAGGGGTTATTTTTTGTGGGTTTCTTTGTTATCGATGCAATAACCGCACATTCTGCGGCATTGAGCTCTGAAACCTCTTTGCCGAAATACTTTTCACTTGCAGTTTCAACACCGTAGCAACCGCTGCCGAGATAAAGGGTATTGAGATATGCTTCGATAATTTCGTCTTTATCGTAGTTTTTCTCAAGATTGAGTGCAGTAAGTATCTCTTTGAACTTACGTACGGTAGTTGTTTCATTCTGATTTGTAAGGTTCTTGATAAGCTGCTGGGTAATTGTCGAACCGCCCTGACCAATGTTTGAGGGCTTTACAATAACGCCGATGGTTCTTCTCCAGTCAACGCCGTGATGCTCCTTGAAACGGGTATCTTCAACAGAAATAAAAGCATTGACCATATGAGGAGAAATATCGTCAAGGTCAACCCAGACTCTGTTTTCTTCGCCGTGAAGTCTTGCGATTTCTTCAAGAGAACCATCCTCGTTATATGCGTAAATAAAGGAGGTCTGATTCTGCTTTGCCTTGTATTCGTCAAGGTCAATTGCCAGCTCACCGTTAACAAACGAAATTGCATTGAAAAGAACGTATGACGCAACAACGCAAACCGTCAGAACGCACACACAAAGAAAACCGAGAAATACAGACAATGCAGTACGTTTCTTATCGTTATTACCTTTATTATTTTTATTGGTTTTGGTCAACTTGAATTACCTCCCCATTTCTGATAGATATATTAAAATAAAAATGAATTACAGAAATATGATTCATTTGTTAAATTTTATCATTATTAAGCATAGCTTTTAATTCTTCAATTTCCTTCCTGACAGCCGCGAAATCATCAACCACTGCATTTTCAGGAATATCCAATGACGCTTCATCGTCAGAATCAACTGTTTTTGAAAGCAAAGAACCGTATGTTGTTTCAATTGTTCTGATTTTTTCGATGATTTTTTCTATTTCAATTCTTGAAGAATCCATAAAAACATCCTTTGATATTATTTGAGTTTTTTGCTGTATTTAATCCTGTTAATCAAAAAAGCACCGAGAACAATCCATATCCAGATAAACATAGTCAGGATAAGTGTTAAAGCTCCGATAACGATTATTGCAGGACCTTTTTTACTTTGTTTAACGGTTATCTTTTTATCAGGCCAAACAAGCTGTTTAAAGCTCTCCCCTTTTGTAATAAACGGGAAAATTTCAAGTTCCGCATTATATGCATCGATTTTGCTGTTATATAGCAACGGCTCAACAAGACTTGCGGCATCGGGAACAACTTTGATTATCTTTTTAAGATCAACCTTGACCGTTCTTAAAATGCTGTCAATGATATTGAGCAAACCGATTGTTATTTTATAAGTCGCAGTATCGGGCGGATATTTGCTTTCGCCTCCGAAAAGATTGAGCACGAGCTCAGTGATAACGTCAACAACCTTTTTATCCCTGATATCAGCATAATCTGCAGGCTTGAGACCCGTTTCTTTTTTTGTCCACTTTGCAACGGTGCCGACCTTAAGTGAATTCAGAAGCTTGAAAACAGGCTTTATAATCCAGCCGAATTTATAAATCACCTTCGGTTTGATGCTGATTGCCGTTGCCATCTGTGCGAGCTTGTCAATATCCTCGCCTGCAGCATAAATCATACCTCTGATTGTGCCGATAAGCTGATTTTCGAAAACCTCGCGAAGCTTTTTGCCTTCACGCACAAAGCTTTCAGGCTCGTTGACGTATTCCGTTGAAGCCTTTACCGTCTTTGTTTCGGGATTAATATAAATCTTTCTTATAACGCCGGGATAACCGATTGGAGTTCCTGTGCAGATATCATATATAACGTTGCCGTTTTCGCTTTGGGATGCGGAAATATTATGAATATGAGTATGACCCGTCATAATAAACTGAATACCTATATCCGCAAGCTGATGCAGTCTGAATTCATAGTCTCCGAGCATATCGCCCTTGCCTATCAATTCATAAATCGGTGACGGAGCAATCAACGGATGATGTGTCATCGCAATAATAAACTGACCTTCATCCTGCGCTTTTTTTGCCTGAGCGGAAATCCACTCGAAGCATTCATCCGAAAATCCGCTTTTGCCGCTGAGATTAGTATCATCGTTAAGCGCAAAAAGTCTGTATCCGTCACAAAGCTGAACAACGTAAGACATACTTTCTCTGTGCACGGCAATTGCTTCATCGGGACCGAATTCACGGTACATATCAAAAAGCATATCACGGGTTGCCGTAGGAGTTGTGATGACGTTATCGCCGTCATATGCATTGGTAACACCGCCGTTTCTGAAATCGTGAGTAGCGGTTATTACGTAAACCCTTTTACCCTTGTTTTTAAAATCACGGAGCAAACTGATGAATTCTTCGTGTGCGGTTAATTCACCGTTACTTGTAACGTCACCGCTGATGAGAAGAATATCGCTTTCATTATCTGCGGCTATCTGTTCAAAGGCAGAGGTAAGCACGTCGGAGCTTTCTGCAAGAAGCACCTGAGTCTTTGCTCTTGCGGTTTCATATGCTTTACCGCTTGTGCCGCTTTTCTTTGAATAATAATGAGTATCGGTAAGAACTGATATTTTCAAGGGCTTTATAGTCATTTATTTCTCATTCCTCTTTGCAATCTCAACAAGATTCTTATAGCTGATTGCCATAGATTCTCTAGGGGCGATTTCGCAGGTATCCTGCTCAATAACTATGTAGCTGACACCCGATTCCTTGCAGGTATTATAAATAGCGTCAAGGTTAAGGTTGCCCGTTCCGATTTCAGCAAAAGCGGGCTTATCATCCTTGAATTTATAATCCTTGAAATGGCAGACTTTCATTCTGCCTGCAATCTTTTTGATATAATCGCAGGGATTCACTCCGCCGTACTGGAACCAATACGTATCACCGATGAAGCTGAATTCCTCGGGCTTTGTATCCTCGATAAGCATATCAAAGATTCTTCTGCCGTTATCGAGCTTTGCAAATTCAAATGCATGGTTATGATATGCAAACTGCAAACCGTTATCGTGCATTCTTTTGCCGATTTCACTTGTGATTCTGATAAACTCACGAATACCTTCAGCGTCTTTTTTGAATTCTTGAGGCATACCGCCTATTCCGAGAGTATCACAGCCGAGCATCTTATGCTCCTTCATAACTGTGTCGAGGTCGGTTCTCATTCTGTCAAATGAAGTGTGAGTAACGCAAACGTCCATATTATATTTTTCGCAAAGAAAGGCAACCTTATCTGCAGGAATCGGACCAATGCCTGAAATCTGGATAACGTTGATTCCGATACTGTTGAGATATCGGAAGGTCTCCTCGCAATCTTCATAATTTTGTATATAATCACGCAGAGTATAGAGCTGCGCACCGAGTTTGATTTTGCTCACGTATACTACCTCCATAATATATTTATTACATTATATTACTTTTTTTATAAGAATGCAAGATTTAACAATGATTTCAATAAGTTAAATATCATTATTTTACTCAGAAAATGAATTATATTTTGATTTCCAAATATATTTTTACAGAGGTGATGATATTGTTCGGTTTATTAATTGAGCTGATTTCAAAAGGCTTGCTGTTTTTGGCGCTGCACATCAACAGCGGCAGTTCATTTCCGCCTGCACTAAGCTCAAAAGAAGAGAAAAAGCTGCTTGATGAATTCAAAAATGGTAATACCAACGCAAAAAACAAGCTTGTTGAGCATAATCTGCGCTTGGTGGCTCATATTGTGAAAAAATATTGCTCGACCCTTGAAGAGCAGGACGACCTGATTTCAATCGGCACAATCGGACTGATAAAAGCTATCAATTCATTTGATGCAGATAAAGGAATAAAGCTTGCAACATTTGCATCCAAGTGCATCGAAAACGAAATTCTGATGTATTTCAGAGGAAAAAAGAAAAGCTCGCAGGAAATTTCCTTTAACGAGCCGATTGATACAGACAGCGAGGGCAATCCCCTCACCCTGATTGATATAGTCAGCGAAGAAAACGATATTGCGGATGATATTGATTTAAGAATTAAATCTGAAATGCTTTATAAATATATCGGAGAAATAAAAGATGAAAGAGAAAAAACAATCATAATTATGAGATATGGCTTATATAATACCGTACCGTATACTCAAAAAGATGTTGCAAAGAAATTGAATATTTCTCGCTCTTACGTAAGCAGAATCGAAAAAAAGATACTTGAGAATCTCCGCAGGAAATTCAACGTAAATAAAAAGAGCTGCTCCGAAGAACAGCTCTGATTATTCTTTTTTACTTTAAGAAAAGGAAAAGAAGATTGGCACCGAGAGAAAGAACGAAGAAAACGCCTGCAAGAATCTTTGTAATTTTTACAAGCTTCTGCTCGATTGTCTTGCTCTTGTTTTTGCCAAGGAATGTTTCAGCACCGCCTGCGATAGCGCCCGAAAGACCTGCCTGACGACCTTCCTGGAAGAGAACGACAGCAATGAGAGCGATCGATGTAATAATAAGGACAATGCCTAAAACGATTTCATACCAAGCCATAAAACTGACCTCCATAAAATTTGTACTAATGGATTTTAACACATATAATCAGAAATTGCAAGATGTTTTTTTATTTATTTACATAATTTGTTATGAATTTTATTGAAAAATCAGCAAATTATATTGATGCAGAGAAAAAACGTATGCGTTTGCCGATTTTCTCTGCCGTGAACCGTTCGCACCTTGCTTTGGGTGCGGGCGGTTCTTTGCGTTTTATTCACCGAAAAGCGATATCTGTTCGCCTTCATCCTCGGTGCTGAGAAGAGCACCTGCGGCAGGCAGATTCTTTGCCTTATATCTGTAAGGCTTTGCGAATTCACCTTCACGGTAGTCCCTTGCAGTAAGCAATCTCTGACCTTTTTTGAGAGTCATCACGCCAACGCCGATTGTATCCTTCGTGGTTTTCGGAAGAATAACGGCAGTGTTGATAAGCAAGTGTCTGCCTGCACTGGAAACAATAACAAGCTCTTTGTCCGAATCAATATGCATTATAGCAGAAAGCGGCGATTTATCGGAGTAAGCCTTAATCAGCTTTTTTCTCTTTGTAACGGTCTGATACGCATTCATATCAACCTTTGCTACCTTACCGTTTTCAAAGAAGAAGAGCATATATCCGCTGTAATCAGACGTAACAGCCATATAGACGGGCACTTCGCCTTCTTCCATTTCAAGCTTTGCGGCAACGTAATCACCGAGAACGCTTGCTTTTGAATCATCAAAGAATGATGCGGAGGTTTTATATACCTGCTGTTTATTGGTGAAGAAAAGAAGCTCTTTGGCGTTGGTGGTTTCAAAAGTCTGAACGATTTCGTCACCGTCCTTGAGCTTGTGTGAAGCACTCATACGCAGTGAAAGCGGAGTAATCTTCTTGAAATATCCGTCTCTGGTGAAGAAAAGATGAACGGGATAATCGGGAATTTCTTCTTCGGGTGCAGATTCTTCAATTTCTGCCGAATAAACGATTTCTGTCTTTCTGGGCTTTGCGTATTTTTTGATTACTTCCTTTAGTTCAAAAATAATAATCTGCTTGATACGCTTGGGATTAGCAAGAATATCTTCAAGATCCTTGATTGCTTCCTCAAGCTTTTCAATATCTTTGAGTCGCTTGAGAATATACTCTCTGTTAAGATGACGGAGTTTGATTTCCGCAACGTATTCGGCCTGAATTTTATCAATTCTGAAGCCTATCATAAGATTGGGAACAACTTCGCTTTCCTCGTCAGTGTTTCTAATGATTTTGATGGCTTTATCAATATCAAGAAGAATCTTTTCAAGACCTCTGAGAAGATGAAGTCTGTCTGTCGCTCTTTTAAGGTCAAATGCAGTTCTTCTTCTTACGCAGCTGCTCCTGAATTCAATCCACTCGTTGAGAAGCTCTTTGACACCGAGCACTCTGGGATTGCCGTTGATGAGCACGTTGAAATTGCAGGAGAAGGTGTCCTGAAGCGGAGTTGAAGCATAAAGCTTTTTCATCAGCTTTTCAGGGTCGGTGCCTTTTTTGATATCAATCGTAATTTTAAGACCGCTGAGGTCGGTTTCATCACGGATATCGTTGATTTCCTTGATTGAGCCGAGCTTAACTTTTTCAATGATTTTATCAATAATTGCTTCGGAGGTTGCTGTGGGGGGAATTTCGGTGATTTCTATGCAGTTATTGGACTTGTCATAGTTATACCTTGCTTTAACCTTGAAGCCTCCCCTGCCCGTTCTGTAAATCTCTTCCATAGCTTCTCTGCTATAGATAAGCAGACCGCCGCCTGCAAAATCAGGTGCAAGAAGAGTATCCGCAACGTCGTGTTTGGGATTCCTCAGAAGTTCAATTGTGGTTTTGCATACTTCCTCAAGATTGAATGAGCAGATTGAGCTTGCCATACCTGCCGCAATACCCGTGTTGGCATTGACGAGAATGCTCGGATAAGTTACGGGAAGAAGCGCAGGCTCCTTCATAGTGTTATCGAAGTTATCAACCATATCGACGGTATCTTTGTCGATATCCGAAAACAGTTCGGCGCAGATTTTTTCAAGCTTTGCTTCGGTATATCTCGATGCCGCCCACATCATATCCCTTGAAAAAGCCTTACCGAAGTTACCCTTTGAATCAACGTAGGGGTGAAGAAGAGCTTCATAACCCTTTGAAAGACGTACCATAGTGTCGTAAATAGCGGCGTCGCCGTGGGGGTTAAGCTGCATAACCTGACCGACAATCTTTGCAGATTTCGCTCTCGGACCCGTCAAAAGACCCATCTTATACATCATATAAAGAATCTTTCTGTGCGAAGGCTTGAAGCCGTCAATCTCGGGAATGGCACGGCTCATGATAACGCTCATTGCGTAGGGCATAAAGTTATACTCGAGAGTATCAACGATAGGCTGACTTACAACCTCGCCTGCTCCGAGAATATGCGTTTTGTCATCAAGCTTTCTGAGGGAAGCGGATATATCTTTAGATTTTTTCTTTGCCATAGTTTTCTCCGTCCCTTCTTTAAGATACGTCGGTCAGATCAAGATAGAGATGACCGTTTTCAGCAATATAATCCTTTCTGCCAGCGAGATTGTCACCAAGCAGAAGATCGAATTTTTCAGCCGTTGCTTCAGCCATTGAAGGCTCGATTTTGATAAGTCGCCTTGTAGTGGGATTCATTGTTGTGAGCGACATCATATCGGGGTCATTTTCACCAAGTCCCTTTGAACGCTGAATCGTATATTTTTTATTTCCGATTTCAGCAAGAACGTCTGCTTTTTCTTTTTCTGTATAGGCAAACCAGGTCTCATCACCGCAGTTAATTTCATAAAGCGGAGATTCGGCAATAAACACCTTGCCTTCTTCAAAAAGAGTAGGCATAAGGCGGTAAATCATAGTGAGAATAAGAGTTCTGATATGAAAGCCGTCAACGTCGGCATCGGTACAGATGATAATTTTGCTCCAGCGAAGCAAATCGATATTGAAAGAAATCATATCCTTGCCCGACTTATGCTTCGAGGGCACCTCAACACCGCAACCGATTACTTTAATAAGGTCGGTGATGATATCGCTTTTAAAAATGCGGTCATATTCAGATTTAAGGCAGTTGAGAATCTTGCCCCTGACAGGAATTATTGCCTGGAATTCAGCATTTCTTGACTGCTTACAGGCACCGAGAGCTGAATCGCCCTCAACGATGAAAAGCTCGCGCAGTTCGGGATCTTTGCTGCGGCAGTCAACGAATTTCTGAATTCTGTTCGTAAGATTGCTGACGTTCTGAATCAATGATTCCTTCATTCCGAGCCTTGTTTTTTCGGCCTTGACTCGGCTTCTCATATTGATAAGAATCTGGTCGGCAATTTTATTTGCTTCAAGAGGATTTTCAATGAAATAAATTTCAAGCTGATGCTTGATGAAATCGGTCATTGCCTCCTGAATAAATTTATTTGTAATCGCTTTTTTGGTCTGGTTAGCATATGAGGTCTGCGTTGAGAAAGAAGAAATAACAAGCACAAGGCAGTCCTCAATATCCTGGAAGCTTATTTTACTGTCGCTTTTCTGATATTTATTATTCTGCTTAAGGAACGAATCAATCTGCGCAACAAAAGCAAGACGTGTTGCTTTATCGGGCGAACCGCCGTTTTCAAGGAAGCTTGAATTATGATAGAACTCCTTAAGCTGAATTTTATTGGAGAAAGTGAGCGAAATATTCATTTTCAGCTTATAATCGGGCAAATCTTCGCGGTCTCTGCCCACAGCATCACCCGACCAAGTCTGTACGGAAGAAATAGAATCAGCGCCTACGCATTCCTTAACGTAGTCCTCAATACCGTTTTCATAAAGATATTCATAGGTTTCGAAGCCCTTGCCGACCTGATTTCTGAGAATGAATTTAACGCCTGCATTAACAACCGCCTGTTTTTTGAGAATATCCTGGAAATATTCAAGCGGAATATCAATATCGGTGAATACCTCAAGGTCGGGAAGCCATTTGATGCGCGTGCCAGTATCCTTCTTGGAGTATTCCTCTTTAATCATATCACCGACAATGAAGCCTTTTTTAAAACTGAGAAGGTATCTGTATCCGCCGGTGTGTACCTCAGCCTCCATATAATCCGACGCAAACTGAGTCGAGCAAAGACCGAGGCCGTTAAGGCCAAGTGAATATTCATAGCTGCCGTTATTGTTGGTATCATACTTGCTGCCTGCATACATTTCGCAGAAAGCAAGCTCCCAGTTATAACGTTTTTCTTTATTGTTATAGTCTACGGGGAGACCTCTGCCGAAGTCCTGCACTTCGATAGAATGGTCGGCGTATCTTGTGACGATAATCTTGCTGCCGAAGCCTTCTCTTGCCTCGTCAATTGAGTTTGAGATAATCTCAAATGCGGCGTGCTGACAGCCGTCAAGACCGTCGGAGCCAAAGATAACGGCAGGCCTTTTTCTTACCTTGTCGGGACCCTTGAGCAGGGTCATACTTTCATTATTATATTCGGGTTTTTTAGCCACTCGGTTAATCCTCCCTGAAAAGCAAATTTTTACCAATATCATTATACCACATATTGTTTCAATGTCAAGCAAATGCACAAGTTGTTGTTAATTAAAAACAATAAAAGCACCGGAATTTTGCTCCGATGCTTTATTATTCATCATTATATATCAAAATATAACAGATTTCTTCTTTCCGTTCTTATTAACGGGATGTTCCTTGACCCTGACGATATAATCGATGTTGAGAACTTCATCGCCGTCACGTGTCCTTATGCAAAGCCAGTTATCGCTTACACCGGTAACGTTACATTCAATCTGAGCTGAATTGCTGTTGGAAACGTAAACAATGCAATCTTTGCCGATATATTTATTGAAAATATCGCTCATATCGTAAATTCCCCTTTTCTTTCTCTTTCTGATAATTCTTCTGACATTACGGTTGTTATCTTCTTTTAACAATATAAACAGGACAATGAATATAATAAGAATCGGCAAATATGAACTCAAAGAATGACACCGCCTTTGCGCTCCATACGCAGATAAGAGCCTGCAGGAATTTCTACGGGACATTCAAAGCTGAGCTTCATCATCGGATGAGGAGCACTGTCAACACGCTCCCCTTCTTCATTTGTGAGTCCCTTGACGGTTACTCTGACTGGCTCAACGCCTTTAATCATAACCTCAAGCTCGTCGCCCTCAAAGAATCTGTTTCGCTGCGATGCATAAAGGATGCCGTCCTTCCAACTCTCCGCAACCGCCGCAACGTCAAACTCCCTGACGTAACCGCCGTTATAGAAAATCTGCGCATCATCCATAGGTGTTGAATAATAGAAACCAGTGCAATACTGTCGGTTGCTTGCTCTGCGCACCTCATCAACAATCCATTGTGCAGGCTTATAAAGAGGGTCATGACCTGACTCAACGTAACCGTCAACGGCGCATCTGTATGCATTGACCGAAACAGCAGTATAATATGCAGATTTGGCTCTGCCTTCAATTTTGAAGCTGCTTATTCCTGCCTGCGCAAGCTCTGCGACGTGCTCAATAAGACACATATCACGAGAATTCATTATGTAAGTTCCCGTTTCGTCCTGCTCAACGGGAAAATATTCATTCGGCCTCTTTTCTTCGAGCAAAGTATAACGCCATCTGCAGGGCTGGGCGCAGTCACCTCGGTTTGAGTCTCTGCCCGTCATATAATTTGACAAAAGGCATCTTCCCGAGAAAGAAACGCACATTGCACCGTGGACAAAGCTTTCAATTTCAAGCTCTTTGGGCGTTTTGGCTCGAATTTCAGCTATTTCTTCAAGAGAAATTTCTCTTGCCGTAACAATTCTTTTTGCACCCATTTCATAAAAAGCCCGAGCCGCAGCATAGTTCGTTATGCCTGCCTGCGTTGAAATATGAATATCAACGTCAGGCGCATATTTTTTAACTATACCGAGAACGCCGATATCCGTTACGATAAAGGCATCAACGCCGCTGTCCTTTGCGTATTCAATAAATGAAGGCAAGGCGTCAAGCTCGTTGTTTCTCGGAACTGTGTTACAGGTCAGATATACCTTTGTTCCGTTTTTATGGGCATAATCGCACGCTTCTTTCAATTCTTCGCCACCGAAGCTTGCAGCTGCCGTTCTCATTCCAAAGCGGTCAGAGCCGAGATAAACAGCATCCGCACCGTATTCAATTGCGGCGCAGAGCCTTTCTTTATCTCCTGCAGGTGCAAGAATTTCGGGTTTAAGAAAATTGTTCATTATAATCTCCAAGATTTAATATTGGCTGTTGACTTTGAGAACTTCATTGCCGTTTTCGTCGTGTTCAGCCTGGGTTCTTGCCATATAAATCTTTCCGTTCTTATCGTGACGGAAATAATAATAATCGGCAAAATTCTCGTCGGGATAAAGCGCCGCATTGATAGCATCGTCACCGGGATTGCAGATAGGTCCGGGAGGAAGTCCCTGAATCAGATAGGTGTCGTATGCGTTCTGGAATGCCAGTGCATCGCCGGGTGAAACACGGTCAGCAACGCTGTAAGTGATATAATTTTTTGTTGAGTCGCAACCGATTGTGGGCCACGATGCAGGCTTATTCAATCTGTTATGAATAACTGCGGAAATTTTACCCATCTGGTCGCCATTTGCGGCTTCACGCTGAATAATCGAAGCAATGATAAGAACTTCGTCACGGGTAAGACCGAGTTCGATTCTTCTCTGTTCATATTCATCGGTCCACTTGTTTTCAGAGCCCTGAAGAAGCTTTCTGATAACGCTGTTGGCATCGCTCTTTTCATAGAATTCATAGGTGTCGGGATAAAGATAGCCTTCGAGAGCAAACGTGCGGTTACTGTTTGTTGCGATTTCTTTAACAAAATCAAATTCAAAATCAGCTTCGGAAATAGCGGCAAGCATCTCTTCTTTTGTGCATACCTCAAATTTATCTATTTTGTCGATAATCTGATAGATTGTCCAGCCTTCGGGAAATACAAGCCAAACGGTATCGGAATCTTTTTTTGATACTCTGAATCTGTTGAGGAAGCCTTCGAGACCGAGATTCTTTTCGACGTAATAAACACCGCTGAGATATACCGGGTCTGCAGGCTTATTAGATTTATTAATATTCTTGAACCAATTGAAAAGCTCATAATAAGCCTTACAGAAAAGCTTATTGTGAATCAGGCCGCTGTCATCAAGAATATCAAGAATATCGTCTGTTGTGGCATCCTGAGGAATTGTAACTTTTACCTTTTCTTCAGAACGGTTAAGGGCAAGAACGTCGTTAATGCAGGAAATACCGAAAGCCGAAAATGCAGTTGTAAATACAAGCACAACGGCGCAGAAAACAACAAGTCCGTTCTGTAATCCCTTCTTGAAAGCCTCGGATGAGAAGCTGAACTTACCTTTTTTAGGTGAAGTGCGCTTGGGAGCCGGAGCACTTTCGGGTTCGCTTACTGGCGGCTCAGGCTTGACGGGTCTTCTGTTAGAAAAGTAAATCTCGCCTTTATACTGCGGACGGTGATCCGTTACAGGAGTTTCAGGTGCGGGAGATTCATAATCCTCAATATGAACTTCAAACTTTTTCTTCGGTGGCGGTTTGATTCCGTCAAGATCCGAAGGACTCATATAGTCACTGTCATCAATATGGACGGTGAATTTTTTATCGGATTTCTTCGGGATTTCAGGGAAGTTATCATTATCCATATGTAAAACCTCCTAATCGGTAATATATTTTCGTATTTGAAAATCAAAATCCTCTGCAGGCAAATTTTCAATAATAAAATCTTTTCTGACAAGGCAAACGTGATTAACACCATATTCACGGAGAAATCTGTCGTAATATCCGCCACCATAGCCGAGTCTGTTTCCGCCGATATCAATACAAAGAGCGGGAACGATACACAAAGTGTTATCAGTCATCTCAACCGCTGTGCGGTCAGATATATCTACCGTTGGTATGCCAAACTGAGAAGCCGTAAGCTCATCGGTTGAAAGGATTTCATAAAAATCCATCCTGCCGTTTCGGCAAAAAGGCACAGCAACTCTTTTCAAGCTATTGAAAGAATACTTGATAATTTCAGAGGTATCAATTTCAGAGCCGACAGAAACATAAACAAGAATCAAATCGGATTTATCATATTCATCGCAATATATCAGTTTGCTGAATATTTCGGAATCGGCTGATATGCGGTATTCATCGGAAAGAGCATTTCTTTTTCGGAGAAATTCCTTCCTGATTTCCGATTTTGTCATGAGCACTGAAGAGATGCCTTAAGGGTATCGGCAACGGCTTGTCCTTTAAGATAAGCCACAATTGCAAGACCGAAATTAACGGCGCTACCCATACCTTTTGCAGTGATAACGTTGCCGTCTGTACAAACGAAATTATCACTTATAACTGCACCCTTCAATTCGTCCTCAAATCCGGGGAAACAAACGGCTTCCCTGCCTTCAAGAAGTCCTTTTCTGCCGAAAATAAGAGGTGCGGCACAGATAGCACAAAGCAATTTACCGTTTTCGGCACAGTAGTCAATGACCTCGTGCACCTTATCGCAATCATAGAGATTGGTTGTGCCGGGCATACCGCCGGGAAGAATCACACCGTCAATTCCGTCAACCGAAATTTCACTGTCAACAGCATCGCAGATAACGGTTATTCCGTGAGATCCGGTGACAGATTTATCACCGACACCGACGGATTTGATTTCAATTCCTGCTCTGCGGATAACGTCAAGAGCAGCTATTGCTTCAACTTCTTCAAAGCCTTGTGCAAAAAACATATAAAGCATTTTTTCTCCCCCTTAATCGAGAGTCAAATTAAGATAAGCGTTTTTTAAATTATCGATAACCGATTCGGCAGATTCGGTAACGGCAAGAGCCATTCCGTTATCTCTGACCGTCTCATCATATCCCGAGCAATCATAGTCAATCGGTAAATCAACAGTTATTTCGGAAAAGTAATTATCAAGTCTTAAAAAAGATACAATTTCATTCAAAAAATCGCTTGTAAAGCTGAATTCATTTACATGGCATTTAGCACCATCAGCGCTGTAAAGGCAAAAGCCATTACACGCCTCAAGAACTTTACCGCCATAGTATTGATGCTGTTTTATTGCGTAATCAATTGCTGAATTATCCCATAAAAAGGCGTCTGTTTCGGAAAATGAAGAATTTCTAGCTTTCTCCAAATCAATCTGTGATTCCGTTAAGAATATTTGGGTATCGGAATCTCTGTTATCTGAACACTTGATTGTGACCGTTTTGGTTGCAAATACCGCTTTGTACCCGAATCTTGAATAATAACCGTAAAGGCTTTCTTCGGCAGGCTTAAGGCATATAAAATCAACGCCTCTGTCAAAAGCCGTTTGCTTTGCAAAAGCAAGCAGCTCCGACATTATTCCCCTGCCCCTTTCTGATTTTGCTGTTGCGGCGGCATAGAGATAATATGATGAATAAAGTGTGCCTTTGATTCGGAATTTGCCTTCAAGCAGAAACAGCATTGATACAATTCTGCCGTTTTCTTCAGCCACAACGGTATTGTCAGCAATATATCGGGAATCAAGGAACATTCTGATTGCTTCTTCACAGTCACCGAATGCTTCCTGCCAGAGAGTTATCAATCCGTTATAATCGGATTTTACGGATAATCTTATCATATCAGAGACCGATTGCGGCAGAAACCGCTTCAAACACTTTGTCGGCAATTACGTCAATCGGTAAAGGCTCACCGTTTTCGGCACAGACAATTCTTGTCCAGCCGAGCTTTTTGCAGGAGTAATCCGCAGCTTTTCGGCAGCTGTTGAGATATTCAACGTCTTTCTCGTGAATATCCTTTTTGCTTTCATCACCCTTATATCTGCCTGACATCAGCTTCTGTGAAACGTCAATCGGCATATCAAGGTAAATTACGGCATCGGGTTTCGGAATACCCATTTTTACGTATTCAAAATCCTCAAGCCATTCGAGATAAGAATCCCATTCAGCTTCGGGAGTTTTGGTTAACTGATGGTATGCGTTTGAGGTTGTGTATCTGTCAGCAAGAAAAATCTCGCCTGCAAGGTATTTATCTTTCCAATAGCAATTATAGCTGACATATCTGTCAACCGCAAAGAATGATGATGCGGCATAAGCGTTTACATCGGAGGGGTTGTTACCGAATCTGCCTGCAAGATACATCTTAACAAGTGTGCAGGCGTCATCGTCATAATTCGGGAGCTTGATGCAATTGACGATTATACCTTTCTCGGCAAGCTTTTCGCGCAGAAGAAGCTCCTGCGTTGATTTTCCGCTGCCGTCAAGACCTTCAATTACAATAAGTTTACCCATATTATCCTCCATAATACATTATAAATATTAAACAATTAATAACAGTATATCAAATTTATTTGTACAAATCAAGTATCCCGACCGTTTTTACGAAGACGCAATGAATTTGTTACAACAGTAATCGAGCTTAGTGACATCGCTGCCGCAGCAATCATCGGGCTGAGAAGCGGACCGCCGAAAACGTGAAGCAATCCAGCGGCAACGGGAATGCAGATAACGTTATAAGCAAATGCCCAGAAAAGATTCTGCTTGATGATTTTAAATGTTCTTCTTCCCGTTTCAACAGCAGATAAGACACCTTTGATATCTTCACTCATAAGAACAATGTCTGCTGTCTCAATTGCAATATCCGTACCCGAGCCGATTGCAATGCCGACGTCTGCCGCAGTAAGGGACGGTGCATCGTTGATACCGTCGCCAACCATCGCAACCGATTTGCCTTCGGAGCGAAGCTTCTGAATAATCGAAAGCTTATCATCAGGCATTAGGTTTGCAAAAACTGTTTTTATTCCGCATTTTTTTGCAACAGCGTTTGCGGTTGATTCATTATCACCCGTCAGCATAGCGGTGTCTACGCCGAGTGAATTGAGCTTATTTATTATAATTTCACAATCGTCTCTCAACGAATCCTCAAGAGTAACGGCGCAAGCAACAACTCCGTCAACCGACATATATACAACTGTTTTGCCATCATAAGTTAAATTATCATCAAAAATAACGGATTCAGATTCAAGAAGGCGTTTATTTCCGCAAACAACGGTTTTACCGTTGATTCTGCACTTAAGACCGAGACCGCTGAGGACCTCAAAGCTGTCAGAATCAATTTTGTTAAATCCGTTTTTATTGCAATAATCAAGAATGGCAGACGAAATCGGATGCTCGCTTTTTAATTCAGCAGAGCCTAAAAGTGATAACGCTTCATTCTTATCAAAGCCGTTGAATAAAATAAAATCGGATACCTCGGGCTTTCCGAGCGTTATTGTGCCTGTTTTATCGAATACAACAGTATCGATTTTACTGAGCATTTCAAGTGCTTCACCGTTTTTGATGAGAATTCCGTCAGACGCACTTTTGCCCAGAGAAACAGTCAGAGCTGTGGGTGTTGCAAGTCCGAGCGAGCAGGGGCAGGCAATTACAAGCACGCAAACAAAAATCTTGACGGCAAATGAAATATCTTCTCCCGAAATAAGCCATAAAGCAGCCGCGGCAAGGGCAATTATAATCACAACGGGAACAAAAACGGATGCGATTTTATTTGCAAGGTTTGCAACGGGAGCTTTTGTGGACTGAGCCTGCGAAACGTATTCGGCAATTCTTGCAGGAGCAGACTGCGATACGTCTGCGGAAACAGTAAATTCAATATAACCGTTTTTATTTATCGTACCGCCCGAAACGCTGCATCCGACCATTTTATCAACGGGCATACTTTCACCCGTCAGCATTGATTCGTCAACAGAGCAGTTGCCCTTTATAACAACACCGTCAACGGGTACGGTCATACCCGATTTAACCGCAACGGTATCGCCGATATTAAGAGTATCAGTTGAAACCTCTTTCTCTTTGCCGTCAACAATCAGCAGCGCAGTTGACGGTGACAGATCCATAAGTCCCTCAACGGCTGAATTCGTTTTCTTTTTACTCAGGGATTCAAGATATCTGCCGATAAGGATGAACGTAAGAATCATTCCTGCAGATTCAAAATAAAGATGATGAAGATGAGAATTATCGCCTTTGATAATCATAATCATTGAATAAACGCTGTAAACAAACGACGAAAGAGAGCCCATCGAAACGAGCGTATCCATATTGAGATTACCGTGGAAAAGTGCTTTAAAAGCGTTTTTGAAAATATCATATCCGCTTATCATAACGAATATTGAAAGAATCATCTGAGCGATTGCAAATGCCGAAGGATTAAAAGCAGGGTCAATGAATTTCGGTACGGGTGCGCCGAGCATATGACCCATTGAGATATAAAAAAGCGGAAGAGCAAATATTACCGAAAAAGCAAGTCTCATTTTTGCGTGCTTTTCATCCTTCTCTGCTTTTTCTCTTTTTTCTGATTTAGTCGTGTGTTCAGGCAGTGAAGGTGTGAATCCCGAATTTGATATTGCATCAAAAATCCTGTCTAAAGAAACCTTATCCTCATCAAAATTTATAAGGGCATTGGCTCCCGTCAGATTAACACTGCAGGAGTCAACACCCTCGATTTTATTTAAAGCTCTCTCAACTGTTGAAGAGCAGGCAGCACAATGCATACCGTCAACGTTGACAATTATTTTTTTCATTTCCGTAACCACCTCCGGGCAGTTATATTTTATACTTTTACAGATAAAAAATCAATATACAACTTATCCGAAAACAATCGGCTGAAGCTGCTCTTTTTTTAAAGCGCAGAGAATAGCATCCTCGGTTTTTGAAAAATCCGATATCATCGAGCGTGGTTTACCGTCGGGCGAATCCTGACGGAAAGGTACGAAGAAAACGTTGTTTGTGTTGATGAGCTTGCCGATATTCCCTGCCGAGCCTGACAAAGCATCGTTTGTTGAAATTGCAATCAGCAACGGTCTGTTGTTACGAAGATGTGATTTTGCCGCAAGAGTTACGGGCGTGTCCGTTATTCCGTTAGCAAGCTTTGCGGCTGTATTGCCCGTGCAAGGCTCGATAAGAAGAATGTCAAGCATCTTTTTCGGCCCGATAGGCTCTGCATCAGGTATTGTAGCTATAATCTTTCTTTTGCATATTGCTTCTATCCGTTCTTTATGTTCGCTCGCTTTACCGAAACGGGTATCCGTTGAAAATGCGTTGAACGACATTATCGGAACGATTTCATAGCCTTTTGAAGTTAACGCTTCCATTTCTTTTATTACCTGAGAAAACGTACAAAACGATCCGCAAAGAGCAAATCCGACGGTTATTTTACTCACCGAACTCCTCCTTTATGATGTTCAGAACACCGTTGGCAATAATTTCTCCTGCCGTCTTTGGTGCAACCTTACCCGGCAAAGATGAACAGAGAAGCGCATTGATACCAAGCTCGGATGCAACTGCAAAATCCGTTCCGTACGGTGCTGATGCAACGTCAATGATAAGACACTCTTTTTTTAACTTTACAAGAATATCACGATTTATTATCACGGCCGGAACTGTGTTAACAATGATATCGAATTCATCCGCAATTGATGAAAAATCTTTGATAAAGCAGGAGTCGAGCCCCTTTGAGGTTGCTTTGGCAAGGTCAGAATACTTCCTTGCGCAAACCGTAACCTTTGCCCCGATTGAAGACAGAATATCAGCCGTGAGACTTCCGACTCTGCCATATCCGAAAACTGCGCATTTACTTGAATTGATTGTGAATTCGGTATTGTCAATTATCGCTTTGAGAATTCCCTGAACGGTCGGTACGGCATTCATAACGGTTACCTCTTCACGTTTGAAATAGTCAAACACCCTGCTTCCGTTCTTTTCCAGCTTCGATTTTAAAGTGCTGCTGACCATTCCTGCAAAAATTCTGTGGTTGCTGTCAAACAACGTAACCAATTCAGAAACAGATTCTTTAACAGGTATCACCGATGAAAAAGTTTTGCCGTCTTTGGAAACGGGTAAAGGAAGAATAATATTTTCCGTATTTTTAATTTCCTCCGTTATGTTTCTGCAGCAGATTCTGTTTTTTTCGGGCAAGCCGTAAATCTGCACTCTGTAACCGAATTTTTCAAAATAATCTGCCATATATAACTGTCGGCTGTCACCGCCGATAATTAAAAATTTCTCTTTTTCTTTCAAATCAGCACCTCCTTGGTGGTGATACTATATTTTATGTTATAACTGTTGTGTTGTTACTGAATAAATTCCAAAAAATTCTTAAAAATATACTTTATTTTTAATATGTGCTGTATTATAATAAAAATAACTGAATTTGAAAGGAAGAAATTGATATGTTTGAAATTGATTCACTGCTCAAACAGGTCAAAAGAATACATTTCATCGGTATTGGCGGCTCGGGAATGTGTCCGCTTGCTGAAATTCTCCACAAAGAAGGATATAAGCTCAGCGGCTCCGATAACAACGAAATCGATACCTTTGCAAGAATACGCTCTCTCGGAATTCCCGTTACAATGGGTCAGAAGGCCGAAAATATTGAAGGCGCTGAAATGATTGTATATACTGCGGCGCTTCTCAAGGATAACCCTGAGCTTGTTGCGGCGCTTGAATCTGGCATTCCCACGTTTGAAAGAAGCAAGCTTCTCGGCGCAATAACAAGAATATATCCAAACAGCATCTGCATCAGCGGTACTCACGGCAAAACAACCGCCTGCTCAATGCTTACGCAGATACTTATTGAGGCTGATTTCGACCCCACAGCAGTTATCGGCGGCAAGCTGCCCCTTACAGGCTCAAACGGTTTGGTCGGTCACAGCGAGCATATGGTTTGCGAGGCTTGCGAATTCGTAGATACATTTCTCGATTTATCACCTGACATTGCAGTAATTTTAAATGTTGACGAGGACCACCTTGATTATTTCAAGACCTTTGACAATCTCAAAAAATCATTTGTAAAATTTGCTTCAATGGCAACCAAGGCTATCGTTTACAACGCCGATGATCTCGATTCTGTCTACGTTGCAAAAGAAGCTGAAAAACTCTGTGCTAAGCCGCTTATCACGTTCGGCACAGATGATAATTGCTACTACAGAGCAACCGATATCAGAAACGAAAATGAATTCTATTCATTTGAACTTATCGTTAAAGGAGAATCTCTCGGCAGAGTTAAATTATCCGTTCCCGGTGAACATAACGTTCACAACGCACTTGCTGTTATTGCTTCCGCAATGTATTCGGGTGTAACTTTTGAGAAATGCGTAAGCGGCATCGCAGACTTCCGTGGCGCAGGCAGACGCTTTGAAATTCTCGATAAAATCAACGGAATCACCATTGCCGATGATTATGCACATCATCCCAAGGAGCTTGAAGTAACCCTTAAAACCGCAATGAATATGGGATACAAAAAAGTATGGGCGGTTTTCCAGCCTTTCACCTATTCGAGAACCGCTATCCTTTTTGATGAATTTGCAAGAGTACTTCAGATTCCCGATAAATGCATTATGACTGAGATTATGGGTTCAAGAGAAGTTAACACCTACGGAATCTATACCTCTCAGCTCGCAGAAAAAATTCCCGGCAGCGTCTGGTTCAACACTTTCGATGAAGTTGCAGAATATGCTGTTAATAATGCTGAAAGCGGAGATTTAATTATTACTCTCGGATGCGGCGATATCTATAAAGCCGCTAAAATAATGATAAAACTTTTAAAAGAAAGGGAATAACAAATGAAATACGGAATCAACAAAACCAATTTCAACGATTTCTCTGTCTATGAAATCAACAAGCTTGAGGGCAGAGGATACGCAATCCCCTACTCATCAAAAGAAACCCTCGCCAAGACTCCTTTCAAGAAAGAGCGGACATCATCCGATATCGTAAGAGTTCTTTCGGGCGAATGGGATTTTAGATATTATGAGTCAAATTCTCTGCTTCCCGACGAAATCGATACTGATGCAATTGATTTTGATAAAATCAAGGTTCCCTCAACCTGGCAGAGAATCGGCTATGACAACCCTGCTTACATCAACTGTCCCTATCCTTTTGACGATGCTCCCCCTTACGTACCCAACGAGCAGCCCGTTGCAATTTACAGAAAATTCTTTGATGCCGAAACAAACGGCAAAAAGTTTATTCTTTCATTCCTTGGAGTTATTCCCTGTATTGATCTTTATCTTAACGGCAAATTCGTCGGCTACAGCGAAGGTGCACATAACACAGCCGAATTCGATATCACCGAATTCGTAACCGACGGCAAAAACGAGATTTTTGCAGTAATTCATAAGTGGTCAAACGCAACCTTCCTTGAATGTCAGGATATGTTCAGAGAAAACGGCATTTTCAGAGACGTTCTTCTTTATGAAATGCCCGAAACGTTCCTAAATGATATCTATTATAGAACAAAAGAGACTTCAAAAGGCTGGAATCTTGACGTTAACTTTGATATCTGCGGCAATGCTTCCGATTATAACGTTTGCGTAGAAATATACGATAAAAAGAAAAAGCTCGTTGCCAAGAAATGTGTTGCCGCTGAAAATGCTCTTACAATCGGCTTCAAAGCTCTCGACGTTATTGCCTGGAATGCAGAAGTACCTACTCTCTACACCGCATTTGCAACCCTTTATAAAGACGGAAAAGAGATAATGACCGTTCGTAATTTCATCGGATTCAAGACGGTTAAAATCAAGAAGGATATTTTCACCGTCAACGGCAAGAAAATCAAAATAAAAGGCGTTAATCATCACGATTCACACCATAAGAACGGCTATGTTATGTCCTTTGCCGACCTTGAAAAAGACATAAAACTTATGAAATCGCTTAACGTCAATGCTGTCAGAACTTCCCACTATCCTCCCGATGCACAGTTCCTTGTGCTTTGCGATATGTACGGTCTTTATGTTGTTGACGAGGCTGATATTGAAACACACGGCTGCGGCTGCTCACCTCACGATAACATTGACCTTATCAGCCACGATCTTGCATGGGCTCCCAGATACATTGACAGAGTCAAGAGAATGTATCTGCGCGACAGAAGCCGAGCAGGTATCATTATGTGGTCACTCGGCAACGAAGCGGGCGGTTATGCCTGCCAAGACGTTTGCTATGAATATCTTCACGACGTATGTTCCGAAATTCCAGTTCATTATGAAGGTGTTGTCAGAAACGAGAGACATTCATACGACGTTGTTTCCGAAATGTATACCGACCACGCAGATTGTGAAAAAACCGGCAAGCATACACGCGGCAAGAAATATACTCCCAAACCCTTCTTCCTTTGCGAATATGCTCACGCAATGGGAGTCGGTCCCGGCGGACTTGAAGAATACTGGGATATCTTCTATAAATACGATAATCTTATGGGCGGCTGCATATGGGAATGGAGCGACCACGCATATTACCATCCCAACGGAAAGCTTAAATTTACCTACGGCGGCGACCACGGCGAATGGCGTCACGACGGTTGCTTCTGCGTTGACGGTCTGTTATATCCTGACAGACGTCTTCACACCGGCGCAAAGCAGATGAAAAACGTTTACAGACCCATCAGAGCTTCGCTTGAAGATAAGAAACTCAAATTCCTTAACACAAACAGATTCAGAAACACGGATTATATCACCGCAGTGTGGGAAATCGTTAAAAACGGCAATAATCTTCTTGCAGTAGACGAGGCGGTAATGGATATTGAGCCCGAAGCTACTCTTGAAATCCCCTTCGATTTCAAAGTACCGAAGGAAAAATGTGATATTCACATCAATATCTATTATTATTGCGGCGATGATGAAGTTGCTTTTGAACAGATTGCAGTCAAAGAGGATTATTCATTCAAGCCTGAAAAATCAAAGGATAAGCTTTCACTCACAAGCGACGAAGAAAAGACCGTTGTCAGCTTCAAGGACGGCAGCATCACCTTCTCCGCTATCAGCGGTATGATTGAA
Source organism: Acutalibacteraceae bacterium (assembly GCA_045592085.1). Classification (GTDB taxonomy): domain Bacteria; phylum Bacillota; class Clostridia; order Oscillospirales; family Acutalibacteraceae; genus CAG-177. The sequence goes on along the minus strand of JAZNUD010000096.1, from coordinate 3,184 downwards.
AGCTACGTTGTTAACGGCAAAGAAACCGTAAACAACTCCCCTGCTTTTGCAAAGGGCTTTATTCCGAATATCTACAGAGCATATCTTGACAACGATACTCATTTCCGAGATGAGTGGATTGAAGCAGGCTACGATGATTATTCCTGCATTATCACCGATTTTGAAGCAGAACTTGAAAAAGGCAAGGCAGAAATTGAAATATCATTCAATCTCAAGAGCAACAAAACCAAAAAGATTCTCGGTAAGGTTGAACTTGAATATGAGGTTAACGCGGACGGATGCGTTGAGGTTGAAGCAGAATTCAAACCCGTTACAAGCAAGAGACTTGCCGCTCATATGCCGAGATTCGGTCTCACCCTTGAAATGCCCGAAACATTCAGAAACGTTGAGTATTACGGTATGGGTGATTGCGAAAACCTCTGTGACATTTATGCGCAGGCAATTGTCGGTGTATATAACACAACGGTTGAGGATATGCACGAGCCTTATATCAGACCGCAGGATTCCGGCAACAGATGCGCTGTAAGATATCTCAAGGTTACCGACTCCGACGGTGACGGAATTATGTTTGCATTTGACGATGATTATTTCAATTTCAATGCAAGAGAATTCACTCAGAAGCTTCTGCAGAAGGCGGCTCACCAGGAAGACCTTCACGATGAGAAAACAACCGTTATCAATATTGACGGTTTCACAAGAGGTACGGGCACAGCAAGCTGCGGACCCGACGTTCTTCCTCAATTTGAGGTTGACGGAAGCGACGGACTTGAATTCAGCTTCTATATGATGCCTGCAAAAAAATAATCTGACATAGCAAAACCCCGTTGAGAATGATTTCTCAACGGGGTTGATTTATTATTTAAATTTATTTTGTGCCGAAGATTCTGTCGCCCGCATCACCGAGACCGGGAACAATGTAACCGTGGTCGTTAAGATGGCTGTCGAGAGCACCGATATAAATATCAACATCAGGATGAGCAGCTTTGAGAGCTTCAAGACCTTCGGGTGCGGCAATGATGCACATAAACTTAACGTTCATCGGATTGCGGAGCTTAATCTGAGAAATTGCATCGATAGCAGAGCCGCCGGTTGCAAGCATCGGGTCAAGAACAATAACCTCACGGTGTTCAATATCGGCAGGAAGCTTGCAGTAATATTCAACGGGCTTGAGGGTTTCGGGGTCTCTGTAAAGACCGATATGACCGACTCTTGCAGAAGGAACAAGCGAGAGAACACCGTCAACCATACCTACACCTGCTCTCAAAATCGGAACGAAAGCAAGTTTCTTACCCGAAATCACTTTTGTTTTTGCAACGCAGATGGGTGTTTTGGTTTCAACCTCTTTAAGCGGAAGGTCTCTGGTTGCTTCGTAGCACATAAGAGTTGCAATCTCACTGATGAGACTACGAAATTCTTTTGAACCGGTTTTTTCATCTCTGAGAATTGTCAGCTTATGATGAATAAGCGGATGGTCCATTATAAATGTTTTTGACATATCGTTCACCCTTCGTAATTATTAAAATCTGTTTTCAAGGTCAGTAACCTGCGCGATTCGTCTGATATGGCGTTCTTCACCGCTGAATTCGGTATCAAGGAAAACGTCAACAAGCTCTTTTGCCTTTTCAACGTCGATAACTCTTCCGCCGAGGCAAAGAATATTTGCATCATTATGAAGCCTCGTCATTTCAGCGGAAAACTTATCCGAGCAGCAGCAGGCTCTTATACCTCTGACCTTATTCGCTGCGATTGAAATGCCAACGCCCGTACCGCAGAAAAGCAGACCGAGACGGCATTCACCGTCAACAACGGCTCTTGCAGTCTTTTCAGCATATACTGCGTAGTCGGCTGAATCGGATGTATAAGTACCGTAATCCTTATATTCTATTTTTCTTTCATCAAGATGAAGCTTGATTGCATTTTTGAGTTCAAGACCTGCGTGATCACTTCCGAGAGCTATCATGTTAATCATTCTCCTTTTTTTAATTTTAATTCTCTTTCTGCCTGAGGCATGCGAAGATAAACAGGGGCAAGAAGAGAAGAATCTGTAAATTCGTTATTTGCAAGAGCCGCAAGAGCCGCTCCGTATGCACGTTGATATCTTCTGAATTCAGCGGAAAGTTTTATGTTTGAAACCGAATCCTTCATTGCATTATAGCATAATTCAGCACCGTCACCTGCAAGAATAACCGTCTTGCCAAGCTTTGCAATTTCTTCTGCAAGCTCGCAAATCGGCACTGCATAATCATCGCAGATTCTCGACACAATGCCGTTTTCAACGTTAAACAAAGCAGCGTAAACCTGATTGCATCTTGCATCCATTGCAGAGCAGATAATTGCATCCTCATCGATAAAGTTATAAGCAATCGATTCAAGTGTGGAAACACCCGAGCAGAGCTTATCCGTTGCAAGTGCAAGTCCTTTGACTGCAGCCACACCGATTCGTATTCCGGTGAAAGAGCCGGGGCCGGCATTAACACAAATTGCATCAATATTTTCAATTTTCAGGTCAGCCTGACTCAATGCATTGTCAACCATAGGCATAAGTGTTCTGCTGTGAGTCAGACCTGCGTTGACAAAGCATTCACTCAGAAGCGTTGTACCTTCTGTAACGGCAACGCTTGCAGTTTTGGCAGACGAATCAACCGAAAGGATTTTCAAATCATTCAACTCCGCTAATTTCAATTATTCTTTCATTATTATCATCCGTTTTATTAATCGTTACACGGATGCAATCATCAGGAAGAACGGCTTCAATATTTTCGCTCCATTCGATAATAAGAGATGCACCCTCATCAAGATAATCAAAATAACCCGTTGAATAAAGGTCATCCCAACCCGAAATACGGTACATATCGAAATGATAAAGCGTTTTGCCGTTTCCTCTGTATTCATTTACAAGCGCAAAGGTGGGACTGCTCACATCAGAATCGATTCCCATTGCCTTTGCAAAGCCTCTTGTGAAGGCGGTTTTTCCTGCGCCGAGGTCGCCAAACATCGCAATAACCTTTCCGTAAGGAAGCTTTTGAGCAAGGTTAAAGGCAACAAGCTCTGTTTCGGCAGGACCGTTTGTCTTGAATGTTTCCATATTCACCATCCAAAGCATTATAGCATATGTAGAGTCGGTTTTCAACAAAAGTCGGATCGTAGCCATGTCGTTCTGTGGGCCAAGGAGTTGCCCTTAACC
>JAZNUD010000095.1:0-28651 GCA_045592085.1 Acutalibacteraceae bacterium | reverse complement strand
AACGCATATCGATATATTAGTCGGTGTTGATGACGTTGAGGGTCCACCCGTTCCCATCCCGAACACGGTAGTTAAGCTCAACAGTGCCGAAAATACTTGGCTGGAAGCGGCCCGGGAAGATAGGTCGACGCCGACATTTTTAATTTGCCCTAATAGCTCAGTCGGTAGAGCACGCGGCTGTTAACCGCGGTGTCACAGGTTCGAGTCCTGTTTGGGGCGCCAAAGAAAAAGCACTCACGCAAAAGCGTGGGTGTTTTTCTTTTACTTTCAGATACATTGCTCAGACTTTTGTCACCGTGTTTCGGCAGACGTGTTGCGGCTGTTAACTGGCTCGGGTGCCGCCGCTTCCTGCAGAAGATTAAGGCGGTACCTGAGCAGGAAGAAACACAGAGCAGTGCGAAGCGCTCCAAGCGAGCAATGCGACAATGTTTCTGACCGTTGGTGTCTCAGGTTTTTGAAAGATTTCGATTTTTTATTTATTCGAATTAATTATTGAATTTTTTATTTTAACGTGGTATACTAATTGTGCCAAACAAAAACTTAATAGGTTCACGCAGTCGATATGTGTATTTTTATACCTTTTGGTAAAAATACAGATGCTCTATTTCTGCATATACTGTTTGTGTGTTGTAGTTTTTGTTTGGCGACAGTTGGAGCTATGTGTTTTTCGTGCGTAGCTTCGGCTGCGCATTTTTTGTTTTTGGAGGTATATTAATGAGTAGACAGTTAAAAAGAGTGGTGTCTTTGTTACTGACGGCGATTATGGTTTTTGGTGCAGTGCCTATAGGATGTTATGTTGGTGTTGATTTACCGGATTTCTTAGCGGCTGACACTATTGTCGCAAATGCTGCAGATTCAACAACAAAAGGAATAGAAAACAGATTGAATGTTATTAAATCAGTGTATCCGTCAGGTAGTTATTTTACTGTAAGCGGTAATCTTTATGCTAGTGATTCTGGTTCAGATTGTAAGTTAAGTTTAATTCCTGCAAGGGGTGGATTGTCTACAGGCGCAAAGGCTGCAAGTGTGTGCTGGGATGGTTATTCTTGTTGTGCTTTTGCTAGATATGTTTTTTATAACATTTTCTACCATGATGCAGAGACAAGTTCATATTCGACGAAGGTTAGCATTGACAATGCAAAACCTGGTGATTTTGTTGTGTTTAACAACAATAGTCATTACGGTATTTTTTTAAAGGCTGATGCAGATAATATATATGTATATGATTCAAACTATACATCAACGCCTACCAATAGAGTTTCTTGGTTAACAAAAATTAGTAGGAGTAAGGTTAGTCATATATGGCATTCAAATAGTTATTCTGAATATAATGACAAATATATTGACAATGATTATATTCTCGAAGTTTATTTCAACGTCAACGGCGGTTCCATATCATCAGATACATATAAGTTAAGCTCAGGACTGATATATAACAAGAGTGATTCTACAAAATATTATCAAAAATGGACTTATGATAATACTAAAGAAAACGGACTGGTTAACTACTCAACTTTTGGCATTTATAAAACAGGGTTTAAATTTGTGGGTTGGGGAACAAAGCCGAGCGGTGGTACTGTCTTCAGTCAAAGCGATAGTACATTGAAACCCTCTGATATCAAGCCTGATATCGTTAACGGAAACTGTTCTGTAATTCTTTATGCACAATGGGAATCTGTAGGAAACTACGTTGACGTATGGGTTTCAACAAAAGGTAAAGATTATCAATACAACGAATGCCCTGAAGTTTCTCAAGGTATAGTGCAAAATTCATATTATTTTTGGTTTAAGATTGCTAACAGTGAAACGCATGAACTTTATAACACTTATGCCGATTCAAATTATAAATCCATTATAAGTGTGTATAATCCTGATGGCACGTTGCTTTATAGTGGGGAATATTCAAAATCCGATAACAACTGGATTAAAGCGACACCAACTCAGGCTGGTCAATACAAGGTGAATATTAAATTAACTGGAGAAGTGACTGCAAATTACAGCGAATACTTTACTGTTAAGAGTGACGGAAAAGTTACGCTTACCCCATCAACTTTAACGTTGGATTTGAAAAGCTCACCGTCTAAAACTGTTGAAATTGCTTTGTCTGGTAATTGGCCCGACGGAGCAACTTATTCAATAAAAACCTCTAACAACAATATTAGTCAAACAAATTCAGGCAGAACAATTACAGTTACGGCAAAGAAAAAAGGAACATCAAACCTTTATGTTGATATTCTTGACAAAAGCGGAACAGTTATTGCTTCTGCAACGGCAAACGTAATGGTAACTGCACCGGAATACACTGTTGCTTATAATGCCAACGGTGGCAGTGGTGCACCTTCATCGCAAGTTAAAATTTATGCAACGGCATTAACGTTAAGTTCATCCAAGCCTACAAGAAACGGTTACATATTCGTTAACTGGAACACAAAGGCTGACGGAACGGGTAAGAGCTATGCGGCAGGTGCAAGTTATACTTCTAATGCTGCTGTGACCCTTTACGCACAGTGGAAAGTAAATACATATTCAATAGCGTTTAACAGCAATGGTGCAAGCGGTTCGATGTCTAATCTTTCAATGACATACGGAACAGCAAAGAACCTTACGGCTAATGCGTTTACCAAAACGGGATACACTTTCACGGGATGGAATACAAAAGCAGATGGTAGTGGCACAATGTATGCTGATAAAGCATCTGTCAAAAATCTGACGTCAAGCAATGGGGCAACGGTTACACTGTATGCCATATGGAAGAAAAATTCTGTTGATACATATACTTTGAGTTACAATGCTAATGGCGGTTCAGGAGCCCCTTCGTCGCAAAGTGGATCAACAAGCTATATCATCTCATCAATTAAACCCACAAGAAGCGGATATATATTTCTTGGTTGGTCTGAGAATTCAACTGCAATTATAGGTAGCTATATAAGTGGAGACACAATAACAATAGCTACAAACACAACTCTATATGCTGTTTGGTTAAGAAGGCCTGTTATAACTCGTATTGAGGTTCAGGTTCGAACGCCTTCAACAACCACTATCAGCTACGGTGACAGCATTATTCTCCACGCAGACATGAATGAAGCACTTCCGAGCGGCTGGAAAATCAAGTGGACTGCTGACAACGGTAATTTCAGTTATAGTGCATCCGCCGATGGTTCGACCTGCACCATATCACCGAGTAAGAGCGGCGACACAACGTTCACCGCAACGGTTTATGACGAAAACGGAAACGTTGTCAGCGAAGATACACAGGTGATGAAATCAAAGGCAGGTTTCTTTGATAAGCTTGTGGCATTCTTCAAAAAACTTTTCGGTATGACAAAGGTTATTTCGCAGTCAATCAATTTCTAAACAACAAAGAGCTCACTTTCGGGTGGGCTCTTTTGTGCGCTTTACGCGAGAGACGGTTTTATTCACCTCAAAACTTTGTGCACTTAGGCACGCAGACTTAAGTTTTTTCTGGAGTTACAATATTGACATTTATCCATTAGTGATATATAATATTTCCGATAAAATTTATAGGAGCGTGTAAATTATGGCATTGGTAAATGCAAAAGAAATGCTTACAAAAGCAAAGGCCGGTCACTATGCTGTCGGTCAGTTCAACATCAACAACCTTGAATGGACAAAGGCTATCCTTCTCACTGCACAGGAAATGAATTCTCCCGTTATTCTCGGCGTTTCCGAAGGCGCAGGCAAATATATGTGCGGCTATAAGACAGTTGTCGGTATGGTTGAAGGTATGATCGAATGCCTCGGCATCACTGTTCCCGTTGCTCTTCATCTTGACCACGGTTCATACGAAGGCGCAAAGGCTTGCATCGAAGCTGGTTTCAGCTCAATTATGTTCGACGGTTCTCACTATCCCATCGACGAAAATATCGCAAAGACAAAGGAACTCGTTGCTATCTGCGAAGAAAAGGGTCTTTCAATCGAAGCAGAAGTAGGCTCAATCGGCGGCGAAGAAGACGGCGTTGTAGGTGCAGGCGAATGCGCTGACCCCAACGAATGCAAGATGATTGCCGATCTCGGCGTAACAATGCTTGCAGCAGGTATCGGTAACATCCACGGCAAGTATCCCGCAAACTGGGCAGGTCTTTCATTCGATACTCTTGCAGCAGTTCAGGAAAAGACAGGCACAATGCCTCTCGTTCTTCATGGCGGCACAGGTATTCCCGCTGATATGATCAAGAAGGCTATTTCTCTCGGCGTTTCCAAAATCAACGTTAACACAGAGTGCCAGCTTGCATTCCAGGAAGCAACAAGAAAGTATATCGAAGCAGGCAAGGACCTTGAAGGCAAGGGCTTCGACCCCAGAAAGCTTCTTGCTCCCGGCGTAGAGGCAATCAAGGCTACCGTAAGAGAAAAGATTGAACTCTTCGGTTCAGCAAACAAGGCATAAGCTTTATCAGAAAATGCACAACTCTCTGTTTTTCGGAACAGGGAGTTTTTGTTTTGTGATGCGCAGAAAAGACTGTTTTTTCTTTATTCCGATTGACAGTTACGAGCGTTTGTAATAAAATATCGATACCAATTGATTCAGGAGATTTGTTATGGATAAAAAATTAAAAGTTGCCAACATCGGTATGAAATTCGGTATGAGCCACGTTGAGGGTGCGAGGGATTTCGGCGCAGAGATTGCTCTTCTCTGCGACAGCAACGAGGAAAACCTTCGCTTTGCAGGCGAAAGATACGGCATCCCTGAGGACAGATGGATTACCGATTATAAAGATATAATTGACAATGAGGATATCGACGTTGTAACCGTCGCTACCCCCGACCAGCAGCACGTCAAGATTTCCTGCGACCTGCTTCGTGCAGGCAAGCACGTGCTTTGCGAAAAGCCCCTTGCTCTGACCCGTGAGGATATCACCGAAATGGTCAGGGTTTCCGACGAATGCGATGCAAAATTTATGGTCGGTCAGATTTGCCGCTTCACTCCCGCTTTTGAAAAGGCTAAGGAGATTATTGAATCGGGTACAATCGGTGAGGTTTATTTCATCGAATCCGAATATGCACATGATTATATGAAGCTTTGCGACGATTGGCGTGCCGACCCGCTCAGACACGGCGTTATCGGCGGCGGCTGCCACGCAGTTGACCTTATCCGCTGGCTTGTCGGTGACCCTCAGGAGGTTTTTGCATACGGTACTCACAAGCTCCTTCCGATGGTTTCGTATGACGATGCAACGATTGCCGTTATGAAATTCGGCGAAAATGTTATGGGTAAGGTGTTTGTTTCAACGGGCTGCAAGCGTGACTACACAATGCGCACTGTTATCTACGGTACAAAGGGCACTCTTATCTGCGATAACACATCGCCCACGATGACTCTTTTCACTACCGATGAAGAGGGTGTTGTCCTTCCTGCACAGACGGTTGACGTTGTTGTCAACAACCACAATGCCGCCAAGGAGTTTGAGGTGTTTGCGGATGCGATTCTCAACAACAAGCCTGTTATGACGGATGCAAGAGAGGGCGCAAAGACTGTTGCCGTCTGCCTTGCAATTGTAGAATCGGCAAAAACGGGTATGCCCGTAAAACCGGATTATAATTTCTGAAAAGATGAGGCTGTTTCGTTTTGAAACAGCCTTTTGCTTTTGTATTTGAGTATTTACAAAACAGCGTATTTGAGTTATTATTAATATGTATATGTTAAAAAGCATCCGATGCCGTCATACGGCAGATGTCAGAAAGGAAGATAATATGACAGAGCTTAAATATTGGGAGAATCCTTATATTATTAAAGAAAACAAAGAGGACGGACACAACACCGCTCTGCCCAGGCCCTCGGTCAAAGCGGCAATTGCAGGTGAGGAGGCTCCGCTTCGCATAAGCCTTAACGGTGTGTGGAAATTCCGCTGGCAGATGGGCGTTGACGATATCCGCACCGATTATTTTGCAGACGGATATGACGATTCTGCATGGGACGATATTGAAGTTCCCTCCGTGTGGCAGCTTAAGGGCTACGGTAAGCCGATTTATCTTTGCAATTCCTATCCCAAGGCAATTTCGTCCGCAAAGAGCGAGATTCCGAAAATCAATCACGAGCTTAACGAGCTCGGCGTTTACCGCCGCAGCTTCAATATTCCCGAAACCTTCTCGGGCAAGAGGATTTTCATTCAGTTCGGTGCGGTCAAGGCAGGCTTTTTCCTCTATATCAACGGCAGACAGGTCGGCTATTCACAGGGTTCGATGACTCCTGCTGAGTTTGATATCACCGATTACGCCGTTATAGGTGAAAACAAAATCACCGTTGAGGTTTACCGCTATACTGACGGTACTTATCTTGAGGACCAGGATATGTGGTTTCTTTCGGGTATTTACAGAGAGGTTTTCGTTTATGCCGAGGAACAGCTTTGCGTAAGAGATTTCTTTGCGAATACCTCGCTCGATGACACTTATGAAAACGGCACCCTCGACCTTGAGGTTACTCTTAACAACTATTATAAAGATGCAGAGGATTGCACTGTTGAAGCAATTCTTATTGTGAACGGCAAGCAGAAAAAGATTGCAAGCGAAAAAATCACCGCAAAACCGGGCAAAACCGTTCTGAATATCAGCCACGTTGAGGAGAAGGCAAAGCAGTGGTCTGCAGAGGAGCCGAATCTCTATCAGCTTGTTATTGTTCTTAAGCAGGGCAGAAAGGTGCTTTCCGCAAAGTGCGTCAGAATCGGCTTCCGCAAAATGGAAATCAAGGGCAACGTGCTTTATATGAACGGAAAAAGGGTTATCATCAAGGGTGTTAACCGCCACGATTTCGACCCCGATAATGGCTGGGCTGTGCCGCTTGAGAGATATTATCAGGACCTTCATCTGATGAAGCAGGCGAATATCAACGCAATCAGAACAAGCCATTATCCTGATGCGGAGATTTTCTATGAGCTTTGCGATGAGCTCGGCTTCTACGTTATGGACGAGGCTGACGTTGAAACTCACGGTGTACGCCGCAAAAACTGCCCCGGCGACAACCCCGAATTCAAAGAGGCTGTTGAGGACAGAGCCGAAAGAATGGTGCTCCGCGACAGAAGCCACGCCTGCGTATGCTTCTGGTCACTCGGCAACGAAGCGGGCGACGGCGAAAACTTCACCCACGAAAGAAACGCAATTCTCGTTCTCGATAACACCAGACCCATCCATTATGAGGGCGATTTCGATTTCACAAAGAGCGATTTCATCAGCAGAATGTATCCCGTTGAGAGCGTTGTTGAGCTTATGCGCCACAAGAAAGCGATTGTGCCTACTCTCTATGACAACGTTGCGAATGCTCTTGCCGCGGATAACAAGCCCGTACCTGCGGAAATCTATGAGACACACCCCGTAATGTACTGTGAATATGCTCACGCAATGGAAAACAGCCTTGGCAACTTCAAGGAATACGTTGACGATTTTGAAAAGTATGAGCATATGTGCGGCGGCTTCATCTGGGACTACGTTGACCAGTCGCTCCGGGTCGTTGAGGACGGCAGGGAGAAATGGCTTTACGGCGGTGACTTCAAGGAAGGCAACACCAGCTATTATTTCTGTGCAAACGGAATTATTTCAGCCGACAGAATGCCCCAGCCCTCATATTTTGAGGTAAAGAAGGTATATTCAAACCTTGAGCTTGTTGACTGCGACTGCAGAAACGGCAGGGTTATAATCAAAAACAAGAATCTTTTCATTACAACCAAGGATTATAAATTCGTGTGGAGCGTTACCGTTGACGGCAACGAGGTGAAGAGCGGCGCTGTTGAGGACTTTATCGTTGAGCCTCTTACGGAAAAAGAGCTTGTGCTTCCCGTCAGCCTTTCGGATTATCCCGAGGGCGAGGTTATCCTGACCGTATCGTTTGTCCTTGCCGTTGATAAGGCTTGGGCAAAGGCAGGGTTTGAGCATAATTTCGGCCAGCTTGTGCTTCGTGAGGCTATTGCCGCAAAGCGCAGACCTGCCTGCGGTGAGCTTAAATATTCACACAGCGGCACAACGGTAAAAATCAAGGGAGAGGATTTCTCCGCCGAAATCAGAGGCGGCGCACTTGCATCACTTAAATACGGAGAAAAAGAAATCATTGAAAGCAATTCACCCTTGAGACCCGATTTCTTCAGACCGCCTACCGATAACGACAGAGGCTACCTCAATTTTGTACCCTTCCTGAGCGGAATTCATCCGATTTATCAGTGGAAGAGGTCAACGGCACAGACTGTTGCGTATTCCGTGACTGCGGCATCAACACCGTCGGGCGTTGAGGTGAAGGTCAACTGGGCGGCACCGTTTGTTGCAGGCGTATCAACGGTTTATCTCTTCTCGCCTGCAGGTGATGTCACCGTCAGCCACAAGGCAATCGGTCTTGCTCTCCCGATGCTCAAGGTCGGTATGAGAGCAGGCATCAAGAGCACGTTTGACAACGTTGAATGGTATGGCAGAGGTCCTCACGAGACCTACTGCGACCGCAAAACGGGCGCAAAAATTGCCCGTCACGCAATGAGCGTTGCCGAGCTTGAGCACAGATATATGAGACCGCAGGAAAACGGCCACCGCACCGACGTGAGAAGCCTTTGCATCACAGATGCATCGGGCTTCGGAATCGTTATTGATTCGATGGATATTCCCTTCGGCTTCAACCTCGGATATTATAATCCCGAGAAGATTGACAGAGCAAAGCATCTCTTCGAGCTTGAAAAGGATAATTGCATCACGCTTTGCCTTGATGCGGCAATGAGAGGTGTCGGCGGCGATATGCCCGGCTGTGCTTATCTTCATAAGCCCTATAAGCTTAAGGGTGGCAGAAAATACAGCTTCTCATTCAGAATTTCAAGGAAATAATATGAACAAAACTAACGCAATGAGGCTGCTTGAAGCGGCGAAAATACCGTATGATTTGCTTGAGTATGCGGTTGATGAAAGCGACCTTTCGGGTGAAAGCGTTGCAAGAAAAACGGGCAAGGACCACTCGCAGGTGTTCAAAACCCTCGTTTTCTTCGGCGAAAAAAACGGCTACGGGGTTTGCTGTATCCCTGCCTGCGACGAGCTTGACCTGAAGAAAACCGCGAAAGCGTTTGGCGAAAAGAAGGTCGAAATGATTCCCGTCAGGGATTTGCTTAAGGTGACGGGATATATCAGAGGCGGCTGCTCTCCGATTGGTATGAAAAAGCAGTTTCCGACGGTTATCGACGAAACGGCGTGTCTGTTTGATAAAATTTATGTCAGCGCGGGGGTCAGGGGAGCGATGCTCGGCATTGAGCCCGATGCCCTTGCCGATTATATCGGCGCAAAAATGGTTGATGTAACAGTATAAATAAAAGCGTATCGCTTATGGCGATACGCTTTTCTGCTTATTTTACTTCTTCTTTATCCTTGCCCAGTAATCTCTTGCCGCCTGCTCGGTGCGGTTATCACCGAAATCATAGTAACGGCGGTGCTTGAGGGCATCGGGCAGATACTGCTGCTCGACCCAGTGATGCTCAAAATCGTGGGCGTATTTATAAAACTGACCCTTATTCGGGTTATCCTCGCCGTCATAATGCATATTCTGGAGCTGACGGGGTACGGGTCCCGTTTTACCTGCGGCAACGTCACTCATTGCCGCGTTGATGGCGTTATATGCTGAATTGGATTTCGGGCTCGTTGCAACAAGCACAACGGCATCTGCAAGGGGTATTCTTGCCTCGGGCAGACCGAGCATCATTGCGGAGTCAACTGCTGCCTTGACAATCGGAATTATCTGCGGATATGCAAGTCCGACGTCCTCGCAGGCGCATACAAGAAGTCTGCGGCAGGCGGAAATCAGGTCTCCCGCTTCAAGCAGTCTTGCAAGGTAATGCACCGCCGCATCAGGGTCGGAGCCTCGCATCGATTTTTGGTATGCGGAAATGATGTCGTAGTGTTCGTCGCCGTCTTTATCGTATCTCATTGCGCTTTTTTGTGTGAGTGATTTTGCGCTTTCAAGAGTAATTTTCTTAACGCCGTCGCTTTCGCTTGCAGAGAGCACGCAGAGCTCAACGCTGTTGATTGCCTTGCGCACATCACCTGCGCAGGCGGTTGCGATATGACCGTAAACGCCGTCCTCGATATCGTATTTTTCGTTTCTGTCCTGCGCCATAAAATCAAAGCCCCGTCTGACGGCTTTCTCTGCTTCGTCAGGCGTTACGCTCTTGAATTCAAAGACGGTTGAGCGGCTTAAAATTGCACTGTAAACGTAGAAATACGGATTCTCGGTTGTTGATGCGATGAGAGTTATCGCACCGTTTTCAATGTATTCCAGAAGCGTCTGCTGCTGCTTTTTATTAAAATACTGAATTTCATCAAGGTAGAGCAGGATTCCGTTGGGGGCAAGGAATGTGTCAAGCTTCGCAACAACGTCCTTGATATCCGCAGTGCCTGCGGTTGTGCCGTTGAGCTTGACGAGATGGCGGTCGGTCGTTTTGGCGATGATGCTTGCAAGTGTTGTTTTACCGACACCGGGAGGACCGTAGAAAACCATATTGGGCAATTCACCCGATTTGATTATGTTGCGCAAAGGCTTACCCTCACCGAGAAGGTGGGGCTGACCGATTATATCTTCAATTGTTTTCGGGCGGAGTCTGTCCGCAAGAGGAGCCGACATAATATTCTCCTTTCGGCTGATTTTAACTGATATAATGATATAAACAAAAACGGAAAATGTCAAGATGAAACAGAGACGGTTTTCGGGAAACGCTTATCTTGACAACTCCGGATATCTGAGATACAATTATAGAATAATAATTATACCGAAAGCCGAAAGAGGTTATGTTTATGATGAAATTCAAAAAGATAATTGCGCTTATGCTCGTGCTTGTCAGTGTATTTTCGCTCGCAGCCTGCGACGGAATCGGCGGCAAGGAAAAGACCACCGCATCCGAAATCGAGCTTGCTCCCACGGCGCAGGAGAATGCCGTATCAGACCCCGACAGAGGTGAAAATAAGGTCAGAATGTCGGTGATTAGTGCTGTCGGCGGTTTTTCGCTTCTCAGACTTGAACTCGACAGAGGCTACGGCTACACAATTGTTGAGCGTGGCGCGGATTCGATGAAATCTGCACAGCTCCTCAAAGAAAAAAAGGCTGATATTGCATCCGTCAGAGTTGAGGCTCTCCCTGCTATTGCGGCTCAAACGGATATCGTTGTTATTGCAGGATTTAACAACCTTGTTGTTTCTGCGGTTGCTAAAAGCGACAGCGAGGCCGAGAGCATCAAGGACTTTTCAGGCAAAACGGTTTACTGCGGCGGCAAGGACAGCATTGCACAGTATGCAACCGAAAAGGCGTTTGCCGATGCAGGTGTCAGCGCGGAGCTTGTTTTTATGACTGACGATGAGGTTTCGCAGAAAATCAAAAGCGGCGAAGCTGAATATTTCGTGCTCCGTGAGCCCCAGGCGATTTATGCCGTTGCCGAAAACAAGGATTACAAGAGAGTTTTTGAGGTAGTCAAGGCTGATGACGGAATGGCTGATTCCTGCCTTGTTGCAAGGGCGGATTTCGTTGCCGAAAATCCTGAAATTCTTAAGGAAACCGTTATTCACGTTGAAAGCTGCACGAATTCACTCTGCACAGAAGGCGGAATGCTTTATACCGCCACAGAATTTGTTAAAGCAGGATATTTCTCAAGCAATGAGACCGCTTCGCAGGCGATTACCCACAGCGGAATCAAATTCACTGAAAAGGATGAAATGAAGGAAGCTGTAAACGGTACGCTTGAATTTGCGGGCAGATATAATTCCGGATTAAAGCCTCTTGAAGATAACGATTTTTATATGGGTTAAAATTAAGAACTGCACCGTTTGCAGCGGTGCAGTTCTTTTGTCATTATAAACAAATATTTGTGTCAGCATTTGTATCGGTTGACGAATGCCGGATTGTGTCGGAATAAAAAATACGCAGTTCAGATAAAAATAAGCATGTATTTGCGAAAATTATCTTGAAATTATTTATAAAATATACTATACTATCCACATACGTGCTCCTTTGATTTTTTGAGGGAGCAAAGTTGATTTATGCGGTAAATCCGCAGATTATTCAGGAGGAAAAATTATGAAAAAGATTCTCGCAGTTCTCCTCGCACTCTCAATGCTTTTCGCATTCGCAGCTTGCGGCGGTAACGAAGAACCCGAAACCACAACAGCTCCCGTTGAAGAATCAACAGAAGCTCCCGCAACAGACGCTCCCGTTGTTGACGATCCCTCAGTTGCTGACCCCTCAACAGCAGATCCCTCAGTTGCTGATCCCTCAGCAGTTGATCCCTCTGCTCCTGCAGCTATGCCCGAAGGCAAAGAAGCTATTGTTGCATATTTCAACACAGCTATCAACGGCGTTAAGGGCGGTGCAAAGAGCATCAAGCATCACTATTCAAAGATCACAATCAACGGCAAAACAACCTTCCCCGGCTTCATCAACACAGCTATGAAGCTTCTCGGCGGCGCTGACAAGTTCATCGGCGACCAGCTTGCAAAGAACAGCAAGGGCGAACAGACCTACACAGGCGCTGACATCCAGGCTAAGTTCCCTGTTGAAGGCGAAAGCTATGCAAGTAAGCTCACGGCAGCTGACGTTAAGAGCGCAAACGTTGCAGAAAAAGACGGCAAGTATGTTGTTACTCTCGTTCTCCTTGACGATGCAAAGAGCTCAACCGTTAAGCACGGCCAGGGTCATGCTCCCAAGGCATTCAACGTTGTTCTTCCCGGCATCGTTAACGATAACGTTCCCGGCCCCGTTGCAGGTATGCTCGGCGGTGCTGCTGAAATGAATTACCCTGCTTGCAAGGTTATTGCAACAATCGACCCCGCAACAGGTAACGTTGTTAACGCTGAATATTTTGTTAACTGGACAATCAATTTCGGCGACAACATCATCATCCCCTTCACAACACACGATCTCTACACAATCAGTTTCTGATTACATAAACAAAGCAGGTGACCGTCTTTTCGGCGGTCACCACTGACTGTTGATAAAGGTATCAGAACATAAACACAAAATAGTGTATGGCGGGATGCCTTCATCCCGCCGTTATTTTGGTTTATTCAGCGTTTTTTCTCCCGTCGGCGTACCTTTGTACGCTTTCGGTCGAAGAAAACGCCGTCTGATTGCCTTTCTCAACACCCAACTGTAAAAAATAAAATTTGGATAAAGGTGATTCACTATGAAGAAAGAAGTACTTGTTGAAACCTCTGCCCGTCACGTTCACGTCAGCCGCGAGGCTCTTGATATCCTCTTCGGTGAAGGCTATGAACTCACACACAAGAAGGACCTCTCACAGCCTGGTCAGTACGCTTGCGAAGAGAGAGTTGCAGTTGTCGGCTCAAAGTCCAGCTTCCCTGCAGTTTCAATCCTCGGTCCCGTTCGTCCTGCAACTCAGGTTGAGCTTTCACTCACCGATGCAAGAAGCATCGGCGTTAACGCTCCCGTAAGAGAAAGCGGCGATATCGAAGGCACAGGCACCTGCAAGCTTGTAGGTCCCAAGGGTGAGGTTGAAATCGAATGCGGCGTTATCACCGCAAAGAGACACATCCACGCTACTCCCGCAGATGCAGAGAAATACGGTCTTGAGGATAAGCAGGTTGTATGCGTTAAGGTTGAATCCAACGGCAGAAGCCTTATCTTTGATGACGTTGTTGTAAGAGTTAACCCCAACTTTGCTCTCGCAATGCATATCGATACCGACGAATCCAACGCAGCAGGCGCAGTTCCCGGTATGATGGGTGAGATTCTTTAATTCGTAACCGAATACATATAATTAACCGCCACGGTCAATTGACTGCGGCGGTTTTTGTTGTTTGCGGAATCGGAGAGCTGTCGGGGCAGGGGCGGATATCATCCGCCCGAATGCTTTGCAGTCTCAATCCTCAGCCCTTCGGGCAGCTCCTTTGATAAAGGAGCCTATAAAAGCAACCGCCTTGGATAATACCCCGGCGGTCGCTGTGCTTTGTAATTGTGAATTTAGAATTGTATTACATACTTTCGGGAACGGTGATGCTGAACATTGTGAGGATGTTGTTGAGAACGTTCTTTACGCAAAGGCAAAGGCTGAGCCTTGCCTGCATAAGAGCTTCGTCCTCGCAGTTAACTCTGCACGCATTATAGAACTTATGGAAGAGGGTTGCAAGGTCAACGGCGTAGCGTGTAATCTTTGCAGGGTCATAGTTCTTTGCGGAGAGGATGATTTCATCGGTAAGGGATGAAAGGTGTCTGATAAGCTCCTTTTCTTCGGGTGCTGAAAGGAGTACGAGCTCGGGAATCGTGCATTCTCTTGCCGTTTTGCCTTCGCTTTCGAGTTTCTTGAGGATGCTGCAGATTCTTGCGTGAGCATACTGGCAATAGTAAACGGGGTTCTGTGAGCTCTGCTCAACGGCAAGGTCGAGGTCGAAATCCATCTGTGAGCCGGGCTCTCTCATATTGAAGAGGAAGCGTACTGCGTCGATGGGGATTTCCTCAAGCAGGTCAACGAGAGTGATTGCCTTGCCTGAACGCTTGCTCATTCTGACAACCTCGCCGTCACGGGTGAGGCGGACAAGCTGCATAAGGATGATATCGAGGTCGTCACCGTTGCAGCCGATTGCATCGAGCGCACCCTTCATTCTGGCAACGTGGCCGTGGTGGTCTGCGCCCCAGATATTGATTGCTCTGTCAAAGCCTCTGATGAGGAGCTTGTTGCGGTGATATGCGATATCAGCGGCAAAATATGTGGGATTGCCGTTTGTTCTGATGAGAACCTCGTCTTTAAGCTCAAGCTTTTCGATTTCCTCGGGAGTCTTGCCTTCCTTGAGAAGTCTTGCACCGAGGACTTCTTTATTCTTATACCAAACGGCACCGTCTTTTTCGTAGGTGAGACCCTTGCTCTTCATAATCTCAAGTGTTTCAGCAAGCTCACCGCCGTTGTGGAGGGTGCTTTCAAGGAACCAGGTGTCGTATTCGATGCGGTATTTCGTGAGATTTTCCTTCATTGCCGCAATGTTTTTGGGGAGAGCGTAGTCAACGAGAGCCTTTCTGCGCTCTGCTTCGGTTGCGGTGATGAATTTATCGCCGTGGATTTCGGCAAATTCCTTTGCTCTGACGATGATGTCCTCGCCGTGGTAGCTGTCCTCGGGGAGCTCGGGAGCGTTTTCGCCGAGATAGAGCTGCTGATATCTGATATCAAGCGAAAGACCGAATTTTTCAATCTGATTGCCTGCGTCGTTGACGTAGAATTCTCTGCTTACCTCGTAGCCTGCGAAATCCATAACTGCGGCAAGGCAGTCACCGAGTGCACCTCCTCTGGCGTTACCCATATGCATGGGACCTGTGGGGTTTGCGGAAACGAATTCTATGTTGATTTTTTTGCCGCCGCCGTAGTTTGAACGGCCGTAATCGGCGCCGCTTTCAAGGATATCCTGAATGATGCAGGCGTTGAAGCTTTCTCTGAGATAGAAGTTAAGGAAACCGGGGCCTGCAACCTCGCATCTTTCGATGAAGGTATCGCACAGTTCAAGGCGGCTGATGATAGCCTCGGCAATCTTTCTGGGTGCGGAGCGAAGGTCTCTTGCCCAAGCCATAGCGGCGTTTGAGGAATAATCGCCGTTGTCTCTGTTGGCAGGGACTTCAACGATGAAATCGCTTAATGCAACTTCGGGGAATTCGCCGTCGGCAACGGCTCTGCCTGCGGCTTCGAGGATAGCTGTTCTGATTTCGTTGACAGCCTGTTTAACTAAAAGTGACATTTTATACCTCCTGGTTTTTAACTGCAACGGAAATGTCGAGATCGTTTTCCGATGCAAGGTCATTGTTGAAATCAATCGTATATGAGAAACGGAGCGAGCCGCCGTTTTCGTTCATATCGGTGAAAATATTCTTGGTGTAAACTCCCATCATCAGCTCGCCGAAGGGAGTCTGATAAAAGCAGGTATGTCGTCGGTCCTTCTCTATGATGAGCTCGGTGTTGTATTTGCCCGTACGGGTCATAACTATCGCTCCGTCACGGTAATTGAGAACGGTTGTGCAGCCCCTGAGTTCCTCGTCTGTTTCGACGTAGGTGACGGTGAAGCCGTCGGGACGGAAATCGAGCGAGCCGTTGGTTGTCAGCTCGGCTGAAAGCTCCTCGCCCTCCTGAATATGACGGTCTGTGATTTTGATAATTGCTTCTTTCATAACGATTCCTTATCTTTCCATTGCAAGCTGCAGAAGTCTGTCAAGCAGCTCGGAATAGGGGACGCCCGAAGCCGCAAACAGTTTGGGATACATACTGATTGAGGTGAAGCCGGGGATGGTGTTGGGCTCGTTGAGAAGGATATCGCCGTTGTCGCAAACGAAGAAATCTACTCTTGTGAAGCCCGAGCAGCCGAGTGCTCTGTAGGCGTTGATTGCGGCGGTCTGAACTGCCTTGAGCATATCCTCGGAAAGTCTTGCGGGAATATGAAGTTCGCTCTCGTTGGCAAGGTATTTTGCATCGTAATCGTAGAATTCGTTGCAGGGCACAACCTCGCCGACAACGGAAGCGACGGGGTCGCTGTTGCCCATAACGGCGCATTCAACCTCCATACCGATAACACCTTCTTCGAGAACGACCTTTACGTCATGCTCAAAAGCCTTTTCGCAGGCGGCTTCAAGCTCTGCAAGATTTTTTGCCTTGCTGATGCCGACGGATGATCCTGCATTTGCAGGTTTTACGAAAATCGGGAAGCCGAGCTTCTCTGCGGCACCCTCAAGAAGGGCGGTTTTATTGCCCGAATAAGCGTATTTATCGAAAGCCGTCCACTTTGCCTGGGGTATGCCGTGAAAGTCCGCCATAGCGTTTGTGAAGGCTTTATCCATACAAATTGCGCTTGCCGCGGTGTTGCAGCCGACGTAGGGGATACCCGAAATTTCAAGCAGACCCTGCATTGTGCCGTCCTCACCGTTTTTGCCGTGAAGAACGGGGAAAACAACGTCGATATACTCAACCTTGCCGTTTGCAAGGCGGATAATGCCGTGGTGCGAGCGGTCGCAGGAGATGACCGCAGGCTCAAGCAGAGATTCATCAGCAAGCCAGCCGCTTTCGGGCAGAAGGTCGGGAGAACCGTTGAAAACAAAGCATCTGCCGTCTTTTGTAATGCCCATAGGCACAACGTCATATTTCTCGGCAGGAATATTTTTCATAACAGATGAAGCGGAGTTGAGCGAAACGTCATGCTCGCTTGAAACGCCGCCGAAAAGAACAAGAACCTTTTTCTTCATTTCAATCACCCTCGATTAATTTTATACAAATGCGCGTAAACACCCATTATAGTTTTCTAATTTTATTATATTATCACAAGAGTAATAAATAGTCAATAAGACAAAAATGATAAAAATTTCCTTTTCAGACGGATAAATTACCCTGAAAAACCCTATAATATATATAAAATATTTTAATATATTGTTTTATATTCTAATTTAGAATAATTATATAGATAGAATATGTTATAATAGGGCGTAAAAATTTTTTCTTGACAAAGGAGAATCACCATGGCTGATATCTATTCCATCCTTGCCGATATTTACAAGGGCATCGGCGATACCGTTAAGGAGTGCGGTTTTGAGCCCGTAATACCCGAAGGAACAGAAAAGGATGCCTGCCCCACGGTTACGGACAGCGGCAGAATCACCATTGAATTCAAAGGCGAAAACAAAGCTCTCAAGATAGAGCATTTCAACAATAAACTCACGCTTTTCGGAGCGAGCAAGGAAGGCGAAATCATCGCAAGCGATTTCTCCGTTCTTTCATCATCGCTTCTTGAAGCTGAAACTGCAAACGATAAGGACGTCAAATATTTCGTCAACGATTATTGCGAAACCCTCGTTGAAACCTTCGGCACAAAAACACAGAAGCCGAAAAAGAGCAAGCTTCCCCAGCCTGTTTCAAAGGCTGCTGCAAAGAGCGGTCAGGTCACCTACGACCCCAACACCCTCGCGAACAGATTCACAACAATCTATCCCGAGCTGCGTGAAGAATATAAGTCAAACTGTGACAGATACGGTCAGTTCCTGCCCGAGGATTTCTTCGTCAATCACGGCAATGCGGTTGTGCTTGCAACCATCAGAGAGAACGATTCCGCAAAGATGAAAAAGCTCTTCAATCTCCTCAACGATATCTATGAGGACGGTAACAATGACGTGCAGGGCGTTATCGCGGTAACGATTCTCGGTTCACTTGATAATGATACCGAGCTGCTCGGCAGATGCTGCGATTATATGAGTGACGAGCTTGCGGTCAACGTTATCAACATCAACAGATTCCTTGCTTCAAAGAGCGGCAAAGGCGCAAAGATGAAGCTTGCGAATCCTCCCAAATATAAGCCTGAAAAGGCAAAGAAGAAAAAAGGCGCATTTTCAAGCCTTGGAATGTGACAGGAGGCGTCAAAGTGGAAAACGAAAACATCATCATGAATGACAGTGAGCTTCAGAACGCTCCCGAGGAAGAAATTCCTGCTTTCGAATCCGATGCGGATGAGATGAGCACGGTTGTTACCGAGGAGTATGACGCAAGTCAGATTCAGGTTCTTGAAGGCCTTGAGGCGGTCCGTAAAAGACCCGGTATGTATATCGGCTCAACGGGTCCCAGAGGTCTGCACCATCTTGTTTACGAAATCGTCGATAACTCCATCGACGAAGCTCTCGCAGGCTACTGCACACATATTGAGGTCGAAATTGAGCCCGGCAACGTGATTTCCGTCCGCGATAACGGACGAGGAATCCCCGTAGGCATCAACGAAAAAATGGGTCTGCCCTCAGTTACCGTTGTTCTTACCGTTCTCCACGCAGGCGGCAAATTCGGCGGCGGCGGATACAAGGTTTCGGGCGGTCTGCATGGCGTTGGTTCATCGGTTGTTAACGCTCTTTCGGAGTGGTTTGAGGTTGAGGTTTCGCAGGCAGGACATATCCACCGTCAGCGCTTTGTCAACGGCGGTAACATAGAAACAAACCTTGAAATCATTGGTGACACCGATGAAACGGGTACATTCATCCGCTTCAAGCCCGATGCACAGATTTTTCAGGAAACAACGGTTTACGATTTTGAAACCCTCGAAAGACGTCTGCGTGAATCCGCATTCCTCAACGCAGGTCTTTCAATCAGCCTTAAGGACAGCAGAGATCCCGAAAACATTGTTGAAAGGGTTTACTGTTACGAAGGCGGTCTTTCATCCTTCGCAGAGTATCTGACGGGTGTCAGAGGTCTGACTCCTCTGCACGAAAAGCCCGTTCATTTCTCGGGTGCAAAGGGTGACAAATATGCAGAGGTTTCACTTTTTTATAATGACAGTTACAACGAGCTGATTCTTTCGTTTGCAAATAACGTTCGCACCGAGGACGGCGGTACTCACGAAACGGGCTTCAAAACTGCTCTGACAAGAGTATTCAACGATTACGGCAAGAAGTACGGCATCCTCAAGGACGGCGATAAAAAGCTTTCGGGTGAGGACGTAAGAGAAGGTCTGACCGCAATTGTTTCGGTAAAGCTTACCGAAGCACAGTTTGAGGGTCAGACAAAGAGCAAGCTCGGCAACACCGACGTGCAGACGATGGTCAACGCTATGGTCTATGACAAGCTGATGACCTATTTTGAAGAGAATCCTGCCGTTGCAAAGGCGATTTTCTCAAAGGCACTCGATGCCGCAAGAGCAAGAGAGGCTGCGAGAAAGGCAAGAGACCTTGCCAGAAGAAAGTCTGTTCTTGAGGGCAACTCACTTCCCGGCAAGCTTGCAGACTGTACCGAAAAGCAGGCTGAAGGCACGGAAATCTACATCGTAGAGGGTGACTCGGCAGGCGGCTCTGCAAAGGAAGGCAGAGACAGAACTTATCAGGCCATTCTTCCTCTTTGGGGTAAGATGCTCAACGTTGAAAAGGCGAGACTCGACAGGGTTATCGGCAACGAAAAGCTCCAGCCCGTTGTTATGGCTCTCGGAACAGGTATTGGCGATGAATTCGATATCACCAAGCTCCGTTATGAAAAAATCGTCATTATGGCCGATGCCGACGTTGACGGTGCGCATATCAGAGTTCTTCTTCTCACGTTCTTCTTCAGATATATGCGTCCTCTGATTGAAGAAGGTCACGTTTTCCTTGCACAGCCTCCGCTGTTCAAGGTGAGCAAGGGTAAAAAGTTTGCCTACGCATTCTCCGATGAGGAAAGAGACGAGAAGATTGAGGAATTCGGCGGAAGCTGCGATATCCAGAGATATAAGGGTCTCGGTGAAATGGACCCCGAGCAGCTCTGGGAAACAACTATGGACCCCGCAACGAGAATTATGCTCCGCGTTACTCTTGCGGATGCTATGGAGGCTGACGAAACCTTCTCGATTCTGATGGGTGACAAGGTTGAGCCCCGCCGTGAATTTATCGAACAGAATGCAAAATTCGTTCAGAATCTCGATATATAACCAACCCGACGAAAATGAAAGGTGAAGAATCGGAGAAAACTTTGAAATCGGCTACGGGCAAAGCCCGTCCGTAACTTTTCACTATTCACTCTTCATTATTCATTAGTCAGAAAGGACTGAACTGAAAATGAGCTTTGGTGACGCACGCGATACCCAAAGAATTATAAATGTTGATCTGAACAGGGAAGTACGCAAATCGTTCCTCGACTATTCGATGACGGTTATCACGTCCCGTGCACTTCCCGACGTAAGGGACGGACTCAAGCCCGTTCACCGCAGAATTCTTTATACAATGCACGAAAACGGTCTGACCCCCGACAAAGCGTACAGAAAGTGCGCAGATACAGTCGGTGCCGTGCTCGGCCGTTACCATCCCCACGGTGACGCATCGGTTTACGATGCAATGGTAAGACTTGCCCAGACCTTCTCGATGAGATACACTCTCGTTGACGGTCACGGTAACTTCGGCTCGGTTGACGGCGACCCCCCTGCTGCTTACCGTTATACAGAGTCCAGAATGAGCAAAATTGCTCTGAGAATGCTCACCGATATCGACAAGGATACCGTTGATTTCACAACCAACTACGATGACCGTCTCAAGGAGCCCACCGTATTGCCTTCAAGATTCCCCAATCTTCTTGTCAACGGCTCGGTAGGTATTGCCGTCGGTATGGCATCGAATATTCCTCCCCACAACATGGGCGAGGTTATCGACGGTATGTGTGCTCTGATTGACAATCCCGATATCGACCTTGACGGTCTTATGGAGCATATCAAGGGCCCCGATTTCCCCACAAGGGGCGTTATTATGGGCAGAGCAGGCATCAGAGCCGCTTACTCAACGGGCAGAGGTAAAATTACTCTGCGTGCAAAGACGGAAATCGTTGAAAAGAAGAACGGCAGATTTGAAATTCAGGTTACCGAGATTCCTTATATGGTGAACAAGGCGAGACTTATTGAAAGCATCGCAAACCTTGTCAAGGATAAGAGAATCGAGGGCATTTCCGACGTTAACGACTATTCGTCGAAGAAGGGTATGCTGATTTCAATCGACCTTAAGAGAGACGCAAATCCCCAGGTCGTTCTCAATCAGCTCTTCTCATATACACAGCTTCAGGATACCTTCGGCGTTATTATGATTGCCCTTGTCAACGGCGAGCCCAAGCAGCTCACCCTCAAGGAAGTGCTCAGCCACTATATTAAGTTCCAGTCCGAGGTTATCGTCAGAAGAACAAGATATGACCTTAAAAAGGCTATGGACAGAGCTCATATCCTTGAAGGTCTTGCAAAAGCTATTGATATCGTTGACGATATCATTGCAACAATCAGAGCTTGTAAGGGCGGACAGGCTGATGCCAAGGTCGCCATTATGGAAAAATTCGACTTTGACGAGCCTCAGGCATCGGCTATCGTTGCTTTGCAGCTTGGTCGTCTTGCAGGTCTTGAAATCCTCAAGATTACCAACGAGCTGAATGAGCTTAAAGAAAAGATTGCCGAGTATAATTCCATCCTTGCCGACGAAGCAAAGGTGCTTGAAATCGTCAAGAATGAGGCTATGGCAATCCGTGATAAGTTCGCTGACGAAAGAAAGACCGAAATCGTCAACGTTTCGGGCGAGGTTGATATTGAGGACCTTATCCCCGAAGAAACCTGCGTATTCACGCTCACTGATATGGGCTACATCAAGCGTATCCCGATGAGCGAATACAAGCAGCAGAACAGAGGCGGCAGAGGTGTCAAGGGTCTCACACGCCGTGAGGAGGACGTTGTCAAGACAATGTTCACCTGCTCAACCCACGCTTACGTTATGTTCTTTACAACAAAGGGCAGAGCATACAGACTCAAGGGCTACGAAATTCCCGAGGGCTCACGTCAGAGCAAGGGTATGAACATCGTAAACCTTCTTCCGATTGAAGACGGCGAAAGAGTTTCGGCAATGATCCGTGTTCCCGAATTCGGCGAGGAGAATTATTTCCTCTGTATGGCAACGAGAAACGGTATCATCAAGCGTACGGAGCTTGATCTTTATAAGAATATCCGCAAAAACGGTATTATCGCAATCAATCTTGACGATGATGACGAGCTCGCATGGGTCAAGCTCACCGAGGGTAACGATAATCTCATCGTTGCAACGAAGAAGGGTATGTCAATCTCCTTCAACGAGCAGGGCGCAAGAGCCATCGGCAGAACCGCAAGAGGCGTTAAGGCAATCGAGCTTAAAGAGGGCGACGAGGTTATCGGTATGGATATCCTTGTTCCCGGCAAGAAGGTGCTTACCGTCAGCGAAACGGGCTACGGCAGACTCAGCGAAATCGACAACTACCGCCTGCAGTCGAGAGGCGGCAAGGGTCTCACCAACTACCACGTCAACGATTACGGCGACGTTGCTACCGTTGAGGTTGTTGACCCGGCCGATGACCTTATGCTTATTTCAACCGACGGCATCATTATCAGAATTCCCATGGGCGGCGAAAAGGGCATCCGTCTTTGCGCAAGACCCTCAAAGGGCGTTCGCGTTATGAAGGTGACCGAGGGTGAGAAGCTCATTACGGCGGTTGCGGTCAAGGTTGAAGAGGACGAAATTGACGAAAATACCGAGTCCGAAAGCGAAACAACCGAAACAACGGCTGAACAGACCGAGGAATAATAAAAAAATTTTTTGCAGGTACTTGACAGATTTATTCCTATATTGTTATTATTAGATATATTTAAAAGCAAAAGTACAGCGGAAACAAACGGAATCCGCAAAAGTATATTGAAAGGGGAAGCATATGAATATCGCACTTATTGCACACGACGCAAAAAAAGAACTTATGACTCAGTTTTGCATTGCTTATTGCGGAATTCTGAGCCGTCACAATATTTATGCGACGGGTACGACAGGTAAAATGGTTGCAGAAGCAACGGGTCTTGATATAACAAGATTTCTCAGCGGCACTCAGGGCGGTGACCAGCAGGTTGCTTCAAGAATCGCCTGCAACGAGATTGACCTTCTGCTCATTTTCAGAGATCCGTTGACAGCAAAGCCTCACGAGCCTAATGAAGCCACTCTTCTCAGGCTGTGTGATGTTCATAACGTTCCCGTTGCCACCAATATCGCTACCGCAGAGGCGCTGATTCATTCACTTGCAAGAGGCGACCTTGACTGGAGAGATATTGTCAATCCGAAATAACCGTTTGCACCGTTGCGTGCATACGGCAGGGGAAACTATATTTTTGGGGGTCGTCATTCAGACGACCCCATTTGCACATAAATAAAGAGTTTGATTTTTTCAGGAAAGAAGTAAAAAACTATGGCACTTATTACAAAAGCCGTTAAAGGCACACAGGATATTCTGCCCTCCGAAGTGTATAAAAACCAGTTCATTGAGCAGATTGTTATTGATATTGCGGGCAAATTCGGTTTTAAGGAGCTTCGCATTCCCGTTTTTGAGCATACGGAGCTTTTCCAGAGAGGTGTCGGCGAAACAACCGACGTTGTTCAGAAGGAAATGTATACCTTCGACGATAAGGGCGGCAGATCGATTACTCTTCGTCCCGAAGGTACCGCAGGCGTTGCGAGAGCCTTCCTTGAGCACGGTCTTTTCAACGAGGCTCTGCCCCAGAAGCTCTGCTACGTCATCAACTGCTACCGCTATGAAAAGCCCCAGGCAGGCAGATGGAGAGAATTCCAGCAGTTCGGCGTTGAAATGCTCGGCACGTCCTCACCTGCGGCGGATGCAGAGGTTATTTCACTTGCAAACGAAATTTTTGCATTCCTCGGCATTGAGAATCTTCAGCTTGAGCTGAATTCAATCGGATGCCCCGAATGCAGAAAAAATTATCATAACGCACTCAGAGAATATTTTGAGTCAAAGAAAGAGAATCTTTGCCCCACCTGCCTTGAAAGACTCGGCAAGAATCCTATGAGAATCCTTGACTGCAAGAGTCCCATATGCAAGGAAATCTGTGAGGGCGCACCCGCAATCATCGATTATATCTGCGAAGATTGCTCGGCTCATTTCGAGAGCGTTAAGAAATATCTCGACGTTATGAATATCAGCTACGTTGTCAATCCGAGAATCGTAAGAGGTCTCGATTACTATACACGCACCGTTTTCGAGTTCGTTTCAAACCAGATCGGTGCTCAGGGCACGGTCTGCGGCGGCGGACGCTACGACGGTCTTGTTGAGGAGCTCGGCGGACCGCATACTCCTTCGCTCGGCTTTGCGATGGGTACGGGCAGACTGCTTATGCTTCTTGAGGCTCAGGGAATTGAGCTTCCCAAGCCCGATGCCTGCGAGCTTTACGTTGCTCCGATGGGCGAAAACGCCGCACTTGAAGCAATGAGAATCGTTTCCGAGCTTCGCTCAAATGGTGTCAGCTCACAGACGGACGTTGCAGGCAGATCACTCAAGGCTCAGATGAAATTCGCCGACAAAATCGGCGCAAGATTCACAATGGTGCTCGGCGATAACGAAATCGAGCAGGGCAAAGCAAATCTCAAGAATATGGATAACGGCGAGGTTACCGAGGTTGAGCTTGCAGACCTTGCGGAAAACTTTATGCAGATTCTCATCAAGCAGGAAACCGACGCTCTTCGTCTTTCCTTCGGCGATGATATCGGCGACGTTGATTTATCCGCTTTAATTTAATCAGAACACGAAGGAGTGTTAACATAAATGGATTTTATGACAGGACTTAAAAGAACCGATTACTGCGGCAATCTCCGCATCTCCGACGTCGGCAGAGAGGTTGTTGTTGCAGGCTGGGTTCAGCGTCAGAGAGACCTCGGCGCTCTCATTTTCATCGATCTGAGAGACAGAGAGGGCATCGTTCAGCTCGCTTTTGACGAATCAACCGCAAAGGATGTTTTTGAAAAGGCATCGTCGGCAAGAAGCGAATACGTTCTTATGGCAAAGGGTAACGTCAGGGAGCGTTCGGCAAAGAATACGGATATCCCCACTGGCGAAATCGAAATCGAGGTTACGGAGCTGAGAATTCTCAACAAGAGCGAAACTCCTCCCTTCGAAATCATCGAAAACTGCCAGACAGCGGAGCTTACAAGACTCAAGTACCGCTATCTTGACCTTCGCCGTCCCGACCTTCAGAGAAATATTCTTCTTCGCCATAAGATTACCAAAATCACAAGAGACTATTTTGACGAAAACGGCTTCATCGAGATTGAAACTCCCATCCTCATCAAGTCAACTCCCGAGGGTGCAAGAGACTATCTCGTGCCCAGCCGTATCCATAAGGGCAAATTCTATGCTCTTCCCCAGTCACCCCAGCTTTATAAGCAGCTTTCAATGGTTGCGGGCTTTGACAGATATATGCAGATTGCACGCTGCTTCCGTGACGAGGACCTCAGAGCAGACCGTCAGCCCGAATTCACACAGATTGACCTTGAAATGTCATTTGTTGATATGGAGGACGTTCTTGCAATCGGTGAAGGCTATATGGAAAGAGTTTTCAGAGAAGCAATCGGCGCTGAAATCAAGCTTCCTCTGCCCAGACTCACTTATAAAGAGGCTATGGAGCGCTACGGCTCCGATAAGCCCGATACCCGTTACGGTATGGAAATCTATGACCTTACCGAAACTGTCAGAAATTGCGGATTCGGCGTGTTTACGGGTGCAATTGAGGCAGGCGGCAGCGTAAGAGGTATAACAGCGAAGAAGGCTGTCAACGTTTACACCAGAAAAGAAATCGATAAACTCACCGAAACTGCAAGAGGTATCGGTGCAAAGGGTCTTGCCTGGGTAAGAATGAATGAAGACGGCTCTTTCAGCTCATCGTTTGCAAAATTCCTCACCGAGGAAGAGATGGCGGCTGTGCTCAAGGCTGCAGGCGCAGAGGCAGGCGACGTTGTTATCATCGTCGGCGACACAAAGAATTCTCTCGTTCTTTCTGTGCTCGGTGCGCTTCGTCAGATTGTTGCGAAGAAACTCGATATCATTCCCGAGGGTGTTTATAACCTGCTCTGGATTACAGAATTCCCGTTCTTTGATTGGGATGAGGACAGCCAGCAGTTTGTTGCAATGCATCATCCTTTCACCTCACCGATGGATGAATGCCTTGATTATCTTGAAACGGACAAGGCTTCCGTCAGAGCAAAGGCATATGACCTTGGTCTCAACGGCGTTGAGCTTTGCTCGGGTTCAATCAGAATCACAAATCCCGATCTTCAGGGCAGAATTTTCTCCCTTCTCGGTCTCAGCGAAGAAGAAGCACACACAAAGTTCGGCTATCTTCTTGACGCTTTCAAATACGGCGCACCTCCCCACGGCGGAATGGGCATCGGTCTTGACCGTCTTGTTATGCAGATGCTCGGCTGCGAGTCCCTGCGTGATGTTATTGCATATCCGAAGGTGCAGAATGCAAGCGAGCCCATGACAGACTGCCCTGCAGTTGTTGATGAGATTCAGCTTCGCGACCTCGGCATCACAGAAATGTCAACGGAAGAATAAAATATTGGTGAGTCAGGTGAATAAAATCGGGTGTGGGCAACGCCCACCCGAAACTATTCACTCTTCACTTTTCATTATTCACTTAAATAATGCGAATGCATTTTTATAGAAAGGATGTTTTTTCAATGGCAAGAGTCTACAATTTTTCGGCAGGCCCCTCAATGCTTCCCGAAAGCGTACTTAACCGAGCAGCTGCGGAGATGCTCGATTATAAGGGAAGCGGACAGTCTGTTCTCGAAATGAGCCATCGCTCAAAGGTCTACGAAGAGATTATCTTCGGCGCACGCGACCTCTTCAAAGAGGTTATGAACATTCCCGATAACTACAGAGTCATCTTCTGCCAGGGCGGCGCTTCAACTCAGTTTGCGGCTATCCCCCTCAATTTCCTTAACGGAAGCGGCAAGGCTGACTACGTTCTTTCGGGTCAGTTCTCCACAAAGGCTTATAAAGAAGCCACAAAGTACGGCGACATCAAGGTTGTTGCATCCTCAAAGGAGCAGAATTTCAGCTGCATCCCCGAGCTTGACCCCTCAACCTTCACTCCTGATGCCGACTATTTCTACATCTGCCAGAACAACACAATCTACGGCACACGCTTCACTCAGCTTCCCGATACAGGCAACGTTCCTCTCGTTGCCGACGTTTCATCATGCTTCCTTTCGGAGCCGATGGACGTTTCAAAGTACGGCGTAATCTACGGCGGTGCTCAGAAAAACGTTGCTCCCGCAGGTCTGACCGTTGTTATCGTCAGAGAGGACCTTCTCGGCAACGCAAGAGACTATACTCCCACAATGCTTGATTACAAGGTGCTTGCAGATAACGATTCGATGTATAACACACCGCCCTGCTACTCCATCTATATGTGCAAGCTCGTTCTTGAATGGATAAAGAATGTCGGCGGTCTCGAAGCAATGAAGCTCCATAACGAGAAGAAATGCTCAATCCTCTATGATTTCATCGATTCCAGCAATATGTTCCACAATCCCGTCAAGAAGAGTGACCGTTCAATGATGAACGTTACCTTTGTAACAGAGAGCGACGAGCTCAACGCACTGTTTGTCAAGGAAGCAACGGCTGCAGGCTTCGTTAACCTCAAGGGTCACCGTTCAGTCGGCGGTATGAGAGCAAGCATCTATAACGCAATGCCCATCGAAGGCGTTGAAAGACTTGTTGAATTCATGAAGGAATTCGAAAAGAAAAACTAACATCATCCGAAAGGTCAGATTATAATGTTCAATATTCTTACTTTAAATAAGATTTCCAAAAACGGTCTTGACCGTCTTGACAGCGCACTTTTCACCTGCGGTGACGCAGTTGAAAGCCCCGACGCTATCCTTGTCCGCTCCGCATCAATGCACGAAATGGAGCTTGACGCAAACACCGTTGCAATCGCAAGAGCAGGCGCAGGCGTTAACAATATTCCGATTCCTGCCTGCAGCGAAAAGGGCGTTGTTGTTTTCAACACTCCCGGCGCAAACGCAAACGCAGTTAAAGAGCTTGTTATCTGCTCACTTTTCCTTGCTTCAAGAAAAGTTGCCGCATCAATGGATTGGTGCAAGACCCTTAAAGGCGAAGGCGAAAACGTAGGTAAGCTCGTTGAAAAGGGCAAGAGCAACTTTGCAGGCCCCGAAATTCTCGGCAAAACTCTCGGTATCATCGGTCTCGGTGCAATCGGCGCACTCGTTGCTCAGAGCGCAAAGGCTCTCGGTATGAGCGTTATCGCTTACGACCCCTTCGCAGCGGGCAAAACCGATATTGAACTTGTTGAGCTTGACGAAATCTACGCAAAGAGCGATTACATCACCCTTCACGCACCCCTCAACGACAGCACAAGAGGT
>JAZNUD010000094.1:0-6071 GCA_045592085.1 Acutalibacteraceae bacterium | reverse complement strand
TCTTCCTAAGACCGCTTGGCCTCCGACTTTATCTCTCCCAAGATGGTTGTTTCAGTTGCTACCGCAATGATTCCCTTCCTTGAAAACGACGACGCAAACCGCGCACTTATGGGCTCGAACATGCAGAGACAGGCTGTTCCGCTTCTCAAGACCTGCGCACCCATCGTCGGTACGGGTATGGAATACAAGGCAGCAGTTGACTCGGGCGTTACCGTTCTTGCAAAGGCAGGCGGTACAGTTACCAAGGTCAGCGCCGACAGCGTTACCATCCTTGAGGATGACGGTACTCACAGATACTACGAGCTCATCAAGTTCATGCGCTCCAACCAGGGTACCTGCACAAACCAGAGACCCATCGTTGCCGCAGGCGACAGAGTCGAAAAGGGCGACGTTATTGCCGACGGTCCCGCAACAGACCACGGCGAAATCAGCCTCGGCAAGAACGCTCTCGTAGGCTTTATGACCTGGGAAGGCTATAACTACGAAGACGCCGTTCTTATCAACGAAAAGCTTGTCCGTGACGACGTTTATACGTCAGTTCACATTGAAGAATATGAGACCGAAGCAAGAGATACCAAGCTCGGTCCCGAAGAAATCACAAGAGATATTCCCAACGTCGGTGACGATGCTCTTGCAAACCTCGATGAAAGAGGCATCATCCGCATCGGCGCAGAGGTACACTCGGGCGACATTCTTGTCGGTAAGGTAACTCCCAAGGGCGAAACCGAGCTTACCGCTGAAGAAAGACTTCTCCGCGCTATTTTCGGCGAAAAGGCGAAGGAAGTCAGAGATACCTCCCTCAAAGTTCCCCACGGTGAATACGGTATCGTTGTTAACGTTGAAGTTTTCACAAGAGAAAACAGCGATGAGCTTTCACCCGGCGTAAATAAGGTTGTTCGCTGCTATATCGCTCAGAAGCGTAAGCTTTCAGTCGGCGATAAGATGGCGGGCCGCCACGGTAACAAGGGCGTTGTTTCCAGAATTCTTCCTCAGGAAGATATGCCCTTCCTTCCCGACGGTACTCCTCTTGATATCGTTCTTAACCCCCTCGGCGTTCCTTCCCGAATGAATATTGGTCAGGTTCTTGAGGTTCACCTCGGCTTTGCCGCAAGAGCACTCGGCATCAACGTTATGACTCCCGTTTTCGACGGTGCACACGAAGATGACATCACCGATGCATTTATTGAAGCAAACCGCAGAGCTATGGAAGCTGCAAAGAAAGAAGCCGAAGAAAAGGGTATTGAGTTCGACCCCGAAAAGGTACCCCAGCTCCGCCTTGACTGCAAGTCGATTCTTACCGACGGCAGAACCGGCAGAAAGTTTGATAACCCCGTAACCGTAGGCGTTATGTACTACCTCAAGCTCCATCACCTTGTTGACGATAAGATTCACGCCCGTTCAACAGGTCCCTACTCACTCGTTACCCAGCAGCCTCTGGGCGGTAAAGCTCAGTTCGGCGGTCAGCGTTTCGGTGAAATGGAAGTTTGGGCACTCGAAGCTTACGGCGCAGCTTACACACTTCAGGAAATTCTTACCGTTAAATCTGACGACGTCGTCGGCCGTGTAAAGACCTACGAAGCAATCGTCAAGGGTCAGAACGTTCCCACACCCGGTATTCCCGAATCCTTCAAGGTTCTTATCAAAGAGCTCCAGTCACTTGCTCTTGACGTTAAGGTGCTTGATGAAGACGGCAATGAAGTTGACCTTCGCCAGACCTATGACAACGATGACGTCGGTTTTGTTTCCGACGATAAGGCTTTCTCAAGCGTAAATGACGCAGAGGGAAGCGAATCATTCTTCGTTGACGAGGACAGCAGAGCCAACGACATCTTCGAAACAGGCGACGACGAAGAGGATTTCGATATGGGCGAATACAGTGAAGATTTCAGTGACACAGGATATGAAACCTCGGAGGACGATTATTGATAATCGCCGATTTCCAATAAAATTTACGGAAGGGGCATCGTTTGTATGGAAAATATTGAATCCGGCAGCAACCTTACTTTTGAATCCATAAAAATCGGTCTCGCTTCACCTGATACCATCAGAGCATGGTCTCACGGTGAGGTCACGAAGCCCGAAACAATTAACTATAGAACACTCAAGCCCGAAACCGACGGTCTTTTCTGCGAAAGGATTTTCGGACCCCAGAAGGACTGGGAGTGCCATTGCGGTAAGTATAAGAGAATCCGCTATAAGGGCAAGGTGTGCGACCGTTGCGGCGTTGAAGTTACACGCGCAAAGGTCCGCCGTGAGAGAATGGGTCATATCGAGCTTGCAACACCCGTTTCTCACATCTGGTATTTCAAGGGTATTCCCTCAAGAATGGGTCTTATCCTTGATATATCGCCCAGAGATCTTGAAAAAGTTCTCTATTTTGCAAAGCATATCGTCATCGATCCCGGTGATACTCCTCTTATGAAGTATCAGACACTCGATGAGAAGGATTACGAAGAGTACCGTCTGAGATATGAGGATGACTTCAGAGCCGGTATGGGCGCAGAGGCTATCAAAGAGCTTCTTGCCGAAATCGACCTTGAAGAGCTCTCAAAAGAGCTTAAGGAAGAAATGGAAACCGCTTCGGGACAGAAGAAGGCAAAGGCTCTCAAGCGTCTTGAAGTTGTAGAGGCATTCAGACAGTCAGGCAACAGACCCGAATGGATGATTCTCGACGTTATTCCCGTTATTCCTCCCGAAATCAGACCCATGGTACAGCTCGAAGGCGGCAGATTCGCCACCTCCGACCTCAACGACCTTTACAGACGCGTTATCAACAGAAACAGCCGTCTCAAGAAGCTCATTGAGCTCGGCTCACCCGATATCATCATCAGAAACGAGAAGAGAATGCTCCAGGAAGCTGTTGACGCTCTTATCGACAATGGCAGAAGAGGCAGACCCGTAACAGGTCCCAATAACAGAGCTCTCAAGTCGCTTTCCGATATGCTTAAGGGTAAGCAGGGTCGCTTCAGACAGAACCTTCTCGGTAAGCGTGTTGACTATTCGGGCCGTTCGGTTATCGTTGTCGGTCCCGAGCTCAAGCTCTATCAGTGCGGTCTTCCCAAGGAAATGGCTCTCGAACTCTTCAAGCCCTTCGTAATGAAGAGACTTGTTGAAACCGAAGTAGCAGGCAACGTCAAGACAGCCCGTAAGATGGTTGAACGCTCCAATCCCGCAGTATGGGATGCACTTGAAGTTGTTATCAAGGACCACCCCGTAATGCTTAACCGAGCTCCCACTCTTCACAGACTCGGTATCCAGGCTTTCGAGCCCGTTCTTGTTGAAGGTAGAGCAATCCGCCTGCATCCCCTTGTATGTACAGCTTTCAACGCCGACTTCGACGGCGACCAGATGGCTGTTCACGTTCCTCTTTCGGCTGAGGCTCAGGCAGAAGCAAGATTCCTTATGCTTGCTGCAAACAACCTCCTCAAGCCCTCAGACGGACGTCCCGTTGCAGTTCCCACTCAGGATATGATCCTCGGTTCTTATTACCTTACAATGGTAAATAATAATAATCCCGAGAATTCAACCTATAACCCCGACGATCCCTATGAGCCCGGCGCAGCAGTTGAAGCCAAGGATGAAAACGGCAACGTTATCCTTGATGAAAACGGCAATCCCAGACTCATTTATAAGACATTCACAAGCGTTGACGAAGCCATGATGGCTTATGATGAAGGCGATATCGGCCTCCATGTTGACATAAGAATCCGTATGTCCAAGGAGATTGACGGCAAGCTTGTAACAAAGCTTGTAACCACCACTCTCGGTAAGGTTATCTTCAACAATCCCGTTCCTCAGGACCTCGGATTTATCGACAGAACAGACCCCGACAATCTCTTCAGACCCGAGGTTGACGTTCTTGTTAATAAGAAGATGCTCGGCAAAATCATTGACCGCTGCATCAAGGTGCACGGTACCGCAGTTGCCGCTGACGTTCTTGATAAAATCAAGGCACAGGGCTACAAATATTCAACACGAAGCGGTATTACCGTTGCTGTTTGCGACGCAACGATTCCTCCCCAGAAGAAGGAGCTCCTTGCAATCGCAGAATCTAAGGTTGACGCAATTTACAGAAGCTATGACAGAGGTCTTATCACCAACGAAGAACGCTCCGAAAGCGTCATCAAGGTTTGGGACGAATGCTCGAAGGCAGTTGCTTCCGAGCTGAAGAAGAACTTCAGAAAGTTCAACCCCATCAATATGATGCTTGACTCCGGTGCCCGTGGTAACGATTCACAGCTCCGTCAGCTCGCCGGTATGCGCGGTCTTATCGCTAACACAGCCGGTAAAACCATCGAAGTCCCCATCAAGGCTAACTACCGTGAAGGCCTTAACATTTCAGAATACTTCATTTCTTCCCGCGGTGCCCGTAAAGGTCTTGCCGATACGGCTCTTCGTACAGCTGACTCGGGTTATCTTACCCGCCGTCTTGTTGACGTTTCGCAGGATGTTATCATCCGCCAGGAGGACTGCCACTGTGACGACGGTATCAACGTTTACGATATTTATGACGGTGATCCCAAGTACGGCGGCAGAAAGATCGTAGGTCTTGCAGAAAGACTTACGGGCAGATATCTTCTTGAAGATTATATCGACCCCGAAACAGGGGAGCTCCTTGCAAGCAAGGACGAAATGATGAACGACGTTGTAGCTGAAAAAGTTGCGGCAAGCGTTCAGAGAATCCACGAGCAGAAGGTTGCTTCGGGCGAGCTTCCCGACACCTCCAAGGCTCAGATCAAAATCCGCTCACTCCTTTCGTGCTGCTCCGAACACGGCGTTTGCATCAAGTGCTACGGTGCTAACCTTGCAACAGGCGAGCCCGTAACAGTCGGTGAAGCTGTAGGTATTATCGCTGCTCAGTCCATCGGTGAACCCGGTACTCAGCTTACGATGAGAACCTTCCACACCGGCGGTGCCGCTGACCAGAGCGATATTACAACCGGTCTTCCCAGAATTGAAGAGCTCTTTGAAGCACGTAAGCCCAAGATGCTCGCCATTATGAGCGAAATCGACGGTGTTGTTTCGTTCCGCGAAATCAAGAAGAGCCAGCACGTTGTTGTTACAGGTGACGACGGCGACGAGAGAACCTACCTCATTCCTTACGGCTTCCGTCTTAAGGTTCAGGAGGGTCAGAAGGTTCTCAAGGGTGCTCAGCTTACCGAAGGTGCACAGAATCCTCACGATATTCTTGCAATCCTCGGTGTTGAAGCAGTTCACGATTACCTCATCAGAGAAGTTCAGAGAACCTACCGTATGCAGGGTGTTGATATCAACGATAAGCATATCGAGGTTATCGTCCGTCAGATGATGAGAAAGGTCAGAATTGCCGAAGCAGGCGCATCGAAGTTCCTTCCCGGATCAGTTGTTGAGAAGGTTGAGTTCCGCGAAGAGAACGAGAGAATTCTCAGAGAAGCTGCCGAAAACGGCACAGAGCCCGCTCTCGCAACCTGCATTCCCACTCTTATGGGTATCACCAAATCCTCACTCGCAACCGAGTCATTCCTTTCAGCCGCATCGTTCCAGGAAACAACAAGAGTTCTTACCGATGCCGCTATCAAGGGTAAGACAGACCCGCTTATCGGTCTTAAGGAAAACGTTATCCTCGGTAAACTTCTTCCCTCAGGTACAGGTATGAAGTGCTACAGTAAGGTTGAACTTAAGTCGGCGGCTCCTTCGGTCAATATTGCCGAAAATGCAGAGTGATTTTTGTTAAAAGTGTTGACAAACAGGGATAACTTGTGATACAATACGAAATTGTGGTGTCAAGAGCCCGACCCTATTGCGGGAAGGGCTCATAACACGATATAATTTTCAAGGAAAGGAGAGAGATAATTGCCTACCTTTAATCAGCTTGTTCGTAACGGCAGAGAAACACTCGTCAAGAAGCCCAAGGCTCCCGCACTTCTCAAGGGTCTGAACTCAAAGAAGAACGTTCTTACAGATCAGGATTCACCCCAGAAGCGTGGCGTTTGCACCGCTGTTAAGACTGCAACCCCCAAAAAGCCCAACTCGGCTCTTCGTAAGATCGCAAGAGTTCGTCTCACAAACGGCATTGAGGTTTCAGCTTACAT
>JAZNUD010000093.1:0-3458 GCA_045592085.1 Acutalibacteraceae bacterium | reverse complement strand
AATCGTGCCGTCAAGCTCATACGAGAAAGTGAAATCATTGGGCTGCTCGCAGAGGGCAACGATTTCCTTTGCAAGCTCTTCGCCGCCCTTGCCGCCTTCTGCCCAAACGGTTGAAAGAACAACGTTTACGCCGAGTTCCTTACACTTTTCGATGATGAGTTCAACCTCTGCATCGGTATCTGTGGGGAAGCGGTTAACGGCAACAACCGAAGGAAGCTTATAAACGTTCTTGATATTTGAAACGTGGCGGAGAAGGTTGGGAATACCCTTTTCGAGAGCCTCAAGATTCTCTGTGCCGAGCTCTGTTTTTGCAAGACCGCCGTGCATTTTGAGTGCTCTGATAGTTGCAACGATAACGACTGCATCAGGCTTGAGACCTGCATAGCGGCACTTGATATCAAGGAATTTTTCCGCTCCGAGGTCTGCACCGAAGCCTGCTTCTGTAACGGCATAATCGCCGAGCTTCATTGCAAGCTTTGTAGCCATAACGGAGTTACAGCCGTGAGCAATATTTGCGAAAGGACCGCCGTGAACAAGTGCGGGTGTACCCTCAAGAGTCTGAACAAGATTGGGCTTGAGAGCATCCTTGAGAAGTGCCGTCATAGCACCTGCGGCTTTGAGTTCGCCTGCAGTAACGGGCTTTTCATCATAGGTATAGCCGACGATGATTCTCGAAAGTCTTTCCTTGAGATCTGTAATGGACGTCGCAAGGCAGAGAACTGCCATAATTTCGGAGGCAACGGTGATATCGTAGCCGTCCTCTCTGGGCACGCCGTTGACTCTGCCGCCGAGACCGTCGGTAACGAAGCGAAGCTGTCTGTCATTCATATCTACGCAGCGCTTCCAGGTGATTCTTCTGGGGTCGATATTGAGAGCGTTGCCCTGATAAATATGGTTATCAAGCATAGCAGCAAGAAGGTTGTTTGCCGCACCGATTGCGTGGAAGTCACCTGTGAAATGGAGATTGATATCTTCCATGGGTACAACCTGAGCATAGCCGCCGCCTGCTGCACCGCCCTTGACACCGAAAACGGGACCGAGGGAAGGCTCACGAAGAGCAACCATAACGTTTTTGCCGATTCTTCTCAGACCGTCGGCAAGACCGATTGTTGTTGTTGTTTTACCCTCACCTGCAGGGGTGGGAGTAATGGCTGTTACGAGAATAAGTTTACCGTCTTTTTTATCGCTTTCCTTAAGGAGTGAAAGGTCAACCTTTGCCTTGTAGTTACCGTACTGTTCAAGATATTTTGCATCAATACCTGCAGTTTCGGCAATTTCTGTAATGGGTTTCATCTGAACGGACTGAGCAATTTCGATATCGGTCATCATAGTATTCTGCTTCCCTTCTTAAATAATGTTTTTGATTAAGTCTGACCGTTTTGCCGATAAAACAAACAAAGACAGTCCCATCACAAATGACAGAACTGCCCAGACGGTCGACATTAAACAGATTTTTTGCTCCTTTGCAGTACTCTGCTCAAACCGTCAGTTGCAAAAAACCTTTAGAATTGTGATAAAATTCTATCACATCATCCTGAAAATGTCAAGCAATTATACGCACCGATATACGATTCGGTGACGAACAAAAAAATACAGAAATCGTACAATTTTTATTAATAAAGTATTGTTTTAAATAATGCTTTGTGATATACTTACTTGTTGGAAAACTATATTACGGAGGTTTTATTCATGAATTATGACGTTGCCGTTATCGGCGCAGGCGTAATCGGTTCGCTTATCGCGCGTGAGCTCAGCCGATACAATATCAGAATTGCGCTTGTTGAAAAATGCAACGATATGGCTATGGCTACTTCAAAGGCAAACAGCGCAATCGTTCATGCAGGCTTCGACGCAAAGCCCGGCTCAATGAAAGCAAAAATGGACGTTGAGGGCACAGCTCTTATGCCTTCATTATGCAAGGAGCTCAGCGTACCCTTCAAGCCTGTCGGCTCACTCGTTGTTGCTTTCTCGGACGATGAAATGCTCACTCTCAATGAGCTTCTTGAAAGAGGTCACGAAAACGGTGTCCCCGGTCTTGAAATCTATGATGCCGCAAAGCTCCGCGAAGCAGAGCCCTTTATCAGCGAAGACGCAAAGGGAGCACTCTGGGCTCCCAGCGCAGGTATCGTCTGCCCCTACGAGCTGACCATCGCCGCAGTTGAAAATGCGGTTGTAAACGGCGCTGAATTCATCCGTAATTTTGAAGTTAAAAAGATTGATTTTGCCGACGGAAGCTTCACCCTTTCAAACGGAGAATCCGAAATCAGTGCAAAATACGTTGTAAATGCCGCAGGTGTTTTCTGCGACGAAATCGCAGCTCTCATCGGTGACGATTCGATTCACACAATCCCCAGAAAGGGCGAATATATGCTCTGTGACAAATCAATCGGTCACCTTGCAAATCATACGATTTTCCAGTGTCCCTCAAAGATGGGTAAAGGCATTCTCGTCACCCCCACCGTTGACGGAAACCTTCTCATCGGTCCGAGTGCACTCGACATTGAAGATAAAACCGACGTAACCACAACTGCAGGCACTCTTGCGGAAGTTCTTACCGCCGCAAAGAAATCTGTCCCCTGCCTTACAACAAGAGAAGTAATCACCTCTTTCGCAGGTCTCAGAGCTCACTGCACAAGAAACGATTTCATCATCGAGCCCAGCGAAAAGAACGCTCAGTTCATCAACGTTGCAGGCATCGAATCGCCCGGTCTTTCATCAGCCCCAGCAATCGGTCTTTACGTTAAGGATATGCTCGTCAAGGAACTCGGTGCGGAAGAAAAATCCGATTTCAAAGCGGAAAGAGAAGAGCCCGTCCGCTTCAGACATATGAGCAACGAAGAGCGCAAGGCTGTTATCGCAAAGAATCCTGCTTACGGCAGAATCATCTGCCGCTGTGAAACAATAACGGAAGGCGAAATCCTCGATGCAATCCATGCCCCTGCAGGTGCAAGAGACGTTGACGGCGTAAAACGCAGAACAAGAGCAGGTATGGGTCGCTGCCAGGGCGGCTTCTGCGGCTCAAAGGTTGTCGAGCTCCTTGCAAGAGAGCACGGCGTTGAAATCAACGAAATCACCAAGTGCGGCGGAAATTCAAAAATTCTTTATGACAGAACAAAGTGAGGCGGAGATTATGCTTAATTATGATATAGTTGTTATCGGCGGCGGTCCCGCAGGTATGGCGGCTGCTCTCAAAGCAAAGGAATGCGGCGTTGACAGCATTCTCATTCTTGAAAGAGCCGAAACTCTCGGCGGTATCCTTGAGCAGTGCATCCACACAGGCTTCGGTCTCCACTACTTTGGTGAGGAGCTTTCGGGTCCCGAATATGCCGACAGATTCATTTCTCTCGTTGACGAGCAGAAAATCGAATACAAAACAGATACAATGGCACTTGAAATCACGGAAAACAACGTGGTTTACGCCGTTAACAAAACCGACGGTCTGCTTGAGATTCAGGCAA
>JAZNUD010000092.1:0-57062 GCA_045592085.1 Acutalibacteraceae bacterium | reverse complement strand
TACGTTATGGTTGCGGCAGGAATGGAAATGCGGCGTATGGGCATTTCGAAAAAGAATCTTTATATTGTACCCAATAACCTTGTGGGGCAGTGGTCGGATATATTCCTCAGAATGTATCCTCAGGCAAAGATCCTCTGCGTTGAACCGAAAAACTTTAAGCCCGATAAGCGCGATGAGGTTATGGAGAAAATCAGAGATAACGATTATGATGCCGTGATAATGGCTTACAGTTGCTTTGAGCTTATCGGAATTTCAAGGGAATTCCACGAAAGCCAGCTGCAGGAATTGCTTGATTCCGTTTCGGAAAAGCTTTGTAACAGCCTTAAGAACACATCACGCCTTCAGGAAAAACGCCGTAAGCTGCGTGAGGCTTGCAATGAGCTGAAAAGAGCGTTGTACGTTGCAAATGATGAGGTTTTCTTTGATGAACTCGGTATAAACACTCTGTTTGTTGACGAGGCGCATAATTTCAAGAATCTGCCCATTGAAACAAAAATTGCAAATGTTCTCGGCCTTTCAAAAGGCGGTTCAAAGAAATGCGCCGAAATGCTCGAAAAGGTGCAATGCGTTCAAAAACAGAACAACGGCAGAGGCGTTGTTTTCGCAACGGGTACGCCCATAACAAATTCCGTGACCGACGTTTACGTTATGCAGAAATACCTGCAGAGTGGTGAGCTTGCTCTGCTTGATCTGCAGAGCTTTGACAGCTGGGTCGGTATGTTTGCCGAAAAAGAGGACAGCTTTGAGATTGACGTTGACACAAGTGAATACCGAATGGCAACGAGACTTTCTAAATTTCACAATTTGCCCGAGCTTACAAATCTGCTGGCTTCAGTTGCAGACTTTCATTCAATGGATGGTGCGGAAGGCATACCCGAATTTGACGGCTATACAGATGCACTTATTCCCAAAACGAAAGGATTTCAGGCTTATCTTGATCAGATATCCGACAGAGTTGAAGACGTGAGGAATCATATGGTGCCGAGAACAGATGATAATATGCTCAAAATCACCGTTGACGGCAGAAAGGCAGCTCTTGATCTGCGCCTTGCCGAGCCGAATGCGGCGTTCACTTATGATTCAAAGGTTTACCGCTGCGCCGAAAATGTTTTTGATATTTATATGAAAACATATCTTCAGAAAAGCGCACAGCTCATTTTCTGCGACGTTTCAACACCGAAAGGTACGTTTAATATTTATGACGAACTTTCACGTTTAATCATTTCAATGGGAGTTCCGAAAGAAACAATCGCCTACGTTCACGATGCGCAGACGGAGAAAAAGCGAAGCGAGCTTTTCAGAAAGGTCAGAAACGGCGAAATCCGCATTCTTCTCGGTTCAACGTTCAAGCTCGGTCTGGGTGTCAACGTTCAGGACAGGCTGATTGCACTTCATCATATCGATGTGCCTTGGAGACCTGCGGATATGGTGCAGCGAGAGGGCAGAATTCTGCGCCAGGGAAATATGAATCCCAAGGTGCAGATTTTCAGATACATAACCGAAGGCAGCTTTGATGCCTATTCGTGGCAGCTGCTCGAAACAAAGCAGAGATTTATCAGTCAGCTTCTTTCAGGTTCGCTCACACAGAGAAGCGGTTCGGATATTGACGGTACGGTGCTTGACTATGCCGAAGTCAAGGCTCTTGCGGTGGGCAATCCGCTTATC
Organism: Acutalibacteraceae bacterium; assembly: GCA_045592085.1. Lineage (GTDB taxonomy): Bacteria > Bacillota > Clostridia > Oscillospirales > Acutalibacteraceae > CAG-177. The sequence continues at coordinate 55,397 of JAZNUD010000092.1, read as the reverse complement.
AAAAAGAGGGTTGAAACCGCAAACGAGCTTGAAAAATATATGGCTCTGCAAAGAGGTCTTGTTGCAAACCGTGAAGCACTCGAAAATGAGCTGAATTCGATTCCCGCACAGCTTGCAGATAACAAAAGAATAACCGATGAATCCGTTTCGGACAGAGATTTTTATCAGGCAAACAAGCGTGAATATGACAAGGCGCAAAGGCAGGCAACCCGAAAGAAAATTTTTGATGCCGTTCAGAATAACAATATGATTCCTGCCGAAAAAGAGCTTCTCGAATATCAGGGCTTCAAGGTTATTCTCCCTGCAAATATGCTCAAAGAAAAGCCGTTTGTGATTCTTAAAAACACAGGCAGACACTATGTCAATCTCGGTGACGCAGAGGTCGGAACAATAATCCGAATCGATAACTACCTTGAGGGCCTTACGGAATATATCGGAAAACTTGCCGATGCCGCAGAAAAGCTCCGTGAAAAAGAAATCGGAATAAAAGCAGAGCTTTCCAAAAACGAAAGCTATACCGATAAAATTGATGAACTGAAAAAACAGCTCAAAAATATTGATAAAAAACTGGGGGTCAAAGAATGAACGAAGTGAAAATGTCAAGTGTGCCGAGCTTAACGGTGCAGAAAACGATAAATATTCTCTCAAAATCATATTGCAGCGTTATCAATTCGGGACTTCAGATAAAAACTCTGCCGTCGGTTATGCTGTGGGGACCGCCCGGTGTCGGTAAATCCCAGCTTGTGCGCCAGCTTGCACAGGATATTGAAGCGAAAACAGGAAAAAAATCCGTTGTGACCGACGTCAGATTACTTCTTTTCAATCCCATTGACCTGCGTGGTATTCCCACCGCAAATGCAGATAAAACTCTCGCAATATGGCTCCGACCGCAGATTTTTCAGATGGATGCGGATGATTCTATCGTGAATATCCTTTTCCTTGATGAAATTTCAGCCGCACCTCAATCCGTTCAGGCAGCGGCTTATCAGATAACGCTTGATCGTGTTGTGGGTGAGCATAAGCTACCCGATAACTGCATCGTTATCGCTGCAGGTAACAGAGTGACGGATAAATCCGTAGCGTTCAAAATGCCCAAAGCACTGGCAAACCGCCTTTGCCACATTGAGGTTGAGGGCAACTTCAATTCGTGGAAGCAATGGGCAATCAGAAACGCAATCAGTCCCAAAGTTATCGGTTTTCTTTCGTTCAAACAGAATATGCTTATGGGCTTTGACGGCGGCAAGGATGACCTCGCATTCCCGACGCCCCGTTCGTGGGAAATGGTCAGCAATCTGCTGAATTCCGTTGATGATAATGTTGAGATTATGTACCCGATGGTTGCGGGACTTGTCGGCACGGGAACGGCAATTGAATTCAGAACGTGGTGCAAGGTGTGGAACTCTCTGCCGTCAATTGAAGATGTTTTTGACGGGAAAATGCCGATTGTTCCGAATTCAACCGATGCACTTTATGCTCTTGTTTCGGCATTGGCAGTCTATGCCCAAAGCCACAAAGACGAAATGCAGAGAATCGCAAATTCGATTGTATATGCCGAAAAGCTGCCTGCGGATTTCTCCGCCGTTCTTCTCAAAGATTATATGTATATAGAAGACGGCTACAAATCAAAGCTTATGCAGATTCCCGAATTTGCAAGGTGGCTGCAGACGAAAGGAAGGCTGCTCAATGGAACTGTCTGAACAGAAAATCCGTGAATATTCAATGAGACTAATGAAGTCAAGGCTGCGTCTTCTTTGCACAAACGGTTTTTACGGACTTCTTCTGATGCATATGGTGCTGACTATCGATGAAGAATGCGAAACCGCCGCAACCGACGGAATCAGAATATACTTCGGCCCCGATTTCCTTGAAAATCTGACCGATCCGCAGATTGATATTGTTATGATGCACGAAATACTTCACGTTACTTTACAGCATTGCTCACGCTACGGTGATTTTGAGCCTGAAAGATTCAACATTGCCTGCGATATCGTTGTTAATTCACTCATTCTTGAATCAATGGGCGGTAACAGAAAAAACATTCATCTCGGCAAATACGGAGAGCTTATGCACGAAACGCCCGACGGAAAAGAGGGAGCAAAATTCACTGCCGAAGAGGTTTATGCAATGCTGCCTGCGATGAATGGTAAAAAATCAAAAAATAAAATGCCGGGAAGCAAAGTGAAAGGTAACGGAGGCGGTTCCGACGATTCCGACAGTAACGGCAACGGTGTTTTTGATGACCACGAAAAATGGAAAAACACTGCCGATGATAACACTTTGCGCGAAGAATGGCAAAAGAGGATTATAGATGCGGCAGAGGCTGTCAGTATCCGTGACCCGTCAGACCAACGGGGTTTGCTCCCTGCGTTTGCAAAGAGGATAATCAAAGAACTCAGAAAGCCGCAGACAGATTGGCGGTCAATCCTCAACGAGTTTGTGCAGGAGGAAATCTGCGATTATTCGTTCAGTCCGCCCGACAGAAGATTCGGAGATTCCGATTTCTTTCTGCCCGATTTCAACGAAAAGGACGAAACCGTTAAAAACATTCTCTTTATGATTGATACATCGGGTTCAATGTCCGACGATATGATAACCGCCGCTTATTCCGAAGTCAAAGGCGCAATCGACCAGTTCAACGGCAAGCTTGAAGGTCTTCTCGGATTTTTCGATGCCGCAGTAATACCGCCAACTCCGTTTTCGGATGAGGACGAATTTATGGTCATTAAACCCAAAGGCGGCGGAGGAACTGATTTTGAGGTCATATTCAGATATGTTGATGATCATATGACCGACGAACCGCCTGCAAGCATAATAATCCTGACCGACGGTTATGCTCCGTTTCCCGATGAAGAAAAATCAAACGGAATACCCGTTTTGTGGCTTCTGAACAATGAAAATGTTGAACCCCCGTGGGGTAAAATTGCAAGAATTGAGGTGTAAAAAATGCTTTGTCCGTTAAACCGTGTTCTGGTAACAGACGGCAAACTGCTTTATAACTGTTCCGAATTCAAAGCTTTGAGAGGAAATGATATCAGAACGGAACTGCCCGAAATCGCTGTTGTGGGTGTTATAGGCGAACAGAAAGAAGTTAATATTCCGACCCGCTTTTGCGGCAAGAAAGTGAAACTTATTCACAGCCTGAATGTTTACCGCAAAGGCGAGAGGTTTCCCGAAATAACGGGAGATTTTGCATTCATTCCGTCAATCGTAAGACAAGATATCGGTTTTTATTATCCCTGCGAAAGACTTGTTCCCGAATCGGAATATCTTGTCAACACTCACAGAACGACTGCAGAAATAGTGGAATTTGACGGAATTGCTTTTGAGAAAAGTTTTTTTTGCGGCAACAGATATCTCAACAAAATAACTTTCGGCACGGGAAAAATCCAACCTGAAAGCTTTATGAACTGCGAAAACCTTGAAAAGGTTGAACTCAATGAAAAAGTCAGAGTTATCGGCAAAAAGGCTTTCAGCGGATGCAAAAATCTTGAATATATAATTCTCCCGAAAAATGTCCGTGAAATCGCATCGGATGCCTTCTCTCTTACTCCGATTCGCTTTATTGCGATTCCTCCGTCGGTAGAAGCGATTATGCCCTATACTTTTGAAAAGTGCAAAAAGCTTGAAATGATATTCATTCCGCCGTCGGTTATCAGCATTTCAAAATCAGCTTTTTATGATGCCAACCTGAATATGATTATTGCCGGCAAAAGCGGTTCGTTCGCTGAGATGTATGCGAACAAACACAAAATTAAATTCTTGCCTTGCGATAATCTTTCAATTGAAAAAGTAAACTCCGCTTTCGGTATTTACAAATCCTCCGAAAAATAATATTATAAAAGCATATAACACAAGGGGTGTTTATTATGGCAGTAACGTTGGAAGATAAACTCGTTATCGGCGTTTCGTCGAGAGCGCTTTTTGACCTTGAGGAAGAAAACAGAATATTTGAGGAACAGGGTCTGGAAGCATATTCAAAATACCAAACCGAGCATGAAAATGATATTCTCAAACCCGGCACGGCATTTCCGCTTGTCAAGGCATTGCAGAAGCTCAACGCAGACGGCAGATACCTGACCGAGATTATCATTATGTCCAAAAACAGCTCCGACACAAGTCTGCGTATTTTCAATTCCATTGAACATTACGGACTTGATATAAGCCGTGCGGCACTTGTTGGCGGTGCATCGATTTCGCCCTATCTCGGTGCATTCAAAACAGATTTGTTCCTTTCAGCAAACGAAAACGACGTGCAGGAAGCAATCAACGCAAATATCGCATCGGGCATAATCTGTGACAATTCAAATCTGCCGATAAACCCCGATGATGAGATACCGCAAATCAGAATTGCATTCGACGGTGATGCGGTAATTTTCTCCGATGAATCTGAAAGAATTTTTCAGGCAGAAGGTCTTGAAGCTTTTGCAAGGCACGAACAGGAAAATGCACAGAATCCGCTTCCCGAAGGTCCGTTTGCAAAGCTTCTCAAAACACTTTCGCTTATTCAGAAGCAATTCCCCAAAGACGAATCGCCCATACGCACAGCACTTGTTACTGCAAGAAACGCTCCCGCACACGAAAGAGTTATCCGTACTCTTCGTGCGTGGGATGTTCGCATTGATGAAGTGTTCTTCCTTGGCGGAGTCAGAAAAAGCGATGTGCTCAAAGCGTTCAACGCCAACATATTCTTTGACGATCAGGCAACCCACACCGACCCAGCATCAAAGCTTGTGCCGTCCGCAAGAGTACCCTATAAGAAATGAATTTAGCCTGCAACAAAACCGTTGCAGGCTGTTTTTTATGTGTATTCAACTTCTTTTGCGATTGCTTTAATGCTCTCGATGTCCCATTCGTCATTGTGAACCGATATAATATGCTTGTTGCCGTCTTTTTGAAATGCAAACACAAGATTTTCTTCAAACTGTCCAATCCATTACAGTTTATGCTAAAGCTGTCAATATCCTCAATAATATACGTTACCCTAAGTTTTCGATTGAAGAAGACCAAGTCAGATTTTACTTCTGCAGATTCAAATGAATCATATTTTATAAAAAGATAAATATCTTCTGTTATTTTTTTGGCAGAGGCATATTTGTTATATATAACTGTATCGCTTTGTATATCAATCCATTGTATGTTTTTATTTGAAATGCAGATAAAATAATGTTCATTTGAAGGTAGGATTTCTTCGTAATACTGCGAAAGTCTGTCAGAGCTGAAGTTATAGTATCGTTTCAGTTTATTTTTTTGTTTATGCAAAACTGCAACACATGAAAAGTATTTGACAGTTGCTGAAATATAATCATAATCACATTCCGCAACCTGCCTGCAATCAATTTTTTCGTTTTTTGAACTGACGGTATATTTAAAAGAATAAAGTCCCCATCTGCCGTTTTGCAACACACCCACAACATTCGAAGTATTCTCTCTGCAACAAAAAACATCAATGTAATCATATTTACAGTCTATCAAGATTGCAAGATTGCCGTTTTTATACTTTTCCGCAAGACCGAATTTGCCATTGTTGATAATTGTGCACAAACACCTTGTTTCGAGAGAATGATTTTTGCAGTTTTTAATCAAAGACGAAAATTCTTTTACTATTTTAGGCTTTTTTGCCATAACATCACTTCCTCATTTCATTTATTTTACACTTAAAAAATTGCAACGGATAATTTTCTGCAAAATACTGCGTTCTGTAAATTTCCATTGCTTCGGCAATGAGATTTTGTTTATTATCAAGATATCTGCAATTATCCGCCAAATCTCGAAACCACTGCACATAATTTTCCGCAATGAATTTTGAAGCAGGTTTTCCCGATTTTCCTGCAGCAATGATTTTGCTTATTTCTTTATTATCGAAATAATTTCTTGCAAGAGTATCAATAAATTCTTCAATGCAGTACGGAACTTGATTTATAGGTACTCTTTTGTTTTGACAACCTTTGCTTTCCCAACCGCCGAGAATACTGTCATGAGATTTTTCGGGAAGATGATTCAGAAACTTAAGAATTCCCAAACGGCGGACAAAATCCGAAAAATTCTCTGCTTTTTCAAAAACAAAGAAATCAACAGGAAGTTTCAAGTGACCGTAAACGGAGCATTCGCCGCACATTGCATCATCTTCATAGTGATAAAATGAGTCATAGATTCTGGAATCGTTAAATTTTATTAAAGATAAAACAGTATTGGTTGTTTCAGAAAGTAAAGTTAAATCGGCAATAGGTTCATAATCGCTCAGAACAAGAATTCCGTAAGGAATAGGCTCGGTAAAGCAATCATCGGGCAATTCACATTCGGCAGGCATAACAGACAGAGAATATTTAAGTTCGTGAGTAACGTTATTATTGTCAACATGTTTCAGATTACGGACACTATAACCGTTGAAATTTTCTTTTATATAAGCAATTATTTCGTCTTTGAATTCCGATTTGACTGGAATGTTGATTGAATGGATTTCATCTTCGCTTTCGGGAAGATTATGACCGTCGCCGTGCATTGCTTTCTTGCAAGAAGGACATTCTTTATCGGGAATATCAAAACCGTCTGCATCGGTTTCATAGAAATCAAAATACGGTCTCGGTCTTACCCATTCAAAGTTGCCGCATGAGCATTCATAATGGCACGGCAGGGGATTGACTTCGGATATTCCGAGATAATATGCGAGCAGATGAAATTTTGATGAAAATCCGTTGCCGTAGGGAATGTTTTTATTTTTACAATATTCTATAACTTCATGCGCCGCAATGAAAAGCAATGTGCTTTTGGATTTAATAGCATTGCAGATTTCCGTTTCTGTTCTTTCGTGCATACTGTAAATTTCGCTGATTCTGTATCTGTCGTTCGCCTTGTTACGACATAGTGTTGTAAAACACTTTGTATAGTTATTTTCACTCATAGATATCACCTTCCAAAAATAATAACCATCTCTTGAGGTAAGAATACCAAAAGAGATGGTCTTTTTTCGGTTCATATCAGACTTTGACGATATACATTATTCTGACAGTCTGCCCTGCATACATGCTTCTGACGAGCTTTTCCGCTTCAGCAGCGCCTGTTGCGGAAACAATCGGCTCGGAATGCACGTTGTTAATCTGGCAAACAACCTTCCATCTGTTCAAAAAATCACCTCCCGTTATTTTGTAAATACATTGTAACAGGAGGCGTGGGTTATTTTGGGGAGATGTTAATGGTTTTATCTGATTTGATTCGATGTTAATTCGTCTTGTTTACCGCCGTAAAACTTTTCAAGCACATCTGCAAAAAGTTCGTCTTTGGTGGAGATATAAAACAGGGTCATACTCGAGCACAGCTTAAGGTTATCGGGATATCCGTGAACCTCAAGGGCATCGTTTGATTCGCATTCAAGAAGCGCACGGCAGATTTCTCTGAGATTCTTGCCGAGATAACTGTCATTATAGAATTCTTTTGCTTCATCGGCATCTTCAAGTCCGTAGAAAACCGCATTATGGCTGTAACCCAAAGATTTTAACTGCGGAAAAATATACCACATCCAATGCGACTGCTTGCAACCTGCCTTGATTTCTCTCAACGCCACATCAAAAAACAACTTCTGCGGTTCATAAAAGCGTGAAATGTTCATTTTATGCTCCTTCTAATAAAAAATATAACTATTCTTTCCTGCCAAGCCAGCCTTTAATTTTTCCCATTTTTGCATCTTTACGATCCTTGATATTATCAACAGTCCATTCCATAGAAGGGCATTGATTTAATATTTCTTTTATTGAAGCAAACTTGCTGTTCGGATATTGCTTTACCTTTTTTGATATGTCATCCTTGACACTTCTGTTTATGTTTGCTTCAAGAGTGACAAGATTTCCTATTCCGTTGACAAACTTGCAGTCTTCTGCAGGCCATTCTTTAAAACGGTTTTGTGGCCAGATATGTTCATTGTCATAAGGATTTTCTTTCCAATTAAAAAACAACTTTCTTATATCAGATTCTTCGTTTTCGTCAAGAATTGCAGAAAGCGTGCAAATCAAATGGCACCTGCTACCATTTTCAAAAAGTTTTTGCTCCACTCTTTCTTTGAAATCTTCATAACTGTCCCATTCTGAATCGTACGGAGATTGCCATATTTTACTGCTAATCAAAGAGGTGATTTCATCTTTGTTTTTCACTTTCGAAATCGCGGGTAAAACTTCATTACACATAAATGTCTGAACAGGGTTGATAACCCTATCATATAAAACCGAGTTAGCTATAAAATATTTTGAAATTGTAAGACTCATATCGAGGGCAAAATCAATGTCACTCTCTGAAGCCATATAGTTTTCAGCTTTAAAAAATGATATAACATACGGCAATGTCCAGTATCTCGAATATCGGGTAATTTCAATTAATTTCTGAGCACAGAACTTGAAATCGGTGTTTTCTTCTTTGATAAGTGTATACTCAAAAATATTTAAAAAGTTTTTCACAACCGCTTCAAAAACCTCAAAATTCAACAGCTCGTCTTTTTTGTTACTATTCTCTTTTTTGAATATCCACTCAAAAAATTTTTCATTGCTTTTCGAAAGGTTTTCCCATTTCAATTCATATTTTGCTGATAAAATATGTTTGTAGATATCAAGAATCAAGGACATCGTGAGGTTTGAGTTAACATACGGAGATGAACTGTATTTGACTTTGAAACTTTCGAGCTCTTCATAACAGGAGTTTATTCTGTTAATCCAATCATCTTCTTCACAATTATCTTTCAGATATTGATAATACTGAAGCTTAAAAACATCACTGCTGTTCAGGTCAAGACCGGTTGTGTTTATTGTGTTGAATATTTTAACGGTTTCAGGAATGCCCAGACCATCGGTTGTCAGTTCTACAAAATACAGTTTTTCCAAGATATATTCTTTGAGCTTTTCAATGAAGGTGATTTCTTTTTTGCTTTTTTTAAGTTCTTTGTATTCATCGATGCACTCTATATAGTTGCGCATTAATCTTATATTTTTGCAGTATACATTTGTTTCGGCGTTAAATGCCTCTTTTCCCTTTTTGCTTTTATCAAGTTTCTCAACTTTTTCAAGATTGTTAATCTCAAGGACATCATTAAATTGTTTTTGAAGTTCGGCAGATTTATCGATTACAAGCGATATGTTATTCCTTTTAAGAACGTCTTCTTCTGTGTAAAGTTCAATAAGTTTAAACAAAAGTATTATGGTGGTCAATCGTTGTTGACCGTCTACTATATCAAAAGTTTTGTCTGATACCTTTGAATCTTTTGAAAACTGAATTGTGCCAACAAACAAAGGAGAATCGCTACTGCATCCCTCAATGATATTGTCCAACAAGGTTTCAACTTCTTTTTCTCCCCACGAATAATCTCTCTGATAAGCAGGGATTGAATATTTTTTTGAATTTGCAAAGATTCCGTTTTCACTGTTAATTAATGTTACAACTTTTGTATCTATCGGAAAATTATAATCGCTCATATTAACTCTCCTTTAATTATATTTCTCCACCGCTTTCTGCAGTGCATTTTTAATATCATTCACAAGGCTTTCGGGGGATGTGACGGTGATATGCTCGCCGTACTGCATTGCCCAGAATTTCATTGCCATTCTGCTAACTCTGACTTCAGCCGTTACCTCGTCTTCGGTTTCATCGCTGAATTTAACGTCCTTGCCAAACCAGTCGATAATTTCTGAAACTATATATTTCTTTGCTCTGAACGTAATTTTCTCTGTCTTGTCGGCAAACATATAAATGTGCTCTGCCATATGCTTTGGCAAATCAAGTCCGTGTTCAAGACCCTCAACCTTTTTCATCGGCTTTACGGGAGTGTCAAGCAAGCGTATATCCGTTATTCTGTCAAGGCGGTAATTTGATACATTGTTGTATTTATCATAATTGCATACAAGATAATATCTGCCGTTTGTGGCAACCATCTGGTATGGATTAACGATGTACTCCCTCACATTGCCTTCGCTGTTTTTGCGTGGGTGCTGTTTTTTATCAGTACCCATATCGTTATACTTGAAAGCCACCTGTTTACCTTTGCTTATCGCCTCATCAAGAATTTCAATCGTCAAGAAAAGCTCCTTATTCTGAGGCATATTCTCGGGCATATTGCAAATGTGCTTCACCTTTGAGAGAAAATATTTGTTTGAAAGACCCTCGATTTTCTCGATAAGCTCCTTGCACTGCGAATATGGAATATGCTTTGAGAAAAGCAGGCTGTCAATCAGCAGACGGAGCTCTGCATCCGTAAAATCACGCACAAGATAAAAATCGGAAAGAATATAGCTTTCTTCAAGCTCACCCTTTGAATTTTTAACCATTCGCAGAGCCTCGCTGTATTCGATTTCATAGCCGAATTCAATCAGATTCATCAGATTGCGCTTGATTGCCTTGCGGTCAACCTTCATATCATATTCTGTTTCAAGAATCTCCGCAATCTCTTTCTGACTCAAACGGTGGTCTTCGTCAGTATACTTTTTGAGAATATCAAGAATGTTGATAATGAGTAATTTTTTCGGCTGCATTGAGTCCATAAACGTCACCTCGTGTTTATTCTATCATCATTGACACCATTATGCAATATGCCGTGGGACATTTTCGGAACATATCAAAAATAAACCTTTAAGTATGCATTCAATTCAACTCGAATGAATATGCAACGGAGCAATGAGAAATTCAATTTATATATGTATTAATCTAAATTGAAATATTTGATAAAAACATCATTATTGGGGAATTTTTTAAGAAGTTCTTCCTGATATAAAATATGAATGTTCGATTCAATATTTAAGCATAATTCGCAATAGTTATGAATTATTCAAAAGCGATCAAACATCGCAAATTCCCTCTGAGAATTAATACTGAGGGTGTTTGCACAACAACATATAAAAAACGTATTCTGCAAAGAAGTTTTTGAAACACGAGACGAAGCAATGGATGCAGCGTTTGAGGCGTTGGAAAAAACTGTGTGAAAAGAATTAATATTGGTTGCTATGCACAGATCTCAAGCCATTTTAGCTGCTTAATATTCAATTTGCACAAGTTTTATTCTAAAACTTTGTCTAACTTTTTGGGGTCAGTTCATACTTATAGTCCGTTTTATGGTACACATAATAGTGTATGATATGATTGTAAGATATTAAAGAAAGGCGGTTTTTACATGGAAAACTTACGCAAAGCATTGAACATAGTTTCGATAATCACAAGCACTCTTGCTCTGATTTTAACAGTTAAATCTCTGTGTACCAAAACTGATGACGTTGAAGAAACAGAAGAATAATCAAAAGGAGCGTTACCGTGAATTACATAGTTCTTGATATGGAATGGAATCAGCCGTTCAAGCCGAAAAATATGATACGAAAACCTGTAACTCTTTACGGAGAAATCGTGCAGATAGGTGCCGTCAAACTTGACGAAAACTATAATATCGTTGACACTTTTAAAATCCTGGTAAAGCCTGTGCACTATTCGAAAATGTGCAATAAGGTTGCCAAGCTGACTAAAATAACCAATCAGGATTTAGAATACGGCTTGCCGTTTCCCGTTGCCCTGAAACATTTCCGTAATTGGTGCACAGATGAGTTTGTTTTCCTGACGTGGGGTGAAAATGACGTTGATATGCTTCGTGACAATATTATTCTTCACGGGCTCGACCCTTCATGGTTGCCTTGCTACTATAATATTCAATTAATTTTCAATACTCAGGTAAGTAAGGAGCAACGTCAGTATTCGCTTTCGGACGCAATGGAAAGGCTCGGTCAGGATGCTCTTCCCGCACATGATGCCCTCCACGATGCTCGCAACACGGTAACGGTGTGTATGCATCTGGATATGGTTAAAGGTCTTGCAGAATACAACGCTACGAAAAAAATGAATAAGCTGAACAAGATTGCAGAAACGCTTAGACCAGACAAATTCTATCCGGCAAGAACATCTGCTCTTGAAGATGCCGAGATTCTCAATTTCTACTGTCCCATATGCGGTGAGAACGTTATTTGCGAAGGTGTTCTGAGACAGAATACGGATAAATACATCTGCATCGGCAAGTGCGAAAACGGTGACGAATTCTTTGTGCGTTTCAAATTCACAAAATGGCCTGACGAAACCTTCAGCGTTTCCCGTATCATCTATGAAATGGATGAAGATCACAGAAATTATTACAACATAAGAAAACAGCATGCGGATGAGGCGAAACTTTCTGCTCTTCAGTATCTTGCCTCAAAAGAAGGAGCCGACGACGGCAATCTCACGGATATATCGGAAACAATAATTGAAACCATTAACGCAAAAAGTATCAGTATTACAATAAAAAAACAGTAAAATCCGTTTCAGGAGGTAATAAACAATGTTTGATAAAGGTTTATTCGGCGGTATGTTTGATTTCAACGGAGACGGCAAAATGGATTCGTTTGAAAAAGCAGCAGAGTTTTCTTTCTTTGTGCAGATGATGGAAGAAGCGGAAAAGGCAAACGAAAGAAAGACGGAATCTTCGGAGAACAGCGGATATTCAGGCACAGAATATACAACTGATCTTGAAGATGCTCTCGACGACGCAGGCATTGACCCTTACGATTTTGAACTTATGGATTCTGACGAACAGGCTGAAGCACTTTCAGATGCAGGTTATGATATCGACGATTTTGATTTTTGATGTTTGCAGGTGAAAATATGACAAACCAAGAAAAAATTCAGTTTCTGAAAGCAAAACCACCCCAGCCCTGTTGCTTAGCGGATTATTATGTAACTCTTCTTGAACAATTCGACGGATTAAAAACCAACTATTATGACTATATGATAACTGAACCGATAAACGTTGACGGAGAATTGAAGCGCATTGAAACCGCTGATTTTGATTTATGCTGTGCGTTGCTGACGTTACTTCTTCGTGAAGATCATTTTGCACAGTACGGATGTTTTGAACGCAGATATGAGAACGGCGACGTTAAGAAAATCATTGACAGAATGATATACGTTCTTGAAGACAGAGAATCTGAAATCAGGAGATGCCTCCAAAGCAGAGCTGCGGAATACTTGATGTTTATGGATGATTAAAAAATATGGCGGCGGAATGAAATGCACCCCAAAAGTCAGACACTTTTGGGGTGCATATTTTTATGATAACGCAATGCCAGAAAAAGATATGGTACTAAATTTACTTTTGTGTTCACAAAAGGAGAACAAAAAGCAAATAAAATATGAAATTTATGCGAGATCCTATTGCTTTTTATGCAATAAATAATTACTTTGCTTTTTCTTTTACCTCTAAATTGACACTGTTTTTCTCTTTTTCTGCTTTTGATTGTTTAAGAGTCCGTTTTATGGTACACACAGGCTGATATAATTTGTTTGTAAAATAAATCCGGAAGGAAAATGCATTATGGAAAACACATTTGTTACAATCACGGGTGTAAGGAATTATTACGGCATGAAACCGTTCAAGGTAGGCAAGATTTTCAGGATTGTCAAGGAAGATGACAATGATTATGACGAAGAGGCTATTCGTGCTGAATTGCCGATGATTGACACAATCGGTTATGTTGCCAACAGTGCAAACACCGTTTTTGCGGGTACGGTCAGTGCAGGCAGGCTCTATGACAAAATTGATGATTATGCCTATGCTCAGACGATGTTCATCACTCATTCGAGCGTTATTGCTCTTGTGCTTTCACCCGAACAGGTTGAGGGTGATGACGATACACCGCCTGTTAAGGAAACGGAATCAAAAGATTCGGGAAAAACAAAGAATAAGATAGGATTCTGATGAGAAGTATGAGAAAGCAATATGAGTTTGAATATAATGTTTTTTTCGATAACAGTCCGAAGGAATTCAAGGCAGCGTGTTTAAGGATTGAAGAAAAACATCCTGAAGCGGAAAAACGGAAATTGCTTGTTGATGTTGACGGTTCAACGATTCAGATTTACTGCATATCCGGCAAAGAAATTTTTGTGTTTGATGATTATGAAGTCGGTGCTGTTTATGTTGAGTCGGATTATAATCTTGATGACATTTTTAAATGATAGCCACGTCCAAGAACCTGGCTTGAAACAATACAAAAGCTGTGCTAAAATAAAAGCATAAAATCTTCGGAGGTACATATGAAATTTCTGCATTTATCCGACCTTCATATCGGCAAGAGAGTCAATGAATTCTCAATGCTTGAAGATCAGGAGTATATTCTCACTAAAATTATCAACATAATTGATGATGAAAAGCCCGATGCCGTTGTTATTGCAGGCGACGTTTACGATAAATCCGTGCCGTCGGCAGAGGCTGTTCAGCTCTTTGACGATTTCCTTTGCAGACTTGCAAAAAGAAAACTGCAGGTTTTCGTTATCAGCGGCAACCACGATTCTGCCGAAAGAATGGCTTTCGGCGGCAGACTTATGGATATCAGCGGCGTGCATATGTCACCTGTGTATAACGGCAATGTTGAGCCTATCAGCCTTGACGATGAATTCGGTAAGGTCAATTTCTTTATGCTTCCGTTTGTGAAACCTGCCAATGTGCGCAGATTTTTTGAAGATACAGAGATTGAAAGCTACACCGATGCAGTGCGTGTTGCGGTTGAAAATATGAATGTCAATGCCGACGAAAGAAATGTTATCGTTACTCATCAGTTTGTGACAGGTGCCGAGAAATGCGAATCTGAAGAAATCTCCGTCGGCGGCTCGGATAACGTTGATGCAAGCGTGTTTGACTGCTTTGACTACGTTGCGCTCGGTCATATTCACGGTCCGCAGAATATCGGCTGCGAAAGAGTGAGATATTGCGGCACTCCGCTGAAATATTCATTCTCCGAAGCAAAGCACAAAAAGTCCGTAACCGTTGTTGAAATAGGTGAAAAGGGGAGCCTTAAAATCCGCACGGTTGCCCTTGAACCCAAGCGTGATATGCGTGAAATCAAAGGCACATATGCAGAAATTACCCTCAAAGATAACTATATAAACACCAACACGGATGACTATATGCACATCACCCTCACCGATGAAGAAGATGTCCCCGATGCCATCGGCAAGCTGCGTGTTATCTATCCCAATCTTATGAAGCTTGATTACGATAACAAGCGCACCCGAAGCTCCGCAAAGCTTGATATTATTGAGAATATTGAGCAGAGGTCACCGCTTGATTTGTTCGCTGAATTCTATGAAAATCAGAATAATCAGCCGATGACCGATGAACAGACGGAATTTGTAAGAACACTTATCGAAAACATCTGGGAGGGTGAAAAATGAGACCGATAAAACTTGTTATGTCCGCTTTTGGTCCCTATGCAGGCAGAACGGAAGTTGACTTTGAAAAGCTCGGCACCAACGGACTTTATCTCATTACGGGCGACACGGGTGCCGGCAAAACAACGATTTTTGATGCGATTGCTTATGCTCTTTACGGCGAAGCAAGCGGTGATTTAAGGGATTCCTCGATGCTGCGTTCAAAATATGCAGAGCTTGACACGCCCACGGAAGTTGAGCTTGTTTTTGCCTATGACGGCAAGGTGTATACCGTTAAAAGAAACCCTGAATATGAAAGAAAAGCAAAGAAGGGCGACGGCGTAACCGTTCAGAAAGCCGAAGCGGAGCTTCATTATCCAGACGGTAGAGTTATTTCCAAAATCAAGGATGTCAACAACGCAATTGTTGAAATTATGGGCGTTGACCGCAACCAGTTTTCGCAGATTGCAATGATTGCACAGGGCGATTTCAGAAAGCTCCTTGTTGCCGACACAAAAGAGCGTCAGGAGATATTCAGAAAAATATTCAAGACGGATTATTACCGCATTCTGCAGGATAAAATCAAGAGCGAATATTCCGCCGTCAGAAATGAATACGAAGCAGCACAAAGCAGCGTGAAGCAATATATATCGGGTATCCAATGCGACGAAAACGATGTTCTGAATATTGAAGCAACAAAGGCAAGAAACGGAGAAATGATAGTTGAGGATGTTGTTGATTTAATCACAAAAATTCTTGAAAACGATAAAAAATTCGAATCCGTAACAGCTGAAAAAATATCTGTAATTGAAAAATCACTCGAAGAAGTGACAGCTGTTCTCGCAAAAGCAGAGGAATACTCAAAGGCACAGTCAGAGCTTGAAAAATCGGAAAAAACATATGCGGAATTAACCGTTTCTTTTGGAGAAATCAAAAAGATTCTCGAAGCTGAAAAAGCAAAGAAACCCGAGCAGGAAAAGCTCTCAAAGCAAATTGCTGTTATTGAGGCTGAACTTCCGAAATATGACGAGCTTGAAATGAAGAAAGCCGAAGCGGTAAGCCTTTCAAAACAGCTTGGTGTAAGCAGTAAGATGCTTGAAAAATACATTGAAGGACATGAGAGCTTGGTTGATTACCTTGCAAAAATGAAAGAAGAACAGAAGGTTCTTGAAAATGCAGGTGCAAATATTGAAAAGCTTGCCCGTGAAAAAGAGCAGGCTGAAAACCGTAAATCCGCACTTGGAGATTTTGTAAGAAAATTATCGTCACTTGAAGATATAACTGAAAGATATGAGCAGGCAAAGAAGGCATATCTTGCCGCCACAGATAAAGCCGAATCCGCAAAGAGTCTTTATGAAATGAACTACCGTGCGTTTTTCAACGAGCAGGCAGGTATTCTTGCAGAGGATTTAGCCGAAGGTACGGCTTGTCCCGTTTGCGGCTCAACAAATCATCCTAAGCTTGCCGTTAAATCCGCAACCGCACCCACCGAAGCTGATGTGAATACATCAAAATCCGCATACGATAAAGCCCGTAAATATGCAGAAGAACTCAGCAGAAGTGCAGGCGAAATCAAAGGCCAGGTTGATGCACAGACCGATTCCGTAAAGCAGCTCATTTCAGATCTTCTGAATAATTGTGAATTGGGAACTGCATCGGAAACCGCCGAAAATCTGATTGCGGGAATCACCGCAAATCTCAAAGAAATCAATGATAAAATAGCGGAAGAAGAGAGAAATAAAAGACGCAAATCCGTGGTTGATAAGCAGATTCCCATAGAGGAAAGCAGAATCAGAAAAGCCGAAGAGGTCATTGCAAAATGCAGGCAGGATATATCCGCATTTACCGCATCTCACGCAGAGATTGAAAAGCAGTGCAAGGCTCTTGCGGAAAGCCTGAAATTTGAAAGCAAAGCCGCCGCAAATGCGCAGAAATCCGCGCTTGAAAATACACTCAGAGCAATGCAGACTGCTCTTGAAAATGCAGAGAAAAGATATTTGGAATCAGAAAAGGGCATAACCGAGCTTGAAGGCAAAATCAAGCAGCTGAAAAAACAGATCGCCGATTCCGAAGCGATTGATAGCGAAGCGGCAGAGGAGAAAAAATCGGCTCTCATAGAAGAAAAATCTTCACTCGCAAAGATGCAGAAAGATATTGCTGTCCGCATTAATGCAAACACCGTATCTCTTAATAATATCAACAAGAAATCCGATGAATTAACAGAGATCGAAAAGAGAAAAATCAGCCTCAATGCACTCAATAACACCGCCAACGGCAACATTTCTGGTAAAGAAAAGATAATGCTTGAAACATACATTCAGATGACTTATTTTGACCGTATAATTGCCCGTGCGAACACAAGATTTATGAAAATGTCGGGCGGTCAGTATGAGCTGAAAAGAAGCGAAACCGCCGACAATAACCGCAGTCAGAGTGGTCTTGACCTTTCGGTTATTGACCACTATAACGGTACGGAAAGAAGCGTCAAAACCCTTTCGGGCGGCGAATCTTTCAAAGCGTCTCTTTCACTCGCGCTCGGTCTTTCAGATGAAATTCAGTCATCTGCAGGCGGCATAAAGCTTGATACAATGTTTGTTGACGAAGGTTTCGGCTCGCTTGACCCCGAATCCCTCTCGCAGGCATTCAGAGCACTTGCAGATTTGAGCGACGGCAACCGCCTTGTGGGTATCATTTCTCATGTTGCCGACCTGAAAGAAAAGATTGATAAGCAAGTTATTATCACCAAAGAAAAAACAGGCGGAAGCAAAATTGTAATTTCCGTATAAAGGAGAATTGATCGTGTCTCTGCGACTTTCGAAATCAAAATACTGCAATGCCGTTCAGTGCCCGAAAATGCTCTGGCTTCATAAGAACAAGCCCGAAGAATTTGATAATTCCGTTATGAACGATGCCGTTCTTGAAACGGGCAATATGGTCGGCGATCTTGCAATGGGTCTTTTCGGAGATTTCATCGAAGTTCCGTTCGAGGATTTAGGCGATATGCTTGAAGAAACACAAAGGCTCATTGATGCAGGCACACCCGTTATCGCAGAGGCATCTTTTGCCCTCGACGGTCTTTTCTGCAGTGTTGATATTCTCAAAAACAAGGGCAACGGTCACGTTGAAATCTATGAAGTCAAAAGCTCAACCGCAGTGAGTGAAATCTATCTTCACGACACCGCCTATCAGCAGTATGTGCTGGGCGGTCTGGGTTACAAGGTTGACGGCGTTTATCTTGTGCATATCAACCCCTGCTATGTCCGTCACGGCGAAATTGACCTTGACGAACTGTTTGTGATTGAGGATGTAAAGTGTTACACCGACTGCAGGCAGACGGGTATAAGAGATTTTCTCCCCGAACTCGAAAGAATAATGGAAAGCGATTACGAGCCTCACCGTGAAGTGGGATGCCATTGCAACAAACCCTACACCTGCGGATATTTTGACTACTGCACGGGCAGACTCGAACACCCGAATGTTTTCGATATCAGCAGACTTAAGTTTGATACAAAAGTGAAACTCTTCAATGAGGGCGATTACGATTTTGAGAGTCTTGCAAAGCGCAAGGAAATCAAGGGTAATCAGCGTCTGCAGGTTGAATCTCACCTTAATAACATCGGTAAAATCGATGCAAAGGGAATCCGTGAAACCGTTGATTCGCTTTCGTTCCCGCTTTATTTTCTCGACTTTGAAACATTTCAGGAGGCAATTCCGCCGTTTGATTTTACCTCACCCTATGAGCAGATACCGTTTCAGTATTCGCTCCATTGGCTCGAGAGCGAAAACGGTGAACTCCACCACACCGAATTCCTTGCCGAAGCAAGCACAGACCCCCGACGTGCACTCGCAGAAAAACTCTGCAACGATATTCCTTATGATGTCTGCACAACGGCATACAATATGGGGTTTGAGAAGAACGTCATCAAGAAGTTGGCAGAGGTTTATCCCGACCTTGCCGACCATCTGATGAACATTCACGATAACATAAAAGATCTTATGACTCCGTTTTCAAAGAAGCATTATTATCTCCCCGCAATGCAGGGTTCGTATTCGATAAAATATGTTCTTCCCGCGCTTTATCCCGATGAGCCTTCGCTTGATTATCATAATCTCGAAGGCATACAGAAAGGCGACCAGGCATCGAATGCGTTCAGAAACATGAAGTCGATGTCAACCGAAGAGGTTGCCGAAACACGCAAAAATCTCCTCGCTTACTGCAAACTCGATACCTATGCAATGGTAAAAGTCTGGCAGAAGCTGGTTGAGAATTCGAAATGAATTATTGTAATCATATTTATCATACAATAACTTTTTATAAAAAACAGGAGGTAATCTTATGAGTTACGATGGCGGTCTTGTTGTTAGGATTGCAAACAAACAGCTTCTTGATATTCTTAAGAAGCATGATGCAAAGGGCGCATTTGAGGGTGCCGGAGCAATTGTTGATATGTTCGGCACAAAATATAAAGGCAAAACCCTTGCAGTTGACTATGAATATTATGACTGTGCTTATGTTGACGGTTGTCCGAAAAATCTTTCGTCTGTTTTCAATTATGTGACAGAATTACTTGATTTTTACGGTGATGATGCCGACAACAAAGCGGCTTTCAAGGAGTTTTTAACCGAACTCAAAGCAAGCAAAAGTCTCATTGATTCGGACTATACTTTCGTTGAGTGGATTTATTACAGAGAAGACGGCGATGAAAGATTCACTTATGAAAACGGAACGGAAAACTACGATTCCGATTGTGAAGAAGACAGTTACGATTGCGATGGATATGATGATGAGGGTTTCGATCTTATAGTTGACGAATACTATGAAGATGATGATTTTTTTGATTGACGATAACGAGTAAAAATAAGTACTTTAATACATAATAAAATTTTTATACACTCCTGAAAAGCCGGAAAACTGCTGTAAAAAAGAAGTTTTTCGGCTTTTTATGTATTGTAAGAGAGTTTTATTGGACACTTAATCCGATATAATTTATCCAAAGAGAATAAAAAGGAGAATTTTTATGGCTAACAAAGGCAGAAGTGAAAGAGATTTTTTCGGCAACGGATACACTCATTATGACAGCAACGGTAAGAAAATCGGACGCAGTGAGAAAAATATCTTTGGCAGTGGATATACGAATTACGATGCACACGGCAACAGAGTAGGTCGTACTGAGAGTAATTTCTTCGGTACCGGTTATACAACCTATGACAACAAAGGTAACAAAATCGGCAGAACGGAACATCAGATTTTTGGCGTCGGCTATACCAACTATGATAAGAATGGCAAAAAGGTCAGCAGCAGCGACCCTCAGCTTTTTGGCACGGGATATAACCATAACAGCGGCGGATGCTATGTCGCCACCTGTGTTTATGGCTCGTATGATTGCCCCGAAGTGTGGACTCTTCGCAGATTTCGAGATAACACTCTTGCAAAATCAGTTCTCGGCAGAGCGTTTATAAGAACATATTATTCCGTCAGCCCGACAATTGTAAAAATATTCGGCAACACAAAATGGTTCAAGGCAATGTGGAAAAAACCGCTTGATAAGCTGGTTTTCGATTTGCTCGAAAAAGGCATTGAAAACACACCGTATTACGATATAAAATGATAATGAAACCCTTTGTTTTATAAAACTGCAGAATTCTTAATATCTGTAACTTTTAATATTTATTTTATATATCTATAATTCTTGTATTATTAGTTTTATAATGTTATAATAAATTTAATATAGTCAAAATGGGTTGGTGACTGTTTTGGAGATTATCGATAACATTAACAAAACGCTTAAGGACGATTTAAAAGTTGAGATCAAAGATGGCAGTAAACTTTCAATTGCTGCGGCTTGTTTTTCTATATATGCTTTTCAGGAACTCAAAGAAGAACTGAAGGGTATTGATGAGTTGCGCTTTATTTTCACATCACCCACTTTCACAACTGAAAAAGCACGCAAAGAAAAAAGAGAGTTCTATATTCCTCGCCTTGACCGTGAGCGTAGTCTTTACGGTACAGAGTTTGAGGTTAAGCTTCGCAATGAGCTTACTCAAAAAGCTATTGCAAAAGAGTGTGCAGAATGGATAAAGCAAAAAACTGTTTTCAAATCAAACGTCACAAATGAAAATATGATGGGCTTCATTAATCTTGATGATAAAAGCTATATGCCCGTTAATGAATTCACAACTGTTGGTCTCGGTTGCGAACGAGGCAACAATGCCTATATGATGATTCAAAAATCAGAAACACCTTTCTCGGATGCATATATTGACCTTTTTGAAAAATTGTGGAATGACAAAAGCAAATTGCAGGTTGTTACAGATGAAGTCATTGAAAATATCACTACCGCTTATAACGAAAACTCTCCCGACTTTATTTACTTTGTAACTCTTTATAATATTTTTAATGAATTTCTTGAAGACATTTCCGAAGATGTTCTTCCTAACGAAGCAACCGGATTCAAAGAGAGCAAAATATGGAGTATGCTCTATAATTTTCAGAAGGATGCTGCTCTTGCTATTATAAATAAACTCGAAAAATTTAACGGTTGTATTCTTGCTGACAGTGTTGGTCTCGGTAAAACTTTTACGGCTCTTGCGGTAATTAAATACTATGAAAATCGCAATAAATCCGTACTTGTTCTTTGCCCTAAAAAGCTGACAAACAACTGGAATACATACAAGGATAATTACATAAATAATCCCATTGCTTGTGACCGTTTACGTTATGATGTTCTTTATCATACCGATTTGAACAGAACTCACGGCAATTCAAACGGCATAGATTTAAGCAGGCTAAATTGGAGCAACTATGACCTCGTTGTCATTGATGAATCTCACAACTTCCGCAACGGAGGTAAGCTTTCGGGTGAGGATAACGAAAAAGAAAACAGATACCTTCGTCTGCTTAATAAAGTGATTCGTCAGGGTGTAAAGACCAAAGTGCTCATGCTTTCTGCAACACCTGTTAATAATCGTTTCAACGATCTGAAAAATCAGCTTGCTCTTGCTTACGAAGGCAACACGGATTATATTGACGAAAAGCTCAATACCAACCGTTCAATTGATGATATTTTCAAGAATGCTCAGCGTGCATTCAATACATGGAGCAAATGGAATCCTGAAGACAGAACAACAGATAATCTTCTCCGTATGCTTGATTTTGATTTCTTTGAAGTTCTTGACTCAGTCACTATTGCCCGTTCACGCAAGCACATTGAAAAATACTATGATACAGCTGATGTAGGCAAATTCCCGACAAGGCTCAAACCTATTTCTCTCAGTCCTAAACTTACGGATTTGAAAACAGCAATTAACTACAATGAAATCTTTGAACAGCTTATGCTGCTCACTCTTTCCATCTATACCCCCACGCATTATATCCAGCCGTCAAAGCGTGAGAAATACGCAGAACTGTATCAGGATAACAAAGTCAATGTCGGCTTTACTCAGGCAAACCGTGAAGAAGGCATCCGTCGTCTGACTGCAATCAATCTTATGAAGCGAATGGAAAGCTCCGTTTATTCATTCAATCTCACACTTATGAGAATTAAGGATTTGATTGAAGGCACAATTGGTAAGATTGAGAACTTTGATAAATCACATTCAACAAGCATTGATATGCTTGATGTAACTGTTGATGATTTTGACTCTGAAGACCAGAACGGCGATGAACTTTTCACCTTCGGCAGAAAAGTCAAAATCGACCTTGCCGATATGGACTATATCTCTTGGAAAGAGAGTCTTTCTAAGGACAAGGAAGTTCTTGATTTGCTTTGTCTTATGGTAAGTGATATCACTCCCGAATATGACAACAAATTGCAGGCACTTTTCGGCGTTCTCAAAAACAAAATTGAAAACCCCATTAACGGAACAAACAAAAAGGTTATCATTTTCACTGCTTTTGCCGATACGGCACAGTATCTCTACACCAACGTTTCCGCATACATAAAGAATAATTTCGGTCTTGATACTGCAATGGTAACCGGTACTGTTGAGGGCAGAACAACTGCAAAAGTCAGAAACTCTGATTTGAACACAATCCTGACTTGCTTCTCTCCGATATCCAAGGATAAGCATTTGCTTATGCAGAATGATCCGACAGAGATTGATATTCTTATTGCAACTGACTGCATTTCAGAAGGTCAGAACCTTCAGGACTGCGATTATCTTATTAACTACGACATTCACTGGAATCCTGTTCGCATTATTCAGCGTTTTGGACGAATTGACCGTATCGGAAGCAAGAATGACGTTATCCAGCTTGTCAACTTCTGGCCTGATGTTACTCTTGATGAATACATTGACCTCAAAGCGAAGGTTGAAACCCGAATGAAGATAGTCAACATGGCTGCAACGGGTGATGATAATATCCTCAGTGATGAAGAAAAAACGGACCTTGAATACCGCAAATCACAGCTCCAGAGGCTCAAAGAAGAAGTTGTTGATATTGAAGAAATGACAAGCGGTATTTCAATCATGGATTTAGGACTTAATGAATTCCGTCTTGACTTGCTTGAATACACAAAGAATCACCCGAGCCTGGATAAAACGCCTTTCGGACTTCATTCTGTTGCTCGGGCAACGGAAGATACTCCTGCAGGTGTTATCTACGTGCTGAAAAACCGTTCAAACAGCGTCAACATTGATAATCAGAACAGACTTCATCCGTTCTATATGGTTTATATCGGTGCAGACGGTGAGGTTATCTGCGACCATCTTTCGCCCAAAGCAATGCTTGATAAGATGCGATACATCTGTAAGGGCAAAACGCAGGCTGTTCCCGAGCTTTATAAAGAATTCAACCGTGAAACCCGTGACGGACGCAATATGAGCGAATATTCAAAGCTTCTCGGCGATGCAATCGCATCCATTATTGAAACAAAAGAAGAGAGTGATATTGAAGCGTTCCTTAAGGGCGGAACAATCAATTTCCTTTCAGACGGTATCAAGGGACTTGATGATTTTGAACTCATTTGCTTCCTTGTAATCAAATGAAAAGAGGTGTTACAATGCTTGGTTTACCAAGGTCAACGGAAATAAACAAACAGTTACCCAAAACAGTAATAACGCGAGTGCTGAATTTAACTCCTGCAGAAGAAAAGAATATTGATTCCGAGATATCGAGAATCATTCTGGTAAATCAGGTGTTGCCTTCAGTTATTAACGTTGCCGACGGCAAAGAAACTCAATCATTTGCCGTAGCCCGTGTGATTATCAAGAACAGAGATTTTGATAAGAACGCAATAATCAAACTTTTCAAGATAGTTCCGCAGAATATGATTCTGATTCTTGAATATGAGGAAGAAGAAAAGCTTGCGGTCTATCATTCAAAGCTTTTGCAGACGGAGTGGATGCCGAAAGAAAGCTTTACCGTTCAGCTTAAAGGCTTGAATTTTGACGACGTATGGGAAAACATTATCCTGCAAATCGGCGATTTTGAACTGCAAGGCGAAAACACGCTTGAAGAACAGATTGCCGTTAACGAACAGCAGGAAAAGCTGAAAAAAGAAATTGAGCGGCTTGAAAAGCTCGCCCGAAAAGAAACCCAACCGAAGAAAAAATTTGAGTTGGTGCAACAAATAAAGAAACTTAAATCAATGCATAATTTATAATTCACAATGCATAATTGTGGATTATTGAATGCGAAACAAATTTAAAAGGAGGAAAGTAATTCTTTATGCATTATGCATTATGAATTATGAATTTAAAAAGTGGACAAGCTTAAGATGCACTCGGTTAACAAGGTTGATGAAAATATAGAGAAGATTGGTAAGCTGTTTCCGAATTGCGTGACGGAGCGCAGGGGTGAAAACGGCGAGATTGAGCATGCGATTGATTTTGATATGCTCAAACAGGAACTTTCTGCTGTTGTTGTAGAAGGTAATGAAGAGAGATATCGGTTTAGTTGGCCTGACAAGAAACAATCTATTTTACTTGCAAATGCTCCTATTGCAAAGACCCTCCGTCCTTGTCGCGAGAATAGTGTTAACTTTGATAACACCCAAAATCTATATATTGAAGGCGATAACCTTGATGTATTGAAACTCTTGCAAGAAACATACCTTAAAAAGATAAAAATGATATACATTGACCCGCCTTATAACACAGGAAACAATTTGATATATCATAATGATTTTAGCCAAAGCACATCAGAATACCTTGCAAATAGTGGTCAATTCGATGGCGACGGAAATGCTCTCGTTCAAAATCCCGATACAAACGGAAGATTTCATACCGACTGGCTCAATATGATATATCCTCGTTTGAGAATTGCAAAAGACCTGCTCACTGATGATGGTGTTTTAGTGTGTGCAATTGACGAAAACGAAGTTGATACATTATCTATGGTGCTTAAAGAAATTTTCGGCGAAAGCAGTTACGAACACACTTGCGTAACTGTTGTACATAACCCCAGAGGTCAGCAAGGCACTAATTTCTCGCATACGAATGAATACGCACTATTTGTATATCCAAAGGGTATAAAAGCAATTGCGGATAAGATAATTGCGGATGAAGATGTATCTTGGTCTCAATTACGAAATTGGGGCAGTGAGTCAGAAAGAAGCGATGCAAAAAACTGCTTTTATCCGATTTATGTTAAAGATGGAGAAATTATTGGTTTCGGTAATGTATCTCCTGACGATTATCACCCGAAACAGACGGAGTATGTTGATGGAGTTGCTCACGTATATCCTATCGACCGTAATGGTGTAGAGAGAAAGTGGCGATATGCTCGTCAGACTGTCGAATCAATTTGGAATATGCTAAAAGCACGTCCGAACGATAATGGTTATGAAATTTTAATAGGAAAAACCTTTGGCGTGCAAAAGACCGTATGGGCTGATAAAAGATATGATGCAAATGAGTATGGCACAAAAATAATCAGCGATTTGGTTCCGAATAACGGGTTTACCTTCCCCAAAAGTCTATGGACTGTATACGATTCCATTTTTGCAGGAACGGCATCAGCCAAAGACGGTATTATTTTGGACTTTTTCTCTGGTTCTGGTACTACTGCACACGCTATAATGCAAATGAATTTGGATGATGGTGGTAATAGAAAATTCATTTTGGTGCAAGTTCCAGAAGCAACGGATGAAAAATCCGATTCGTATAAGGCGGGATTTAAGAGTATTTGCGAAATTGGGGAACAAAGACTTCGTGCTGCTGGCAAGAGGATAAAAGAAAATAACCCCATTGGTGCAGAAAATCTTGACACAGGATTCCGTGTTCTCAAACTCGATAGCACTAATATGAAGGATGTTTATTACAATCCTGCCGAATATGAATTGTCTTTGTTTGATAATCTTGCCGACAATATCAAGGAAGACCGTACCCCCGAAGACCTCCTCTTTCAGGTTATGCTCGACCTTGGTATTCTTCTTTCAAGCCCGATTGAAGAAAGTGTTATCGCAGGCAAAAAAGTTTTCAACGTTGCCGATAACTTCCTCATCGCTTGCTTTGATGAAAACGTAACCGATGAAACCGTAAAAGCTATCGCAAAGCAGAAACCCTATTATTTCGTAATGCGTGACAGCTCAATGGCGTCCGACTCCGTCGCAACCAACTTCGACCAAATCTTCGCAACATATTCACCTGACACAGTAAGGAAGGTTTTATGATAATGCACAATTCATAATGCATAATTCATAATTAATTGTGTTGGGAGAAATGATATGAAAACTAACAATATAATTGTTGATAAAAGCAAAGCTTTTGCCGTGAGAATCATCAATTTATATAAATATCTTTGCGATGAAAAGAAAGAGTTTGTTTTGTCAAAACAGCTCTTAAGAAGCGGCACAAGTATTGGTGCAAATGTCAAAGAAGCAATCAGAGGACAAAGCAAAACAGACTTTGCGCACAAAATGAATATTTCACTTAAAGAAGCGAGCGAAACCGAATATTGGTTGGAATTGCTTGCTGAAACAGGTTATATTACTGCTCAGCAATTCGAAAGCATAAATTCGGATTGTACAGAAATTATTAAATTACTCACTGCAATTGTAAAATCAAGCAGAGAGGAGGGTGTGTAATTCATTTTGCATTATGCATTATGAATTATGAATTAAATTGAAGTTTAACTTTAAAATCCAACAATATCAGACCGATGCTGTTGAAGCGGTTGTTAACGTTTTCAATGGTCAGGGTCTGCATAAAAGCGTTAAATATATCCGTGATACGGGAGAAGTGGATACTTCCGTAAACACTCAGATGACTTTTGAAGGTTCAATCTCCGAAAACGGCTTCGGGGATGATACAGGCTATAAAAATGAACTTGTTGAGCTTTCGGATGATCAGCTTCTGAAAAATATCCACGATTTGCAGAAGATGAATAACATAAAGCTTTCTCCGTCGCTTGTAAAAGACTTGGGCAAATGCAGTCTTGATATAGAAATGGAAACCGGTACGGGTAAAACCTATGTTTATATCAAAACAATGTTTGAGCTTAACAAGCGTTACGGCTGGAGCAAATTCATTGTTGTTGTGCCGAGCATTGCTATCCGTGAAGGCGTTAAGAAAAGCTTTGAAATAACTGCCGATCACTTTATGGAGCATTACGGCAAGAAAGCACGTTTCTTCATCTATAACAGCTCAAATCTTAATCAGCTCGATGCTTTTTCTTCAAGCTCGGGTATTAACGTTATGATTATCAACACTCAGGCGTTTGCATCTTCTCTCAAAGAAGACGGCAAGAGCAAGGAAGCAAGAATTATCTATTCAAAGCGTGATGAATTCGGCTCCCGCAGACCTATTGACGTTATCAAAGCTAACAGACCGATTATCATTCTTGACGAACCGCAGAAAATGGGCGGCGACGTAACGCAGAAAGCTCTCAAGAATTTCAATCCTCTGTTCAGCCTTAACTATTCCGCAACCCACGCAAAACAGCATAACCTTGTTTATGTTCTCGATGCTCTCGATGCATTCAACAAGCGCCTTGTTAAGAAAATTGAAGTAAAAGGTTTTGAAGTCAAGAATTTCAGAGGTACAGACCAGTATCTGTTCCTTGAAAGCATCGTTCTTTCACGCAACAAGCCGCCTATGGCTCGTGTTGAGTTTGAAATAGGATATAACAAGTCAATCAACCGTGAAACCCGTAATCTCAACGTCGGCGATGATCTTTATCATCTCTCAAAGCAGATGGAACAGTATAAGGGTTATATGGTATCTGAAATCGACCCTATCAGAGGTGCAGTAACCTTCACAAACGGTGAGGTTATCTATACGGGTGATGTCGTGGGCGATATTTCTGAGCAGGATATGCGCCGTATTCAGATAAGAGAAACTATCCTTTCTCATTTCCAGAAGGAAGAAAAACTCTTTAATATGGGTATCAAAACGTTGTCGCTGTTTTTCATTGATGAAGTTGCAAAATACCGCCAGTATGATAATAACGGCGATGAAGTTCTCGGCGAATACGGCAAGATGTTTGAGCAGGAATATATTGATATTCTCAACAGCTACATAAACCTTGAAAACACACCGTATCAGAAATACCTCAAAACAGTCTGCAGCGACGTTTCATCTGTTCATAAGGGATATTTCAGCATTGACAAGAAAACGGGCAGAAGCATCGACAGCCAGCTCAAACGAGGCAGCGAATTCTCCGACGATATTTCTGCTTATGACCTTATTCTCAAAAACAAAGAGCGTTTGCTCAGCTTTGATGAACCTACAAGATTCATTTTCTCGCATTCCGCATTGCGTGAAGGTTGGGATAACCCGAATGTATTCCAGATTTGTACTCTTAAGCATTCCGACAGTCAGACTGCAAAACGTCAGGAAGTCGGCAGAGGCTTGCGCCTTTGCGTTAATGCAGACGGCAACAGAATGGACTATGAATCTTGCGGAGAAACCGTTCATGATATAAATATGCTTACGGTTATCGCAAGCGAAAGCTATAAGAATTTTGTCACGGATTTACAGTCCGATATCAAAACTGTTCTTTATGACAGACCTCTTGCCGCTACAAGCGAATACTTCAAGGGTAAGTTTGTCAATGTCGGCGGTGTTCAGACTGAGATTGATATGAAAACCGCAAACAATATCGAATTCTATCTTATCGCAAACGGTTACGTTGATATGGACAGAAAAGTCACCGATAAATACAGAAGCGATTTGGCAGCAGGCAGTTTAGCAGCTCTTCCTGTAGAAATTGCACCAATGAGCGAAGATGTTCACAAGCTTGTTCAGGCTGTATTTGACGAAAGTGTTCTTAAGGATATGTTTGCCAATGGTCATGAAACAAAGGTTAAGGATAATCCTTTGAACGACAATTTCTTCAAGAAAGAATTCCAGACTCTCTGGAATTATATCAACCATAAATATGCATATACCGTTGATTTTGACAGCGATGAGCTTATTCAGAAATCAATTGCTCATATCAACGAAAAACTCTTTGTTTCAAAGCTTCAATATACCGCAACAATCGGCAGACAGAAAGATACAATGAATGAGCACGAAATTGACAGAGGAGATTCTTTCGGTTCAGTAAAGACAAGAACGCAGAATCTTGACCATGCACAGTCAAGCAAAATCAAATATGACCTTGTCGGTAAGGTTGCAGAAGGAACTGTTCTTACAAGAAGAACTGTTGCAAGAATTCTGAAAGGTCTCGAGGTTGATAAGCTTTATATGTTCAAGAACAACCCCGAAGAATTTATTTCAAAGGTTATCAAGCTTATCAAAGAGCAGAAGGCTACAATGATTGTTGAGCATATTTCATATGACGAAATTGACGGCAATTATGACAGTTCGATATTCACAGCTGAAAAGAGTTCACAGAGTTTTGACAAAGCATTCAAAGCTGAAAAAGCAATTCAGGACTATGTGTTCACCGACGGTTCTGCAGAGCAGAGTGTTGAACGCAGATTTGCTCAGGAGCTTGATTCAGCACAAGAGGTTTGTGTATACGCGAAGCTTCCTAAGGGATTTGCAATACCGACTCCCGTTGGCAATTATTCACCCGACTGGGCAATTGCATTCAACGAAGGCAGTGTGAAGCATATTTATTTTGTTGCCGAAACCAAGGGTACAATGGACAGCCTCAATCTCAGACCTATTGAGCAGGCAAAAATTTCTTGTGCAAAGAAACTCTTTAATGAGATATCGACTTACAATGTCAGATATCATGATGTTGAGAGTTATCAGAAGTTGCTTGAAGTTATGCCGAGTATAAAATAATTAAGGAATATGGTGGATAGAAACATCTTGCTATATATGTTGAAGTGATAATACGTCATTCATTTCTTGTTGCAAATTATTTGATAAGTTGTGTAACATTATTTGTTGCAAGAGCGTCCGCATGAATAAACGATTAATCAAACCTGCTGAAAATAACAAAGAAAAAGAATACACCTATCGGCAAATGAAAGGCAGATACAGCAAAGCGATGTCCGAAAAGTTCTATTTCGAAGCGATGATGATAGACTATGCAATGATTGAGGACAGGCTCAGGTCGTTCATATATCACATCGGCGGAATGAACAACAGAACATCATTAAAGCTTGATAACAAAACTTCAAAAGCCTTTTTGATTCCTTTATATAATGTTTTTTGTAACAAGAAATGTGCCGGTCTGTGTTTGAGTAATATAAGCACAAAATACAATCTTATCCGCGCGGTGTTGAACTGGGTTGAAAACACCGACGGTGCGGAAGAAAAATATCAGCAGAAACTCAAATTTGCTTGTGAAAGCCTTGATATTGATGATGTTATGAATTGTCTGGATGAGCTTGAAAAATGGTGTGAATACCGAAATGAGGTTATCCACGGGCTCTTGAATAAAAGCATAATTAGCCTTAACGAAAATCTTGCAGATAAGGCTGAAGAAGGAATGAAACTTGCCGTCCGTATTGATTCTTATGTATGTGTTGTAAGAAAAGGAAATATTGTTCGGAAATCATTAAATCTTAAAATTTAGGAGGAAAACGAAATGTCAGAACAAAATTTTATCATTGAAAATGGTGTACTTAACGGATACACAGGCGCAGATGAGTACGTTGTTATTCCAAAAGGCGTAACTGAAATCGCTGATTATGCGTTTGACTGTTGCGAAGATATGGTGAACGTCGAGATTCCTGACACTGTCAGGGAAATCGGCGAAAGTGCATTTTCAAGCTGTACGGAATTGCGTTCTGTTCGCATACCTTACGGAGTTACAGAAATTAAAGAGGGCACTTTCTCTACTTGCATATCCCTTGAATCTGTTGAAATCCCCGACACCGTAAGGACGATTGGTGAATGTGCATTTAATGAATGCCGCAGTCTCAAAACCGTAGTTATTCCTGAAGGTGTAAAAAACATCGAAGAAGAAGCGTTTGGATTTTGTGAAGATTTGGTAATTACAATTCCCGACAGCATTGAATGGGTTTATCCTTTTGCTTTCAAGCACAGCAAGAATATTACCATAAAAGGCACATCAAACAGCAAGGCGGAAGAATACGCTAAAGAATATGATATTAAATTTGAAGAAATCTGATAACTATCTTAAAACGTATCCGTTGTCTTGTTGTTAACGATGAAGAGGAGGAATAATAATGGCGACATCAAATGTAAATGAACTGAATTTTTCAAAGCGTAAAACTGTTTTGCTTGAAGACCGACTGTCTGTTCCGGTTCCTGACGGTTATCATTACGGCATCAATGGTGAGGGCGGTAATGCGGATTGGTTATATATAGTTCCTGAAAATGTTTCGCTTGATGAAGACCATATTAATGCAAAACCAGTCGGTTTTGGCATTAGTGCAAAGCCTGTTACTAAACTCACTTTTACTGTTGACAGAATTGATGCCCTTAAGCAAGTATTCGTCAATCAAGGTTGGCTTGACGAATACATTAGCATCGATGAGCATTTATGCTCGGATCATTGTGCGTTTGTTTATCAAAAGTTTACTGATGAATCGGATCTTACATATAGCAAAATGAGGGGATTTGCGCTTGACGGAGAAAATGTTTATCTTATTCATGTTTTTGCTAACTACGATGAAGCAATTGCTGATGAATTTGATACCCGTCTGGATTTTATCAACCTTATCCATTCCTGGCTCGGCGAATTTTTTGTTGAAGGCGATACTGACACGGCTTTCGAAAATGACGACGAATGCGATGGAGAATTTTCTTGCGAAACTCCGGATGAAGAGCTTTATCCTCATTACAAAAATCTGAAATCCGCATCTGGAAAATTTGGTGGTATAAATGTTGTTGCTAATTCAGGAGGAACTGAATATT
Source organism: Acutalibacteraceae bacterium (assembly GCA_045592085.1). Classification (GTDB taxonomy): domain Bacteria; phylum Bacillota; class Clostridia; order Oscillospirales; family Acutalibacteraceae; genus CAG-177. The sequence goes on along the minus strand of JAZNUD010000092.1, from coordinate 22,985 downwards.
CATTTATATCTTTTAGAAAAGCGCTTGAAAATACAGATGATGAAGACAGTGCGGATATGAGTGCACTTTATAAACGTGTTATTGAAAAAAATACACAGAGCTATAATCTTTATCAGAAAGCCAAAGAAATGCAGAAATTGTTCCGCGTTAGTGAGACTGTTTTTGATTCAAAGCACGACAGAGAATGTGAACTTGAAGAAGGGCTGATGCACCGTGCATATATGATGAGTGCGTTGCGTTCTTTTACGTGGACAATTGCCGATTATTGTGAGGAACAGGGATGTGCTCCTAAAGATATTTCTTATGAAGTTGCGTCGAGAGTCGTTGATTTTGTGTCAGACCGTGAGTGGTTGAATTATGATGGCGACACTTATTGCACAGGTCTTTGTTCGGGTAGCGATCTTCATGTTTTTTATGTTCCTGACAGCGTATCAAAAGCAGATAGAAAAAAACTTCTTCCGACCAAAGAAGATTACGACAGAGTAGAACGGATGAAAGAACAATTTCCGTCATATAATGAAATTCTCACCGAAGTTCACTCTCTTGATGCGTTACGTAATGATCTTGAATACATTTATCCTGCTGTAAAAACGCTGTTTAATCAACTTGCCAAGGAACGCGATTACGATGAGCCTCTGCTTGGCGGCGAAGCAGATATAGTTTATGCGTGGTGCGCACTTGCCTTGGCGGCAAAGGAGCCGTTTTTCACTGAAGACGGTCCTATGAATTGTTGGTTTTCTCAGATAGATCACAGTTACGATGACGGCTGTGAATATGATGAAGATGATGACTACGGCAATTATAGTTTTTTTGATGAATGTGACGACGAAGATGATGAGGATTTATTTGAAAACGCAACAGATGAAAACAATTTTGTAATCGACTCACATTCAATAAAAAAATATATAGGACAAGAAAAAGATGTTGTTATTCCGGGTAAGATTTCATCCATATGGATGAATGCATTTGAGGGTTGCGAGTTGTTACGAAGCGTTAAAATGAAATTTAAGGAATGTTTCTCGTGGGAACATAATTTTAATAGCATTGATTATGGTGCATTCAAAGACTGCAAAAACCTTGAAGAAGTATATATATCAGGCGAACTTGCCAAAATTCACTACAGTTCTTTTTATGGTTGTTCAAGCCTTAAAAGAATAATTTTGCCCGATACGGTTAAAAGTATTGGAAACGATGCATTCTGCGGTTGTATCTCTTTGGAATATCTGTATATCCCGTCGGGTGCAAAAGAGATTGGTCCTGATATTCTTAAAGGAACTACAGCTTTTATTTGTTCTGATACTGATGATTGCTACGCAAAGGAATATGCCGATAAAAACGGAATAGTATTCAAAATTCGTGATTCAAAAGGAAAATTTAAAACAATAAAAAGCAATTGGATGCGAGCTGAATATAGTCCCAAGAGGAAGGTCTCATCCAATAAAACTTTTGTTGTTGAAAACGGAGTTCTTCTCAAATATAACGGAAGCGGAAATGCTCCCAAAATCCCTGCCGAAGTCACGGTTATTGGAGAAGGCGCTTTTGCAAACAATAAAAAAGTCAAAGATATTGTAATCAGAGACGGAGTTACAAAAATTGAAGACTTTGCTTTTTATGATTGTGAAAATGTAAGAATTACAATTTCTCCTACAGTCAGGGAAATTGGCGAAAACGTGATAACTGCTAAGTCGGAATGTGATATGATATATGCCGTTAAAGATAGCTACGCTTATAACTTCTTTGAAAATTATAAAATCCCGTTTTATGTAATGAGGGTTGATGAGGAAGAAACAAGGCAAAAAGAGACACTTTCTGTTGGAACTGAAATTATCGAAAAAAACGGATTTATTATTAAGGGTAACGTTTTAATCGGCTATGAAGGCAGTGAAGAGGATATAACTATCCCGGACTGTGTTACCGAAATATCCAACGGAGCATTCAAGAATAATCAAACAATAAGTAAAGTTACAATTCCTGGAAGTGTCAAAAAAATAGGGGAGGAAGCATTCTACTGGAGTACGGTTCAGAATCTCACTCTTTGCAACGGAATAACAGAAATAGGCAGGCTGGCTTTCGGGCTTTGCAACGGCCTGAGTGTTATTGAATTTCCTGAAAGTGTAGAGTATATAGGCGAGGATGTTTTGGAAGATTGTCAGGAGCTTGAGAAAATAATCGTTTGCAATGAATTAGCCGTTATCGGAGAATCTGCATTTTCCGGTTGTATAAGTGCTGTAGACAAAAAAGGCTTTCTTATCATAGCTCACAGGCTATTCCGATATATGGATGATGTTACAAACGACGAAGTTGTCAACATTCCCGATGGAGTAAGAAAAATTGACGGATATGCTTTTGTTGGTGCTGAAATTGCCAAAACCTACGTTTTGCCCCAGAGTGTGGAAATAATAAGCGAAAATGCATTCAAATATTGCGACGGGATAGAAAACGTTGAAATATTAAATGATAGCATTGATATTCATTCCGAAGCATTCAATGAAATTGAAAACCTGACTGTTTTTGCTCATGAAGGAAGTAATGCGGAAAAATTCGCAAAAGAAAACGGTTATAAATTTGAGGCAGTTCTTTCTGATGAACAGAAGGTTGCAATCAAACTTGCTGAAGAAAAGGCTCGCAGAGAGGCTGAAGAGCGTCGCCGCCGTGAAGCGGAAGAAAGACGTATCGCAGAAGAGAAGCGTATTGCGGAAGAAAAACGCATAGCCGCACAGCGCAAGAGTGAATATGAAGCTCTTGTTGCTGAAAAAGAACAGCTTCTCAAGACAATCGCAGAGAATAAAGGCCTTTTCGGCGAAAAAGCCCGCCGCCGCAAAGAAGCAAAAGCAAAGCTTGCAGAAGTTGAAGCAAAGATGAACAACTATCCCGAATACAACCAATAAACTTAAAGACCGGAGTGCTGATACATTCCGGTCTTTTGGATAAAGAAAATGGTTGTTGGTTTTAGTACTCTTATTTGACTGTCTAATATCATTACTTGTAGTATTTATAATATATTATATTCCATATCTATATATATTCTTAAGAATATAATATATATAAATACCAAATAAATAGTAAAATCCGATTCCTTTTGGGGGAGTCGGATTTTTTGTTTACTAAGAATACTATACATTAATGTATTAGAAGAACAAAATTGATGGTTTTGTGTGCTTGGAATTTTGAATTCACTTTTTGTTTTAATCTAACATACTTTTAGTGAAACAATCCCTCAAATTAAATTAAAACGAAAATTAATCAATAGTCAACAATCAAATTGAGGAGATGTTAATAATTAAATGGAGGTATTTATGATTCCAGAAAAAATATTCAAGAAACTTGATTCACCAAAACAGTTACCTTTTGACGGGCAATTTGTCGCAAAATGTCCTTGTCACAATGACGAGCATCCCAGTCTATACATTAAGGAAGACGAAGAAACAGGCAATTTACTTCTTTACTGTATGGCGGGGTGCAAAACAGAAGATATTGTTAAAGCGTTGGGTCTGGAAATGAAGGATCTTTTCGCCAATGACAATAGCGGTCATACAAAAAGCTATGATCAGAAAGAAAAAGCTTATTTTTATTACGATAAGGCAGGAGTTCAGGTTGCCAAAAAAATGTGTTACAGCCACTCGGACGGTTCAAAAACTTTTTGTTGGTTTCGTTTGGAAAACGGAGAGTGGGTTAAAGGTTTAAACGGTCTTGATGTCCCTTTATACAATCTTCCTTCTCTTTTAAATGCTACAGAAACAGTTTATATCATTGAAGGCGAGAAAGATGCCGATTCTCTTCAACAAATGGGCTATATTGCAACCACGCCACCACATGGTGCAGGGCATAAGTGGAATTCGAAGAATTACAACAAATTCTTCAAAAACAAAGATGTGGTTATTCTGGCGGACAACGATGATGTCGGAAAAACGCATGCAAAAGATGTGGCATCCTGTGTTTCGGGTGTTGCTAAAAGCGTTAAACTTATCCCTTCCGAAAATATCTATTGTGACCTTAAGGAACATGGCGATATTTCCGATATAATTGAAAATTTGGGCTATGACGATACAAAAGACCTTCTTGATGTGACTGTTGAAAATACAGCGTTTTATTCTGCTCCCAAAACAGAATTCGGAGTTATGCCAAGCTTTTGTTATTCCAACGGAACCAAGGTGTGTGTTAATCCCGCTTTACTTGCCGAACGAATCAAAGAAGACGGTGTGTTTATTCTGGTTAAAGATAACGAGTACAGCAATAATGGCGTGTGGATGTTCAGCAATGGCAGATATCGCAGATGCTCGGACGATGATGTTAAAGCGGTTATCAGTTCCTATATAACTGATTACGATAAAAGCATTTTGAAGATGTCTGTCGTAAAAGAGACATTGGAGATTATTAAGGCGAACTCAAACTACATATTGTTTTCTTGTTTTGACCAAGATGAGAATATCATCAATTTTAAAAACGGAGTTCTTAAATTAGATACAATGGAGTTCTTGCCTCATTCTCCCGAATATTTATCAACCATTCAGATCAATGCTGAATGGTCAGAGAACACGGGAGAAACACCAGTATTTGATGCATATTTGGATATGCTCACTAACGGTAATGAAGACTTAAAGAATTTGTTGCTTCAGATTATAGGTTTGTGTATTTCTAATGTGAGCGGCTATCGTACAAAGAAGTGCCTCTTCCTTGTGGGAGAGGGAAATACCGGGAAGACCAGAATTAAGCTGCTTGCAGAAAGAATTGTAGGTGAAGAATACTGTTGCTCACTTGATATTTCAGATCTTGAAACACGCTTCGGTCCATCGGCTCTGATTGGCAAAAGGGTTGCAGGCAGTGCAGATTTGGAATTCGGTACTGCAAGTCAGCTTAAAATTTTAAAGCAACTTGTCGGCGGGGACACAGTAATAGTTGAAGAAAAATTTAAGTCTCCGGTTTCGTTCAGGTTTGACGGTTTCCTTTGGTTTGGTGCAAATAAAATGCCGTTCTTTGGCGGAGATAAAGGTCCATGGGTGTATGAACGCTTAATTATTGTGCCATGCAACAATGTTGTTTCTCCTGAAAAAAGAGACCCTTTTATCGTTGAAAAAATGCTTGAAGAACGTAACGTTAATCTCCTTTATTAATTCATCATTGATTTTTGTCATAAGTATTTGTGTGTCCTGAATAACTTTCCGAAACATCGGAACATCAAGAACTCTGCTGTGCCAGGCACGGTCAGCAACAACTCTGAAGCGTTCAATCAGCTCGTTTGTCTCACGGATAAATTCGCAGTAACTAATATTCACAGTATGTTTCATAACCGTTTCATTGATACATCTGCGAACATACTGTGAGCGAGTTATTCCTGCCAAGTCTACTTCTTCGTCAAGGTCTTTTAATTCTTCATTGTTTAGATAGAAGAACAGTGTTTTGGTATATTTCATCCTTACCTCCTTTCTGCGGGTTTTAGGGGTGCGGGTCTCCGGCGGAGACCTTTGAATGCATTTTGCATTCAAAAGCACCGACCGAGCCGGCAGGCGAGAAGTCCCTAACGTGCGGATTTGTATGCACAAATCCAATGCTCGCTAAGACTTATGCCACGGACAAAGCCGTGGTTTTGTTTTGCCTTTCGGCTGGTACTAAATCATAGGCATCAACTCCTTATTTTTTTGATGAAGGGCAAAAACTTCTCTCACTTATTTGGAATTTCAGAGGGTGTTTTGTATAGTCTGTTTTCATAAAATTTAAAATTACCCTTCATTATGTTTGCACTGGGAGAGGGTAAATTGGGGTGATTTTTCGGAAAGAAATTTTAAAAAAGTATTTTCGTGACGGCAAAAGTGCTGTCACAAATTTAAAATCATTCTTTGTTGTTCACAAGTTGACGGCAGATTTGCCGTAACTTTGCAAACGTCCTTCACTTGTTTGGAATTAGAAGATACTTTTGTACACCCTAATTTCAAAAACTTTCCTACAATAAAAAATGTCCTCCCAGAAGGGAGAACAACTGAAAAATTTTAAAATTACTTATTGGTGAGAAAACGGACTGTTGAAAATACCAATACCATATGGCAAAGTATTAGTTTTTATCAGATGAATTAGCTGATGGCTCCTTGCATTTTTCGAATAAGCGAAGTATAATATAAACAGTATTTTACGGTTACTTAAAACAGATATATAGCAACTATATAAGTAGCCGACCTCAAAAGAAGGTACATTAATGGATAACTTTATTGAATTTAACGAGCCGCTTATACGAAAAGCTCCCTTTCTCGATATGACCGACCTTTACACCGTTCCCGGCTCGGCAGATGATGTGATTAAGTCCCTTTCAAATCACCCCGAAGCACAAAAACTCTTTGAAGCTGAAATTGCTTACAGCCGTGGTGATATTGAAAAGGTTTTCGAGCATTCAAGCTGTTTCCTTGAGCATTATTCGGGTATGTATGCCGTGATTTCCGCCGGTATGCTGCTTGCACTTGCTGCAATGTGGAACGGAGATGTGACGCTGTGGACACAGGCGAAGGTACATATTTGCGATGCTCCGATAAAAGACGATAACGACAGGGATATTCTCTCGCTTTCGCTTGCCTGCATCAACAGTGCAATACGTGAGCTTAACGATTATCCCGATTGGTTTACTCACGGTCAGTTTGAGCATCTTCCGGTTGATGCTCACCCGGCTGCAAAGGTGTTTTATGTCAAATATCTTCTTGTGTTTGCACAGGAAATGGCAAAGGGTGACTTTACACTTCCCGACGTTACCGGAATGGGACTTATGAAAAGTGTGCCTTATATAACAGAGCCGATGATAGCGCAGGCAGTTGCAGATAAAACCGTCATACCCGAAATTTACCTGCGTTTGCTTTGTGCCGTTGCGTATCACCACACGGGCGACGAGAAAAATGCAATAAAGCACATTGATAAAGCAATTGCCCTTGCACTTCCCGACAAACTTTTGGGCATTCTTGCGGAGCACCGCAGACAGCTTGACTATCTTCTTGATGACAGACTGCGCATTGCCGATGAAGTGGCTTTTCAAAAATATTTAGGTTTACATAAAACTCTTCTTGAGGGCTGGACGAAGCTGCATAATGCTGTGCTCAACCGCAATATATCTACGGTTCTCACGATTCGTGAGCGGCAGATAGCAAGACTTGCCGCCTACGGCTGTTCGAATACGGAAATCAGCAGCCGCCTGAAAATAAGCGAATCCGCAACGAAGAAGGCTCTTTACGATGCTATGAACAAAACAGGCGTAAGCAAAAGAAAAGAACTTGGAGCATACGTTTAAAAAATATTATCTCATTGCAACCGTCTTTTTCGGCGGTTGCTTTTTATTTTGTGAAAAGAGAACCAAAATAAACATTTTTGGAAAAATACTATACTTTTTTGCCCCGAAAAGTTACCCTGCAAATTAAAAGTTTAATATATAATTGTATTATAATGACGAGACTGGCATTTTGCCTGCAAAAGGAGGCTGTCGTATGAGTAACAAAATCCGTGACGGTGACATTTATAAGATTGCGGTTGTTGCGGACAGAAAATTTGAAATCCGCTACGGCTATTCAACCGAAGCTGAGAGCGAAATGTGGGAGCCCGCTCCCGTTTATCCCGACTTTTTGTCGCAGCCCGAATACACGCCCGACGGAATACCGTTCGCAACGGCATTTCAGGATGTTTGTGAATATTTCACCGCAAAGCAATGCTCAAACGGTGAAGGTTGGTGCGACAATTGCATACATTTTGATAAGCGCGAGGACTATATCGGTCTTTGCAGAGCGAAAGAAAGAAAACTTGAATAGAAAGCGTTGTTCATCAACACGATTATATCTTTTGCAATGCTTTTGACGGTTATATTGCCTTTGTAAACAGAACAAGCAAAAAAATAATAAAATCTCGAAAGGGAGTAAAGCAATATGAAAAAAAGGATTTTTTGTTTAGTAACAGTAATGCTGCTGATGTTATCGGTATCGGTTAACGTTTTCGCAGCAGATAACAGCGAAAACACAGACACAGCAAACGAAAATACACAAGGTGTTTCCAGTGAATTGAATGATTTAGGCCCCGACCACTCGCTTCAAATCATGTATGCCAAGATGCAGTTGGAACTTTCAAATATCGCCAAAGAACAGGCACAGGGAGTGATGGAAGAGGTTGCGGCACTTCAGGAAGAACAAAAGCAGGTTTCAAATTTTCTGAACACCGCAAGACAATTACAAAATGAAAGCAAAGAAAATCAGACCTCACGTATGCCTGACGACATGTATGCATATATTAACGAAAATAATCTCGGCTATGATAAAAGCGGCGATGCCATGCTGCTCACCGACGAGGAATGGGATACGGTAATCGTACTGCTTGAAAACCGTTTGACGGAACTTGGTACAGAAACACAGCAGAAAATGGTTTATATCCAAAACCTTATGGGACAGTACAATTATTATCTCCAAGGCACAAACACACAAACACCAAATTCAAGCCAAGTGATTACCAGTCTTGCAAGGGGACAGAGTATGTACGGTGATTCCGAGGTCGGGCTTGCCGTTACTGCTCTTGTAGTCGGACTTGTTCTCGGATGTGTCATAACGCTTGCGGTACAGAAAGCCGGAAGGAAGAAGAGTGCCGTATGATTTTTGAACTTATCGGTGCGTTGATCGCCACGGTTTTCGGATGCTTTACAACATTCCGAAAAAAAACGCCTCTTTTTTATAAAATCATCTTTTTTTCCATGCTTACCTGCCTGATGGGCAATATCTACACATGGCTCTACAACCTTTTGTGGCAGTCATCTGATGACGGGTTTCATATAGGGTATCTCGGCTATATCGGTATGTTCTTCTTTCTGTATTCGTCTTATTACGGTGCGATTAACAACCTTGCTGACGGCAAACAGCCGCAGTTCAGGCGTTTTCGTGTCATCGCAGGAATCGTTGCCGTGACCTATTTTATATGTTCGGTGCTGTCGATGTATTTTTCAGACAAAAAATTCTGGTTATATATCGTTGTTATTCCCATGAGTTTTACCGTATATTTCGCTGTGAAGCTTCTTATCATACCGGATGTTGAAATGGGTATTATTAAGATCATGCGACCGTATAATGCGCTAATTATCGGCTTATGTGTCTGCATGATGTTCAGCATTCTTTCGGTATCCGATTCCATTCTTGAAACAGTAAGCGGTATATGCACAGGCATCCTGCTTGCTTTATGTTTGCCTGTAGCAAGAAACGGGGTGCGGAAATGGTTTATATAATTATGATCTGTATGGTCGCTCCTCTTTTGCTGTTGATGACCCTGCTCAATAAACAGTCACGTCTGTTGTTTGGCTTTGTGCTGGGCGGTATGGTGTTGGCTGTATGTGCATATGAGATAAACTCCCTTGTGTGTGCTGTGTTTCAGATCAGCGGTCCGGAGCTATCCATTAAGGCTGCCCCAATTATTGAGGAGATATTAAAAGCTCTCCCTGTTCTTTTTTTCGCCGTTTTTGTAAGTGATGAAAAGAAGCAAATTCTTCAGCTTTCCATGGCGGTGGGAATCGGATTCGCTGTTTTGGAAAACGCATTTCTGCTGATTACATACGCAGATCAGGTCGATATCGTATGGGCAATCGTGCGCGGGGTTTCCACCAGTCTTTCTCACGGAATATGCACAATGATTGTCGGCTGCGGCATTATCTTTGTGCGGAAACAGAAAAAACTGTTTTATACAGGAACTTTCGCACTGCTTGCTGCGGCAATGACGCTTCACGCCATATTCAATTTGCTGATTCAGTCACCTTATGATTACGTTGCACTTGCGTTGCCCATTGTTATATATTCGATTTTCTGGATCGTAAAGCTGCAGAGAAAAACATCCGGATCGAATCTGTAAACTATCCTGTAAACGGACAAACCCATTGCTGAATTTTAATTGAGATATTTCAATGAACGAAGAACTACGCATTTATCTGTTTGGAGATGGTTTTATGACAGTAAAACTTCTTATTACCGCTTTTTGTAATGCTGCTCTGGCAATACTTTTATACATAGCTGAAAGAAAAACAAGCCTCAAAAAAATGCCGTATATGGTAAGACAGCTTATCATCGGTGTTCTGTTCGGTCTTGTTGCAGTATATTCGAGTACATCTTTCGGCGGAGTAGATTTGAACGGTGCCATAGTCAATGTCAGAGATGCCTCGCCGCTTTGCGCCGGATTAATATTCGGTGCGCCCGCGGGAATAATTTCCGGATTAATCGGCGGTGTATTTCGTTATATAGCCACTTTTTGGGGAATATCAGGCTCCTATACTCAACTTGCGTGCTCGGTTTCAACGATTCTTGTGGGATTTATTGCGGCGGCACTTCGCAAGTTTATGTTTGATGATAAGAAACCCACATGGATCTACGGTGTCGGTATTGCGATGATATGTGAGATCATGCATATGCTTATGATCTTCTTTACCAATATGAACGACGTTACAACGGCATTTGTTTTTGTAAAGAACTGTACCCTGCCGATGGTGTTGGGAAACGGAATTGCAGTAGGAATTGCAATTGGTGTTATATCCGTAATCAGCAAAGAAAATTACACAGGCAATAAGGGCAAAAAGCAGATCTCTCAAACGTTCCAGTTCTGGCTTCTTATATGTATTGTTCTTGCTTTTGCAGCTACAAGTATTTTTACTTCTGTCGTTCAGACAAGAGTAAGTCGAACGGAAGCGGAATCTGTTATTCAAACAAATCTGAACGATGTGTATCAAGATGTTATGGATGCATCCGATGAAAATCTTCTGGATAAAACCACAAAAATCCGTAACGAGTACCTATCCGGCGAAAACTTGAAGACGCTTGCCGAAAAATATAACGTTATTGAGGTTAATATCATTGACACAAACGGTATTATCACAGACACAAACAATGATGAGTATATTGGCTACGATATGGCAAGCGGTGACCAGTCAGCAGAGTTTTTGGTTCTGCTGGAGGGTGAGGTTCGGGAGTATATTCAGGATTATCGTCCAACCTCTTATGACAATAAAACTTACCGCAAATACGGCGGAATGGTTCTTCCGGATGGCGGCTTTTTACAAGTAGGCTATGATGCCAGACAATTCAGCGCCGATGTAAATATGTTTGTTGTTAAAAGTGTCAAGAACCGACACATAGGGAACAGCGGACTTATTATTGTTTGTGATGAGCAGTTGAAAATCGTTTCGGATGACAGCGAACAAAACGGTAAAGATCTCAGTTCCGTCGGTATGCCTGGCAACAAGGAGAATACATCTCCCGGAGTGATATTTGAAACTGATATAAACGGTACACCTCATTTGTGTGCGTATCTCTTTGTTGAGGGGTATTACATTATCGGTACAATGCCTGCCGAGGAAGCTATGTATATGAAGACCCTTTCCGGCTATGTCAACACGTTTTCGGAAATGATCGTATTTGCTGCCTTATTTGTTTTGATATACTTCCTTATCAAGGAAATCATTATCAAAAACATTCAAAAAATCAACATTTCTCTGGCGCAGATTACAAACGGCAATCTTGACGTTAAGGTAGAGGTAAGATCAAACGAAGAATTTGCATCGCTGTCAGACGATATCAATTCTACCGTTACCACGCTGAAAAACTATATAGCAGAAGCGGCTGCGAGAATTGATAAGGAATTGGAATTTGCCAAGCAGATTCAGTATTCCTCCCTTCCCACTGCGTTTCCTGAACGGCATGAATTTGAGCTTTATGCCAAAATGATAACAGCAAAGGAAGTCGGCGGTGACTTTTACGATTTTTATATGATAAATGATCATACCGTAGCGTTTCTCATTGCCGATGTATCAGGCAAGGGTATTCCGGCTGCTATGTTTATGATGAAGGCGAAAGCGATTATAAAAGGTCTGGCGGAAATCGGACTTGAACCCGATGAGATATTTACGAAAGCAAACGCTTCACTTTGCGAAAACAACGAAGCCGGTATGTTTGTAACCGCATGGCTCGGTATTTTAGATCTTTCAACAGGTATTCTGAAGTTCGCTAACGCAGGACATAATCCTCCGCTTATTTGTAAGGAAAACGAAAAATTCGAGTATTTAAAAGCGAGATCCGGAATGATTCTTGCAGGTATGGAAGGAATCCGTTACCGCAAAAACGAAATACGGCTGTCACCGGGAGATCGCATCTTTCTTTATACCGACGGTGTGACCGAAGCCGCAACAACCGATAATGCATTGTATGGCGAAAAAAGGTTGCTCGACTTTGTAAATTTCGTAGGAAATGTAAACCCAAAAGAGCTTTGCGAGCGGATTGAAGAAGATGTTAATCTTTTTGCGGGAGATGCTCCGCAATTTGATGATATCACTATGCTCGGGCTGACTTATCGTTGTACATTAGGCGAATATATGATTTCGCTAATTCCCAATGATGAATCGCACACGGTTGTTGATTTGTTTGCAGAGCAAATTGTTTCAAAACTGTTGGTTGTTCCGAAGATCGCCAATAAAATACACATTATATTCGATGAAATCTACACCAATATTGTTTCATACAGCAAAGCTACCGGTGCAACAATATCATACGATATTACTGACGAAAAACTGCACTTGACCTTCTCTGATAACGGTATTGCATACGATCCGCTTCAAGCGTCCGAACCTGACATCACCCTCTCTGCCGAAGAACGTCAGATAGGCGGTCTTGGTATCTTTATCGTGAAGAAAATGGCTGAAAGTGTTGAATATACCCGCAGGGACAACAGAAATATTTTGAGAATTACACTTGCATTAACACAAAATTAAAGGAGAAATGTTATTATGACTATAAATAAAACAGCAAACGGAACCGAGCTGTTAATGGCTGTAAGCGGAAGAATGGATACAAGCACCGCTCCTCAATTTGAATCGGAGATTAAGAACTCTCTTTACGGAGTAGAAAAGCTTGTTCTTGATTTTGAGAATCTGGAATATGTTTCATCTGCCGGACTTCGCGTAATTCTTGCCGCACAAAAGATTATGAATAAGCAAGGTGAAATGATAATTAAGAATGTCGGCGAAGTTATTGCCGAAGTTTTTGAAATCACCGGTTTTGTGGATATACTTACTATAGAATGATTGATATGACCCTGTTGCAAATTAAAAACATCTGTTATATCAGGTAATCTGACATTAGACAGAAAATATGTAACATCAAAAGCCGCACGGATTTTTATGTCCGTGCGGCTCGCTTGTTAAAACTTTAACTTCGTTCAGTGTGCGTGTTTTTTGCTGATTCTTTTCGGTCTGAACCGTGCAAAATTAACTTTTGTCAAATGGATTTTATTTGTACATAGTAATATGTGTTCAGAAAAGCTGAAAAAGCAAAATGCAATTTTTATCGTTTCAGACCATATTTCATTTTAAAATTCAACAAAAAATCAAATCATTATCAACTATCTCTCTTACTCTCGATTCAATGTTGTTCATACGGGTAACCCACTCCATTTGGTTGTCTGCTTTGAGTTGTTCCGTGATGCCCTCATTGACCTTCATCTGTTCTACCAGCCGAGAAAACATATCTGCCGCCTGTTCATCAACCTCTGCAAGATGAGTCCACAATGTGCCATTCATAAGCATAATGTTAAACTGCACTCGTTTATGGTTCATAAGATAATCCTTGCGTTTCATTCCCCACACGCCGAGTAGTTTGCTTGCTTCGGCCGGTAATGTGATATTCGGAATTTTGTAGTCACCAATCATTCTGTATGTGCCGCCGTTTTGTTCAAAAGATGATTTATTCATAACTTTAACTCCTTTCAATCAGTAACAAATGTGTCGTATGTAAATCTTGCACCAAGTCTGAAACCGGATATAAAGCCGTCCGAGTTACTTAAACTTAAAAACTCATTGTACATTTTTACATAGTCAATGAGCAACTCTTTATCCCGATCGGTAAGTTTGGCTGTGAGTTCTTCTTCCTTTTCCGTAAGTGCGTTCCATTTCTTATTTAACTTAACTGTCAATTCGGAACTTAATGCCTGTGGCTCAATATTTCCGTAGTAAAATGCTTCAATAAATTTGGACATTATGTAATCCTCCGTTTAAATAAATTGTATTCAAACTCTTTAAAGCATTTCGGGAGGATGAGAATATGTTTGTTACTGTCGGAAGTTATTATTTTTAGTTAATCCCTTGTGAACATCCGCACCATAGCAATATAATCCGAACCTTATGCCAATCGGCTCGGGGTTCGGATTTGTTTTTTTGATTTACAATTCAAAAAGGTGACAGACGTTTTGTGTCTGCCACCTTTTACTGTTTACCGCAAAACTTTGCCGGTAAGCTTTTGGTTATCCGAATATTTTAAAAATCAAGGCAACTATTTTGCCGATTGTGTTGTTGATGATTACGTTGTAGGTCCAGGGGGAGATGAAATCAATCGGGCCGTATCCGCCTTTTTCTCCCGTAAGCTCAGTATAGGATTTTGAATAGATTTCGGGGTTTCTCGGGTCATCCTCGTCAACAACAATCATTTTAACGTGCCTTGTTGCGCCGCCCATTCCGTAAGCCTTCCAGCCGAAGGATGCGTTATAGCCGAGAATGATACCTTCATCGGTTTTGCCGTAAAAGCTGTTGGTGTGGTCGTGACCGAAAAATGCGGCAACAACGTCGCCTTTCTCAACCCAGCTTTCATACTGTCTGTTGGTTTCGTCACCCGTGGGATTCGGGTATTCGTAGAAATTGCCGCCCAGATGCTTGTCGGGGTCAACGATTTTGTATCCGTCGGGAGTGAAGGTTGCGTTTTCGGTTCCGAACGGAACTTTTTTCAGAATCGAATTAATCTGTCTTACGGGTATATGTTCAAAAACGTAAGAGGGAACGGGAACTCCGCCGTTGAGAGTTTTGAGCTCATCGCTTTTTGCTTCATACCATTTGATTTGTTCTTCGCTTACTCCGTCATAATCTCCGTTTTCATCCTTCGAATGGGTATCCATAAGATAAACGTTGAAAATTATTTTTCCGTTATCGGAATAAACGGGAATGTTGTAAGTGCCTGCGTCGCTTCCGTCCTCTGCGGCAACGCAATAATCAAAGGTCTCCGTGCAGTAACCCATCAGCTCATCGGCTGATACGCCGTACTGTGTATCGTGATTTCCGAAAGTCAGAGCAAACGGAACTTTTGCGTTTTCAACAACCTGAAAGATGCCGTGCATCGATTCAAAAAGCTTTTCTTTTGTCGGACTGAGAAATCTTTCATAGAAGATGTCGCCGTTAAAAACAATAAGGTCAGGCTTTTCGCTTTCGATGGCAGCTTCAAGACCTTTGATTAACCGCTTGTCGGTTGTGGCATCGTCGTGCGTATCGTTGACAAGCATAATTCTGAATTTACCGCTTTCGTTGAAGCTGAGTGATGTTGATTCGGCGGTGCTTGCAACAAAAACAAAATTAAAAATCATTATGAATGATATTGCCAGAGAGATAATTCTTTTTGCCATTGTTATTTTCCTTTCTTGGTTTAATGTCATTATATTACCATAAGAAAATCACGATTTCAATAGCGGAAGTGCAGCGATGTGTTTTCGGGTTGCAGAATCGTTTGCAGAATGGTATAATAATTCAAGAAAGTTTTTTGAAGGAGGCGCAGATATGGCAAGAAGCCCTGAATCACAGCACGAGTGTCCATTATTAAATCGTAAGATTTTTTGGGGCGATTGTTACGAAATCCAAGACATAAGAAATGACGATATGGATGCTGAACTTTTTCCTGACAAGTTTGATGTTGAAGAGGCAAATACCATTTGCGAAGAATGTAAATGGTACAAGGTAGATGAAAACGAATAAAGCACTTTGCAGTCAACCGCAAGGTGCTTTTATAATACAAAAAGAGATACGTTGTTCGTTTGACAACCAAATCTCAATGTGATATAAATTAACTGTCAAAGGAGATGAAGCTGTGAACGGTTTTTTTATGATGATTTTCAAAAAAATTACGGCGTTTGTGTTGGCAGTGCTGAACGTTTTCGGATGCGTTTTCGGTACGGGCGGTTTTGTTGAAAAGCAGGTCAGCGTGAACGGATCGCTTTCCTGCACCGATGCGCTCGGCAGAAGCGTGATTTCTGCAGGCGAAAGTGAAAAGCTGGTTGGCGTTTTTTATTTTCTCTGGCAGGGTCAGCACGGCAAGGATTATCTTTATGACAACTCAAAAATCGTTGCCGCAAATCCCGATGCAATTAACTCCGAAGAGGCTTGGATGGCGTCAGGCGGCGGCAAGGTCAATGAATTCCATTTCTGGGGTGAGCCGCTTTTCGGCTACTATACGTCGGATGACGAATGGGTTTTCCGTAAGCACGTTCAGATGCTGACGGATGCGTCGGTTGATTTTATAGTTGTTGACACAACCAACGCTTTTACTTATTCCGAAAGTGCCAAAAAGTTAATAAAAATATGGCACGAATATCTGCTTGAAGGTTGGGACGTGCCTCGGATTGCGTTTTATACCAACTCAGCCTCGGGCGACACAATGAACAGAATATACGATGAATTATATAACGATTCTCAGCTGAAAGCGGAGTTTCCGCGCCTTGATGAGCTGTGGTTCAATATGGACGGTAAACCCATGATAGTCGGTAACCCTGATGACAGCGTGCTGCGCAGTGAGGTCAAAGAGTATTTTCGTATCAAGGCAAGCCAATGGCCCAACGCCGACAAGGTGAAGGACGGTTTTCCCTGGATGGAATTTGACCGTTCGCTTACCCGTCGGGCGGTTTATAATTATGGCGGAACGAAGATAATGAACGTTTCTCTTGCACAGCATTCGGATACCTGCGCATTCAGCAACGTTGCCTGGTACGGCTCTGATGACAGAACACGCTCGTGGCACGACGGAGCAAACGATACTTCTGACGGAGCGATTCTTCAAGGATATAATTTTGCGGAGCAATGGGAATTCGCAATCAGAATGGACCCCGATATCGTTTTTGTGACGGGCTTCAATGAATGGGTTGCACAGCGTCAGCCTGCTCAGGAAGGCAGACCGATTGTTTTCGTTGACTGTGCCGATGAAAATGCATCGCGTGATTTTGAGCCTTCCGCAGGAATAATGGGCGATAATTATTATATGCAGCTCGTGAATTACGTTGCTGAATTCAAGAAAAGCACCGCGAAAATCAGCAGGGGAAGCAGCGTTGCAATTGATATCGACGGCGGCTTTGAGCAGTGGGAGAATCCTGCGATAACTGCGGTTTACAAGGACTACCGAAACGATACTGCCGACAGAAACTGCGAGGGCTTCGGTTCGCTTGTCTACACGGATTTTTCGGGCAGAAACGATATTGTAAATATGAAAGTGACAGAGGATGAAAACAGTTATTATTTCTACGTTGACACCGCCGAAAGCCTCACTTCACCCGACGGCGGAGCGTGGATGACTCTGTTTATAAATGAAAGCTTTGCGGTCAACAGAACTGCACCCGAAAACGGCAGAACAGCCGTTGAAAAAGTTACAGAAAGCGGTTTTGAAAAAATCGGTGAAGCCGAAATCCGTTTTGATTGCAACAGACTTATGATTCGGGTTCCGAAAGCTCTTTTGAATTCCGATGATACTGTCCGTTTCAAGTGGGCAGATAATTATACGGAAGGCGACGTTTATTCGTTCTATACCCAAGGCGATGCCGCACCTTACGGCCGACTTTGCTATAATTACTGATTTGTTTTCCCCGCAGCTTCGGTTGCGGGGATTTTAATTGCTTGAAAAACATTGTTTACAAATTATTCACAAAAAATAATTCACATTTCAGCCTCTGTTTTTGTATTCTTTAATGGGCATTGTCGAAAAAAGGAGGTGTTCCGATTCCGATGCAGAAAATCAATCATTCCGAAGAGGAAATCAAAGAGCTTGTCGAGCATTACAGCTCGTTGATTTTCAGAATTTCATACTGTATTCTCTGTAATCCGCAGGATGCGGAGGACGCCGTGCAGGAAACGTTTCTGCGGTATCTGACCAAGGCACCGGAGTTCGAAAGCGAGGAGCACCGTAAAGCGTGGCTTATCAGGGTTTCGGCGAATATCAGCAAGAATATGCAGATGTTCAAACTCAAGAGAGAAACCGTCAGCATCGACGATATTGAAAATGTTGGCATTGCCCGTGACGATTTTGAGCTTTTTGAGCTTATTATGAGTCTGCCTGCCAAATATAAAATCGTTATGACTCTCTATTACGTTGAAGGTTATAAAAGCAAAGAGATTGCCGAGATTATCGACGTTAATGAAGACGCAGTCAGAAAGAGGCTCCAGAAGGGCAGGGAGCTTCTCAAAGTTGAATTTGAAAAGGAGCAGTTGTTATGATGGAAAGAGATGTCAGCGAGTTTATCAGATTGGTAGGGTCTCTTTCTCTTAATCAAGAGGGTAAACAGCGCATAGTTGATTTTTTAAACCGTAATGCAGCAGGTCGGAAGGACAGCCCGGCAAAAATTATTGCCGTTGCCTCCGCTGTTGCTTGCCTTGCTGTGGGCACTTTTCTCGTTGCCCGTGGCGGTAAACAGGATATAAATGTAATGTGAGGTAAAAAATGAGTAACACAGCAGTCAATCCGTTTTTTAAGTATGAAAACAGCAGTTTGCCGCTTGGCTTTGAGATTCCCGATTTTTCAATGTTCGGTATGTTCAGAATCACTGCTGAAAATCAGCCCGACTCACTCGCATATGAGTATTTCGGAACAAAATGCACCTACAAAAGCCTTATGGAAAAAATCGAAGGAATCTCGGGTGCATATTTCTCGCTCGGTGTCCGCAGGGGCGATATTGTAACGATAATTATGCCCAATACTCCCGAAGCGGTTATCAGCATTTATGCTCTTAACAGAATCGGTGCGGTTGCCAATATCCTTCATCCTCTTTCGGCGCAGGAGGAAATCAAGAATCATATCAACAGAGTCAAGAGCAAGGTTGTTCTCTGCGTTGATATCTGCACCGAAAAGCTCACTGCAATTCTTGACGAAACAACAGTTGAAAAGGCTGTTGTTGCTTCGGCAGGTGAGTCGATGCCCGCGATAATGAAAACTCTTTATGCCCTTAAGTGCATAAAGAATTTCAAATACGATAAATCCGACAAGCGCTTTATGTCATGGGCTGATTTTGCTGCAAGATCAAGAACCGTTGCCGAATACCGTCCCACAGGCGAAGCAAACAAAGAGGTTGCAATCATCCTTCACAGCGGCGGAACAACGGGTACACCCAAGGATATTATGCTTTCAAACAGCAACTTCAACGCTTTCGGCATTCAGGCAGTTCTTACTCTCAGAGACGTAAAATCGGGCGATAAGATACTTGCGATTCTTCCCATTTTCCACGGCTTCGGTCTGGGCGTGTGCGTTCACGTTTCGTTCTGCTTCGGAGCCTGCTCTGTTCTGATTCCGCAGTTCAATGCGAAGCAGTTCGCAAGCATTCTCAAAAAGCATAAGCCCACGATGATTTTCGGCGTTCCCACGCTTTACGATGCATTGCTCAAAGCAAAGGGTACTGATAAGCTTGATTACTCCTTCCTTAAGTACGCGGTAAGCGGCGGTGATACTCTGCCCGAAAAGCTTGAAAACAGCGTCAACGAATTCCTTGCTGCGCACAATTCAAAAATCAAAGTCTGCGAAGGCTACGGTATGACTGAGGGCCTTGCGGCACTCTGCCTTTCGGTCGGAGATAATTATAAATCACGAACAATCGGCAAGCCTCTTATCGGCACGGAAATGTGCATCGTTGAGCCCGGCACAACCAACGTTCTTCCTGCAAACGAGGACGGTGAGCTTTGCGTAAGCGGACCGACGGTTATGATCGGCTACAGAAACAATCCCGAAGAAACCGCCGCCGCACTTTGTACACATGCGGACGGAAAGACCTGGCTTCATACGGGTGATATGGCTATGATTGACGAGGACGGTTTCATTCATTATAAACTCAGAATCAAGAGAATGATGATCACATCAGGCTTCAACGTTTATCCCACACAGATTGAAAGCGTTGTTGAGGAGCTTGATTACGTTGATAAGTGCGTGGTTGTTTCCGTTCCTCACCCGTATAAGAAAGAGGTTGCGAAGGCATATATCGTTCTTAAAAACGGCAAAGAAAAGAACGACGAAACAAAGGAAGAAATCCGAGCACACTGCAAGAAGAAGCTCATGCATTACAGCGTGCCTTATAAATATGAGTTTGTTGACGTTCTTCCCAAGACTGCATATAACAAAATCGACTTTATGAAACTTCAGAGAGAGAGCGAAAAGGAGGCTGTCTGCTGATGGTTAAAAAGCCGAGGGTCTGGGGATTCAGACTTATGAAGCCGCTGCTTATGCCTCTGTTTTGCTTCTATTACAGCCCGAAGGTTTTCGGCAAGGGAAACATTCCTTCAAAGGGTGCGGTTGTTATCTGCAGCAATCATAAGCACGTGCTTGACCAATGTCTTGCTGCCAGGGGAACACGCCGTCCCATAAACTATATGGCGAAATCCGAGTATTTCAAGGGCTCGTTTGCGTGGTTTTTCAAGCTCGTGGGTTGCATTTGCGTTAACCGCAACGGCCACGATGAGGAGGCAAAGGCTCTTGCAAATGCCGTTCTCTCCAATGACGGAGCACTCGGAATTTTCCCCGAGGGTACAAGAAACAAAACTGACGAATTGCTTGGTCCTTTCAAATTCGGAGCAGCATCTCTTGCCTGCAAAAACGAGGCGATGATGGTGCCCGTTGCGGTTACGGGTGAATATAAATTCAGAAGCAAAACCCTTGCCGCAAGAATCGGAAAGCCATTCTCCACCAAGGGACTTACCGTTGAGGAGGCCAACAGCAGACTTCACGATGAGATTGTTTCGCTTATTAACGAAAATCTTGCAGAGGGCTATGGTACACCCGAGGAATTTGAAAGAGCAAAAAGATATCATACATAAAAAGAGGGCTGACTCACAACGGTGAGTCAGCCCTTTGTTGCTACTGCCAATTAATATTTTTTGCGGTAAACTGCAATTGTTGAAACGGTTGCGGGGAAATCTGCTTCAGTGAAGCCGAGAGTATAAGCGATTCTGATAGGGATTTCGTAGTTGTTGAGCACTTCGCCCGAAGCGATAATCTTATCTGAGCCGTAAACAAGAACGGGAACGTTTGCTGATGAATGGCCGCCTCTTGTGAATTCATATGAATCACCCTTGAGTGTGATTCCGCCTGTTTCGTGGTCGGCGGTGATAACAACAAGAGTTTCGCCGTCAGCCTTTGCGTAATCAAGCATAGCCTTGATTGTTCTGTCAAACTCAACAAGTGCGGTTGTCATCTTTTCGCCGTCATTGCTGTGCGAATGCTTGTCGATATGTGCTCCTTCAATCATAAGGAAGAAGCCTTCGTCCGAATCGTCAAGCAGGTCAACTGCCTTGACTGCCATCTGTTCAAGAATGGGAGCGTTTTCGTTGGAGGGAGTGAGGTCCCAGAGGTCTCCTGAAAACTGACCGAAGCTTGCACTGCCTTCTTTAAGAGCCATCATTTCACTGTAAGTATCGACATATTCGTATCCGTTTGCTTTTGCAAGATCTTCAGTAACGTAGCCGTTTGCCATACCCCAGATGAGGTCGATTCCCGAAGCGAGCTGATCGTCGGAGATTGTGTCGTCATTATCTCTGTCGGGATCGTGGGCGGAGAAGGATGCGGGTGTTGCGCCTGAGGTGTAGTCTGTTGTGACAACACCCGTAAGTTTTCCGCTCTCCATGCAAAGCTCTGTGAGATTCTTGGGATATGAGTACTTGGCGTTCTTATCGAGATAATATACGCCGACCATACCGTTACCCGTTCTGACGCCTGTTGCGAGTGCGGTGCCGCCTGCGGCGCTGTCCGTTGTGGCGTTGGAGAATGAGCGGGTCATTGATTCGCCCTTGAATTCAAAGGTGTCCATGGTGAGTGAAACCTGCTTTTCTGCCTTTGTTTTCTCAAGGTGATTGAAGCCCATACCGTCACCGATAAGATAGATGACGTTTTTGATATTGCTGTCATAGTAGTTTTCGGCACTCTTTGTTGTGGGCTTTGCGAAAAAGCCGAAGGTAGTGCCGAGAGTGAGCAGAAGGCTCATAAGCCATGCGATGAATTTTGCCGAGAAAGCTGTGAACATTTTTATTCCTCCCTGGATAAAAATTGGTGTTTTTATTTTACGCTTTTGTTTTAAAAAAATCAAGTTGCTTTTGATGATTAAGAGAAAAATCTTATTTGGTTATTCTGTTTTCGCCTGCGTGGAGAGAGACGGTTTCGTTGCCGAAAACAAATTCTGCAGGAAGATTTTCGGGGATTGTGATGACGAAATCGATTTTTCCGTCACGCTTTTCGTATGCAACCGAAACTCTGCCCGATTTGAGATTTCTGTGACCCTCAATTCTGTTTACGGAATCGACGATAACGGGGGAGACGGTTATCTGTGAATAGCCTGCACAGCCGTCTTTGGCTCTGATTCCGAGCAGATAATCGTAAAGATAAGCCGTAACCGCACCGAACATCGGATGGTTGTGCGAACGGTCGACAAGTGATTCGGGCCAGTATTCCCAGAAGGTTGTTGCGCCGCGTTTTTTCCATTCGGCAAAGGAATGAACGCTCTCAGAGAGAAGCAGGTCGGTTGCAAGCTGACCGTCACCGTTTTCAAAGAGAATTCTCGTGAGTATATCCGTACCGAAAATGCCCGTATCGTAGCCCGTATTCTTTTTGTAATTTGCGACGATGTTTTTATAGGTTCTTTCGTCACCGAGACCGATATCAACGGCAAAGGCGTTTGCGCCCTGAACTCCGCCGAGGAAGTTGCCGTCCCATTTATTGAAATAAGCTGCCATCACGGCATCTTTTCTCTGCTTTATGCGTTCTTCAAAAAGAGGAATATCTCCGTCTTTTCCGATAACCTTTGCTATCTCAATGCATCTGCCGAGGGATTTGATATAGAAATAGTTATTGATAAACGGTGCGGGCAGGATAACGGAAACGGGTGTGCACCAATCTCCGAGGCACCACTCCCCTTCCTTGTCGCTGATTACAAGACCGCCCTCGGAATGAGATTCAAGATAATCAAAA